>CANBUA010000238.1 GCA_947372535.1 Burkholderiales bacterium
CCAAAACCAAACCCAACCTGCCATTCCAGTCACCCCGACTCGCATCCGCGGCATGCCCGCCGCCGTGGGCATGGCGGCTCAGCCTGTGGAGGGTGCTTCACCCCAAGCTGCGCCTGCCATGAACCAGGAAAACCAGGTCCGTCGCCTGCCGCCCAGGGGGCGCCGCAGCGGCATGGTGGGCGGCCCGCCCGGTGGGCAGAACGGCGATGGGATCGAGCAGCAGCAACAGCCGCAGTAAAGCAGCAAGATCGGTCAAATCAAAAAAAAGGGCCTCGCGTGATCGTGAGGCCCTTTTTGCTTCTTCAGACGCCATTGACCAGCGTGTGAAAACCGTGTGCTCGTCAGGATAGCGCTGGGCGTCGCGCCGCCACGGTCACTGCGATCAGCCCCAGCCCCATCAGTGCCCAGGTCGATGGCTCCGGCACCGCGGCAATCATGAAGTAGGTGTTCTGGTAGAACAACGAGTGATAGATCCATTGCCCTGGATTGTCCTGGCTTGCACCCGTCACGAGGGCGCCGGAGTGGACTGTGGTCGCAGACCATTTTTTCTCACCGTCGTAAGCCCCTGCCTTGAGTTGATCAAAGTTGCCGATGATGGCCTTGAGCGTGTAACTGACCGATTTCGGCGTGCAAGAAGTGCCGCCTGAGGCGGTGGTTTTGCAGTACTGGTCGGTCGTGAATGCATCGCTCGATATGGCAGCGGCATTGCCATCGGCCAGCAGACCGCCAGATCCGTATGAGTAACGGTAGATGTTTGGCTGCAACGTACTGATATTTACGTATTCGTAATTTGTCCACCCCCCGCCCAACGCCATGTTCGTGGACCCGGGTGTGGCTTGGTTCGCCGTCGGTAACAGGAATTGCTGGCCCGCTCCAGCCTGCGATGTCCAACCCGCATCACCCAGCAAAGTGGCAAACTCTGCCGAGGTCGCCACCCGGAAACCGGCAGCCTCACCGTCGGCCAAGCGGATGTTGACCCACAACAGTCCGGTCTTGGTATCTTGGTAAGGCGACAGTGCTACCTGGGCCTGGGCCTGCCCCATGCAACTGCCCATCAAAAGCACAGCCAAAAGCTGAGGTTGGAAAGCGCCAAGCGCACGATTTTTCATCATGGATCCCTCTCCCTTGAAAGGGCGCCATCGCAGAAGACGAGCACTTCAGGGACTACCCTGGATTTCCCGCCTCCCTCCCAAGAGGGATTGACGTTCAGCGCAGGAACAACCTGTATACCGGGTTGTTCGTTTCCTCGACATAGGCATAACCCAGCCCGCCCAGCACCGGCCCGATGCGCCGGGCATCGCCGCGCGGCACTTGCAGGCCGACCAGGATGCGTCCCTGGTCGCCGCCCTGGTTGCGGTAATGGAACAGGCTGATGTTCCAGGTCGGCGGCATGCTGGTCAGAAAGCGCATCAACACGCCGGGCCGCTCGGGGAAGGTGAAGCTGAACAGGCGCTCGCCCTCAGCCAAGCTGGAGCGGCCACCCACCATGTGGCGCACATGCGTTTTGGCCAGCTCGTCGTGCGTCAGGTCAACCGTGGCGAACCCCTGGGCATCAAACTCCTTGGCGATGCGGCGTGAATCGCCTTTGGTCTGGGTGGACAGGCCCACGAAGACATGGGCCTTGTCATCGTCGGAGATGCGGTAGTTGAACTCGGTCACGCTGCGCGGGCCGATCAGCTCGCAAAAGCGCTTGAAGGAGCCTCGCTCCTCGGGGATGGTCACGGCGAACAAGGCCTCGCGCTCCTCGCCCACGTCCGCCCGCTCGGCCACGAAACGCAGCCGGTCGAAGTTCATGTTGGCGCCGCAGTTGATGGCGATGTAGGTCTTGTTCTTGCCGCTGTGCTTGGCCGCGTACTGCTTGATGGCGGCCACGCCCAGGGCGCCGGCCGGCTCGACGATGGAGCGCGTGTCCTGGTAGATGTCCTTGATGGCCGCGCACACCGCGTCGGTGTTGACGATGACAAAATCATCGACGTACTTGCGCACCAGGCGCAGGGTCTCCTCGCCCACCAGCTTGACGGCCGTGCCGTCCGAGAACAGGCCGACCTCGGCCAGGGTGATGCGCTTGCCCGCACGCGAGGATTGCGCCATGGCGTCAGAGTCATTCATCTGCACGCCGATGACCTTGATCTCCGGGCGCAAGGCTTTGATGTAAGTGGCCACGCCGCTGATCAGCCCGCCGCCGCCAATGGCCACGAAGATGGCGTCGATGGGGCCGCTGTGCTGGCGCAGGATCTCCATGGCCACGGTACCCTGCCCGGCAATGACATCGGGATCGTCGAAAGGGTGCACGAACGTGAAGCCGCGCTTGGCCTCCATCGCCTTGGCGTGCAGGGCCGCATCGGAGTAGCTCTCGCCATGCAGCACGATCTGCACGTTGTCGCCGCCGAACGAAGCCACCGCGTCGATCTTGACCTGGGGGGTGGTGGTCGGCATCACGATGACGGCTTTGCAGCCCATTTTGCGCGCCGACATCGCCACACCCTGCGCGTGGTTGCCGGCCGAAGCGCAGATCACCCCTTTGGCCAGTTGCTTGGGCGTGAGTTGCGCCATCTTGTTGTAGGCGCCGCGCAACTTGAAGCTGAACACCGGCTGAGTGTCTTCGCGCTTGATGTACACCTCGTGTCCAAGCCGCGCGGACAGGTGTTTGGCACGCTCCAGCGGCGTCTCGATGGCCACGTCGTAGACCCGGCTGGTGAGGATCTTTTGCAGGTAATCGGGCAGGCCCAGGGGCTTGGCGGCAGCGCGGACTGGGCGGGCAGGTGCAGAAGACATGGCGACAAGCGTGAAAAGGTGCAGGGAAAGCGTGATTGTCACGCATGCCCGAATCGGCGCCAGCATCCCTACAATCCATCATCATTCAGGGACGACTGGCGAAGGACTCAGGCTCACATGGCTGGCAGTGACTCGACCCCGCAAGCTTGGCCACCCGGCGAGTTGGCGCTGCGCATGCTGGAGGAATCGCCCGACTGCGATGCCTGGCTGGATGCCCAAGACCGCCTGGTATGGATCAACGCCGCAGCCCAACGTGTGACCGGCCTGAGCCCCGAAGTCTGCCTGGCCGACCCGAGTTTTCCTTTGACGCTGGTGCTGCCGGCCGACCACGACCGCTTCGAAGCATTGCGCCAGCTCGCCATGGCCGACCGCTCGCCGCAACAGGCCAACCTGCGTTTGCTGCGCCACGACCAATCCATCAGCTGGGTCTCCGTGTCCTGGCAGCCGATGTGGGCAGACGATGGCAGCACCTTGCTCGGCACCCGCATCAGCATGCGCGATTCGGTGTATGCCGAGCGCCATGGCGGCTCCCAGCGCGATCACCTGCTGCAATTTCGACGCGAAGCCGCCCGCATCACCCGCGAGGCCGTGGCCCAGACCGACGACTTCACCGCCGTCTGCCGCCACCTGACCGAGCAGGCGGCCAAAACGCTGGACATCTCGCGGGCGGGCGTCTGGATGTTCGAGCCGGCAAGCCACCACCTGGCCTGCGTTGACCTGTACCTGTCAGCCTCAGATCAGCACACCATGCATGCGCCCATTGCCGTGAGCGCCTTCCCCGCCTACATGGCCGCCATTTCTACCGACGAGCTGGTGGTGGCCAGCGACGCCCGCACGCATCCGCTGACCCGCGAGCTGACCGAGGCCTACCTTCGTCCGCTGGGCATCGCCTCCATGCTGGACGCGCCCATCCAGCAAGGCGGTCGCACGGTGGGCGTGCTGTGCCTGGAGAACGGGCCCGGCCTGCGTCATTGGTCGGCGGGCGAGGTGGCTTTTGCCGATGCGCTGGCCCAGTTCATCGGCCTGCACCGCGAAGCGCAAGAACGCCAGGCTTTGCAGACACTCACCTCGCGCCTGGCCTCCATCATCGAGACGACGCCTGATCTCGTCTTCACGGTCACCTTGAGTGGCGAGGCGGTCTACCTCAACCAGGCAGGCCGACAGCTGATGGGCCTGAGTCCGGACGAGCCCTTGGCAGGCATGAACGCCATGTCCTTCGTGCCGCCCGAGTTGAGAGTGCGCCGCCAGACGGAGATCATCCCCCAGGCACTCAAAGATGGCCGCTGGTCGGGTGAGGTCGTGGCGCTGACCCGCCAGGGCGAGCGCATCCCCATCTGGGAGCACCTGCTCACCCACAAAGGCCACGACGGCAAGGTCGCCTACCTGTCGGCCGTGGTCCGGGACCTCCGCGAGCAAAAACAAACCGAGTACGAATTGCGACAGCGGGAGGCCGCCCTCACCCGCCTGAACGATGAACTCGAAGCGCGTGTGGCCGAGCGCACCCGCAAGATCGAGGAGATCAACCGCAACCTCGAGACCTTTGCTTTCTCCGTCTCGCATGATTTGAAAGCACCTCTGCGCGGCATCGATGGCTACAGCCGCCTGCTCATGGAGGACTACCGCGAGCGGCTGCCGGACGAAGCGCAAAGCTTCATCGACAACATCCGCCAGGCGGCGCAAAGCATGTCGCAACTGATCGACGACCTGCTGGCCTACTCGCGCATCGGGCGCCGTGAGCTCTCGCGCAGCCGCTTCGCCATGCAGGCCGCCATCGCCCGCGTGCTGGCCGAACGCGCCCACGACATCGAGGGCCACCACGTGAACGTGATCAACCACACCCAGCCCTTGGAATTGCACACAGACCTGGAATGCTTCCTCCAGATCATGCGCAACCTGATCGACAACGCCGTCAAATTCTGCCGCCACACCCAGGCGCCCACGCTGACCATGAGCACAGAGGTCAAGGCCGATCGCCTGGTGCTTTGCGTGCGGGACAACGGCTGCGGCTTCGACATGAAATACCACGACCGCATCTTCGCCATCTTCCAGCGCCTGCACCGCGCCGACGACTACCCCGGCACCGGCGTGGGCCTGGCCATCGTCAGCAAGGCCGCCGAGCGCATGGGCGGGCGGGTCTGGGCCCAAAGCGTGCCCGGCGAAGGCGCTTCCTTTTACCTCGAACTGCCTTTGGCCCCATGAACCTCGAACTGCGCCCCATCCTGCTGGTCGAAGACAACCCCATGGACATCGACCTGACGCGTCGCGCCTTCTCGCGCCGCCGCCTCGCCAACCCCTTGCTGGTGGCACACGATGGCGAAGAAGCCATGCAGTTGATCGATGGCTGGGAGCGCGGCGACGAAACCACGCCCGCCCTGGTGCTGCTGGACCTCAAGCTGCCCAAGGTCGATGGCCTGGACGTGCTGGCACGCATCAAGTCCCACCCACGCTTCAAGGTGATCACCGTGGTGGTGCTGACCACCTCGGCCGAGGACACCGATGTGCAGCGCGCCTACCAACTGGGCGCCAACTCCTACATCGTCAAACCCGTGAGTTTCGACAAATTCCTGGAAGTCGCCGAGCAGATCGAGCTCTACTGGAGCCTGCTCAATCAACCCTGCGTGGACGGCTGAGCCGTCGCTGCCAGAAAGCGAGACGCCCGTGCTCGATCAGCCCCCCACCATGCCAGCCCGCACCTCGGCGCCAATCTGGGCGCTGTACGTGGAAGACAACGCCCTCGATGCGGACCTGGCGCGCCGTGCCCTGCGGCGTGCGCATCCTGCCATCGAGCTGGAGGTGGTCGAGACCGTGGCCGATGCGCTGGCCCGGCTCGATGCGCAGCCGACACGCTACACCTGGGTGCTCTTTGACCTGACCCTGCCCGACGGCGATGGCCTCCAGGTGCTCAAGCACGTGCGCGCCAAGCGACTGAAGTTGACCGCTGTGGCCGTGACCGGCACGGGCGACGAGCGTGCGGTGGTCCAAGCGCTCAAGACCGGCGTGGACGACTACGTCATCAAGCAAGGCGACTACCTCGATCGACTGCCCGAGATCCTGACCCAGGCCCGACAACGCCTGATCGATGCCGCCCAATCACGCGCCGAGCACACCTTGCGCGTGCTCTACGTCGAGGACAACCCGCAGGATGGCGAACTCACGCTGCGCCACCTGGCGTCCCATGCCCCGCACCTTCAGGTGTCCCTGGTGCGCGCGCCCTTCCTGGGCCTGGACGAACGCCTGGCGCAACACGACTTCGACATCCTCCTGCTGGACTACCGGCTGGAGGACTTGAATGCCTTCGAGTTGCTCAAGCGCATCCAACACCACCACCGCCACGAACTGCCCGTGGTCATCGTGACGGGCCAGGGCTCCGAGGAAATCGCCGTGCAGGCCCTGCGCCTGGGCGTGGCCGACTACCTCGTCAAAGACCCCAGCTACCTGCTGCGCCTGCCCGCCGTGCTCGAATCGGCCTATGTGCGCGCCCAGTTGATGCGCGAACGTGAACACCTGCGGGCCAGCGAGGCGCAACTGCTGGCGCTGACCCGGCAAGTGCCCGGCGCCATCGTGGTCATGACGCTCAAACCCGACGGCCAGATCATCCCCACGTATGCCACCGAGGCCTTGGGCAAGGTGCAAGGCTTGACCCTGCAAGACCTGACTGAAGGGGTGATGCAAGGGCGCATCCACCCAGACGACCGCGGCAAGCTGCGGCATGCCGTGACCCTCACGGCCCGAGACATGAGCATCCAGAGTTGCGAATACCGCATGGACATCCCCGGCAAGGGTTGGTGCTGGTTCGAGACACAGATGAGCCCGCAGCCGCAGGACGATGGCGACATCCTGCTCTACAGCTACACCTTCGACATCACCGAGCGAAAGCAATACGCCGCCATGGCCCTGGCCGCGCAGACCGCCGATCAGGCCAACCATGCCAAGACCGAGTTCCTCTCGCGCATGAGCCATGAGTTGCGCACCCCGCTCAACGCCGTGATCGGTTTTGCCCAACTGCTGCGCACTGATCCCAAGGAGTCCATCAGCGCCAACCAGCGCCGCCAGATCCAGTTCATCGAGCAGGCTGGCCGCCATCTGGTCGACATGATCAGCGACATCCTGGACCTCTCGCGCATCGAGGCCGGACAACTGCCGCTCAGCCTCAGCCTGACAGATGCCCATGCCCTGTGCGCCGATGCCATGGCCTTCGTCGAGCCGGCGGCACGGCAGCAGGGCATCGCCATCCAGATCACTCAGCCCACCCCATTGGGGAGCGCGCCTCTGGTCATGGTCGATCCGGTGCGCCTTCGTCAGGTCATGATCAACCTGCTCAGCAACGCCATCAAGTACAACCGACCGCAGGGCCAAGTCCGCATCGACTGTCATGCGCAGAACGACGGCATGCTGGCCATCACCGTGACCGACACGGGCCTGGGCCTGAGCGCCGACCAGCAGCGTCATTTGTTCGAGCCCTTCAACCGCCTGGGCGCCGAGCGCAGCCAGATCGAAGGCACGGGCATCGGCCTGGCCATCGTCCGCAAGCTGCTGCTGTTGATGGGCGGCGACATCCACGTGCAAAGCGAGGTGGGCATCGGCAGCCACTTCACGGTGCTGCTGCCGCTGACCAAGGCCGGATCGCCACCGAACGCCGACGCCGACGCCGCCCAGACACCGAACGATGCAAGCCAGCCGCCGCCAAGCCTGGGTGTGATCTTGTACGCCGAGGACGACGCCATCAACGCCGAACTGATGCGCCAGATCCTGAAC
>CANBUA010000239.1 GCA_947372535.1 Burkholderiales bacterium
AAGCGGATTCATAATCGCGACCTGGGAGAATCCCTGGGTCACCCATTTTTCTCATCTAACAAGACCGCCCTTAGGAGTGCTCATGACACCGTCCGACGTGAAAGCCACCCTGTCGTTCTCTGACGGCAGCCCCAGCATGGAACTGCCCATCTACAAGGGCTCTGTCGGCCCGGATGTCATCGACATCCGCAAGCTGTATGGCCAGACCGGCAAGTTCACCTATGACCCCGGCTTCCTGTCGACCGCTTCGTGCAACTCCAAGATCACCTACATCGACGGTGACAAGGGCGAGTTGCTGTATCGCGGCTACCCCATCGAACAGCTGGCCACCAACTGCGACTTCCTGGAAACCTGCTTCCTGCTGCTGAACGGCGAGCTGCCGAACGCCACGGAAAAGACGGAATTCGTGAACCGCGTGGGCAACCACACGATGGTCAACGAGCAGATGCAGTTCTTCCTGCGTGGTTTCCGCCGCGATGCACACCCGATGGCCGTGATGACCGGTCTCGTGGGCGCCATGTCGGCCTTCTATCACGACAGCACCGACATCAACAACCCCGAGCACCGCAAGATCGCCGCGATCCGCCTGATCGCCAAGATGCCCACCCTGGTGGCCATGGCGTACAAGTACTCGGTCGGTCAGCCCTTCATCTACCCGAAGAACGACCTGTCGTACACCGAGAACTTCATGCGCATGATGTTCGCCACCCCGTGCGAAGAGTACAAGGTCAATGATGTGCTGGTGCGCGCCATGGACCGCATCTTCATCCTGCACGCCGACCACGAGCAGAACGCCTCCACCTCCACGGTCCGCCTGTGCGGTTCGTCGGGCACCAACCCGTTCGCCGCCATCGCAGCGGGCGTGGCCTGCCTGTGGGGCCCGGCTCACGGTGGCGCCAACGAAGCCGCCCTGAACATGCTGGAAGAGATCCAGAAGAACGGTGGCGTCGAGAAGATCGGCGAGTTCATCACCCAGGTCAAGGACAAGAACTCCGGCGTCAAGCTGATGGGCTTCGGTCACCGCGTGTACAAGAACTACGACCCGCGTGCCAAGCTGATGCGCGAAACCTGCCACGAAGTGCTGAACGAAATGGGCCTGCAGAATGACCCGCTGTTCAAGCTGGCCATGGCCCTGGAAAAGATTGCCCTGGAAGACGACTACTTCGTGTCGCGCAAGCTGTACCCGAACGTCGACTTCTATTCCGGCATCGTGCAGCGCGCCATCGGCATCCCCGTGCAGCTGTTCACCGCCATCTTCGCCCTGGCCCGCACCGTGGGCTGGATCGCGCAGTTGGACGAAATGATCGGCGATCCGGAATACAAGATCGGCCGTCCGCGTCAGCTGTTCGTCGGCGCCGAAAAGCGTGACGTCAAGCCCATCGCTGCCCGCTGATCGGCTGGATTCACCGGGCACCTGTTGCCCGGGCTGTCCGCACCAGAACAACCCCGGCTTGCCGGGGTTTTTTCTTGCCTGCGTGAATGATGGGGTGGACGGGCCCAAGCAAGCACGGGAACTTGCCGCCGGGCTCAGGCCGGTTTGTGCAGCAAGGGCAGGGTGACCGTGATCGTGGTGCCTTGGCCCGTGGGTGAGGAGATGCAGATTTCCCCGTCTACCGAGGCCACGCGTTCGCGCATGCCGATCAGGCCCAGGCCATCGCGGGTGGACGTGTCGGTGTTGAAGCCCATGCCGTTGTCTTTGATCTCGATGCACAAGGACTGGGCGTCGTTGTTCAGGCTCAGGGTCACCGAGGCGGATGTCGCCCGTGCGTGCTTCACGATGTTGGTGAGGCTTTCCTGGATCACGCGGTAGGCCTGCATGGCCAGTTCGCTGCACAGATGGGGCAGGGGCTCGGGGACATGCACGCGGAAGCGGCAGTCGGGGTGCACGCGGTCGAGGCTGCTGACCAGCTCTTCCACCGCGCCGGCCAGGCCCAGGGTGTCGATGACCTCCGGGCGCAGGCTCTTCACGATGTCCCGCGTGCTGGTGAACAGCAGTTGAACCGTGTCGGCGATGCGCCGTGCCGCCCGGGCCATGTCTTCGTCACCGCTGCTCCGGGCTTTGGCGGCCAGCGCCGATGCCTCCAGGCGCACCGAAATCAGGCTGGCGCCCAGGTGGTCGTGGATTTCGACCGCCACCCGTTTTCGGTCTGCTTCAATCAGGGCATTGCTGTGGGTCAGCAGCCGTCGCTTCTCGGCGTCGGACTGGCGGATCTGCTCGATGGCCACGCGCAACTCGTGTGTGCGCGTGCGGACCTGCTGTTCCAGGTCTTGCCGCGCCGCCCCCAGGGCGCCAGCCATCTCCACGATGGCCCGTTGCAGTTCGCCCAGCTCATCCGGTTCGTGTACTGGCAGGTCCACCTCAAACTGGCCCTTGCGGAGGGCGCGCAAGGCATCCAGCACCGCCGACATCGTTCGACGCAGACGCCGCGTCAGTCGCCATGCGATCAGGCAGGTGGCGACGGCCACACCCAGAACCACCACGATGGCCAGGCCCAGGGTTCCGCGCCGGGATTCGAAGATCGGTTCGGGTGACATCGTCACCCGAACTGCCCCCACTTTCCGCAGGTTGTGCGGTGGCTGGACCGTGGCCGGCGCGAACAGGTCGACTTCGCTCAGCGATTCGATGTGCACCGCTGCTTCAAAGGTCACCTGTTCTTCGCTTCGCCGCGACTGGCATTGCGACGCTGCCGTTTGACCTTGTTCATTGACCAGGGCAATGCACACGATGCTGCGGTCGGACTCCACCAGTTGCCGCATGGTGGCCCGCACGTAGCTCAGGTCGCCAGACACCAGGCCGTAGGGGCTGCTCTGGGCCAGTGCGTTGGCAATGAGCCGGCCGCGCTCCGCCACATCTCGCTGCACGTCGCTGATGGCCGTGGCGTACAAGGCCGACGTGACCATCAGGAACATCAACGCGGCGGGCAGCACGGCGATGGTCAACAGGCGCGTGGTGACGCCACCCGGACGCTGAAGCAGCCACTTGATCATGAGGGCCGTCCTGTGGGGCGTGTGCCCAGGGCTCGGACCTTGTCGGACACCGTCAGGCCCAGGGAGCGGGCCACGTTGTCGTTGATGGCCACTCGCCAGTACTTCGGGTAGCGAGCTTCCGGCAAGGGTGCGCCTGAAGGGGGCAAGCCATCGAGCAAGTCCCACAGATCTGCCGCCAGGTCGTCCAGGTCGGCATGCGCGCAGGCGAGCGTGCCTGCCGCGACCGTCGCGGCAGAGAAGCCGATCACGGGCAAGCCGCGTCGGTAAGTCGACTCGAGCACGGCCCGCAGCGCATCGGGTGTGTACAAGGTCCCATCCGGGACAGCCAGAAGCACATTCACCGTAGGCAGGTTGTTGATGGCGCGAACCGGATCCTGACCTGCGTTGGTGAGCATGAGTTGTGCGTCCAGGCCTGCCGCCTGGGCAGCCTGCCGCAAAGGACGTTCCAGGTAGGCGGACGCCTCGGACAGCAGGATGCCCACCGTGACGCGGCGTTCGAACAGGGCGGCGATCAACTGCATTTGCGCGGCAGGTGAAGCTTCCGCATAGATGGCGGTGCTCAGCCCTGGATCACGTGGCGACGCCTGGACCATCCGCCGGTAAGCCTGGCTGGAGGTCAGCGCGCTGATCACCGGGGCGTGCACGTCCCCGCTCAGGGCGCGTCGCAAGGCCTGGGGCCCCAGTGCCAACCACGGGCTGCCACCGCGGTGGGGTTCCAGAGCGCTCACTTCCGAGTCCACGACCACGTTGGGCAGCCTTTGCTTCAGCGCCTGAAGCAAAGGCCGCCAGGGCGTGGCGTCCGGCCCGGTGAGCACCCGCAACTCTTTCACATTGCTGCGTGAAGCCAAGGGTGCCCATATGCAGGCTGACACGACCGCACGCATCCAGGCCCGCCGCGTCGACTGGTGGGGAGGGGCTTGGCCTGGGGACGCGTATGGCATGGGTGGTTTCCGAGGCGAACCGCCTCAGAAGCTGATCCGGACCTTGCCGTACAGGCTGGTCCGGTGGCTGTAGCCGGCCACGATTTCACCCTCGCCGCCTGAATAAACGCCCATCGTGGGGGCGTGAAGGTAGCTCAGCCCCAAGGTGATGGACGAAGGCAGCGTGTCCAGCTTGAAGGCATGGGCCACGGTCAGGTCGGTGCGTCCATAGCGGTGCTCGCGAAAGCCATCGCCCGACGCCTGGTAGGTCGACAGCGCAGCCTGCCATTGCTCATTGAAGACATGGCTGACGCCGGCCGAGCCACTGTGGCGCGACCATTGCGTGCGCTCGACGGGGTTGGATGCCTGGTAGTTGACCAGGTAGGCATAGCCCATCCAGCCAGACCAGTCGCTGGCCAACTCCCAGTTGACCTGCGTTTCGGCACCGGCCAGCTTCACGCTGCTGTCGTTGTTCGGCGAGAGCTGGGTGTAGGTCGAGTAGTTGGAAATCAAGGTGCTGAGCCGATCCTGGAAGACGCGGGTGTCAATGACCATGCCCAGCCTTCTGACGGCCAGCATGTGGCCCAGTTCAACCGAGGTGTTGCGTTCTTCTTTCAGATCCGGGTTGCCGCGCATCAGCGTCACTGCTGACAGGGACGTGAGCCCGGCAACCGGGGGGGAGAGGTTGTCCATGGCCGGGCCCCAGTTGCCACGGCTCTCCAGGGGGTCTGGCGAGCGCGTCCCTCGCGAATAGACGGCGCGCAAGGTCTGGTTCTCGGTCAGGTGGTAATTGGCCGCCACGCGCGGCGAGAAACTGTCGCCACTCAGCGAGTTGGATTCGAAGTAGCCGCCCAGGTTGAAGGTCAGTGCCGTGCTGCTGCGGTATTCGCCGTGTCCAAACAGCCAGCGAACCATGTTGTTGACCTTGCCACCCAGGTAAGTTCGGCTTTCAGATCCCTGCCGACGCAAGCCGGCGCCGGCCACCACCCTCAAGCGATCCGAAACGACGTAGGTGTCCTGAAGTTCAATCTGGGTGCGCGACTCGTTGTAATTGCCGTTGGTGATGCCGCAGGACGGCTGAGCCGCGCCGGACAAGCCGCCCATCGACGCCAGTGCCGCCGCGAGCTTCATCTGCTCGCTGAGGCTCATGGGTGTGGTCATCAACAGGGTGGCCAGGGTGGCCTGGTCAGCCCCGTGGCCCAGCGCACCACCGATTTCCGGATGGGCCGCGATGACCTCGACGACGTCCGGGTTCAGCAGGATCTGGGGCCAGCACGTTGGCCACTCCTGCACATAGACCGAGGACGAAGTCAGCGCCCGGATCTGCAGCTCATGGCTGGCGCTCAAGGCATGGGTCCATTTGAGCCCGAGTTTGCTGTCGCGCTGATCGAGATCGGGGTAGGCCTGGCTGAAGGGGTCTCCTGCCGTGGAGACTTGCTCGGCAGCGTCTTCGTAGCTGCCAAACAGATCCAGGGAGCTGCCCACATCGAACTCGGTACGGGTGCGCACATTGGCGCGTCGAACGTGGTTGCTGTCCCGTGGGCCACCCGGCAGGGTGGTTTCGTCATAGCCGCTGTTGCGTTCCGTGTTGGCCGTGAGGGCCAGGTGCGTGCGCTCGCCCAGCCTGGTGGCCAGTCGCACGGTCGTGTCCACGGTGTGGTGGGAGCCAGCGCCCACAGCCACGAGCGCGGGCTCGACGTCACGCGGATTGCGGGTGATGATGTTGATCACCGACATCATCGAGTTGGGGCCATAGGCGGCGGAATTCGGGCCGCGCGTGACTTCGATGCGATCGATGTCTTCCATGGCCACGGGCAGCGATGACCAGTCCACCTGCGACAAGGCCGACCCATACACAGCGAAGCCGTCGATCAGGACGTTCATCCGGCGCGGGGCAATGACCCCGGTGCCGTGGTAATTGATTCGGTAGTCGTTGCCGGTGGCTTGCGTCACGGCCATGCCGGGGACGAGGCGCAAGGCATCGGGAATCGAGTTGATGCCGTAGCGTCGCAAGGTGTCGCTGGTGATGATGGTCACGCTGGCCGGTACGTCTGCAACGGACTGTCGCAGTCGGGTGGGCGTGATCACGACCGGGTAGTTGTACTCGGTCGAGTCAATGTCGTCACTTGGGGGGGCTTGCTGGGCCAGAGCGGGGGAGGTGTAGCCGGAGAGGGTCAGCAGGCAGGCGAACGCCGTGCCGCGAATGGAATACGGGTTCATGGTGGGTACTGCGGAGAACCGATGACAAAAGACGTGATTGTCACAGCTCGATCAGTCCGGATTTCACCGCAAGCAGG
The DNA here is from genome assembly GCA_947372535.1 of Burkholderiales bacterium. The sequence goes on from CANBUA010000239.1 coordinate 6,206, forward strand.
GTGATGTCCGCCGCCCTTTGAACCCCCAGTTGATCCTTGATGGACTGGCTGGTCGTGCTGATGGTCTTGGGAGACAGGTGCATCCGCTCCGCAATTTCGACGTTCGTCAGCCCCTGCGCCATCAACTTGAAGACCTCGATTTCACGCGGCTGCAGCCTGGACACAGGCGACTGATCTCCGTGGACACTCAACATGGCCAGGCGATTGGCGATGTCTGGAAGGAACACGGTCTCGCCCTGATGCACCTTGATCAGGACCTCTGCCATGTCACTCGGGTCCGTGCTCTTGGGGATGAACGCCTTGGCCCCGCGCTTGTAGGCTTCACGCACCACCGTGCTTTGATCGAATTGGGTGTAAATCACGACCTTGACGCCGGGGTGACGGGTCATGAGCACTTGCAGCACATCCAGCCCGCCCACACCGCCATCACCAAAACGCAGGTCCAGCACCAGCACATCGGGTTTCAGCTTCTCCCAGGTGTCGACCACAGCCGTGACTTCACTCTCGGCCCCCACCACCTCCAGGCCATGGCGCGCCAGGACGCTCGACAAACCCTCCACGATCAGAGGGTGGTCGTCGGCGATCATCACCTTGATCAGGTTCATGGGTGCTTCTCCGGAATGCGTGGCGCTGGCAGTGGTCTTGCCAGGCGATGGCGTTCGAAATGGGGTTCGTTGCGTGGGGACGGAAATTTTACAGCGTGAATGTGGCTGGGCTGACGCCTCGGCTAACCGCTTTTGGTGACGTGAGTGTACAAAATGTTGCTACTTCATGGCAGATGTGATGCTGACAGATGGTGATATAGTTGCATCCGACAAGAGAGCTTTACGCTGTCATCACGGTAGAGGGAGCAGCGACCACAGAGTCGCGTGGAGGAGCCCAAGGGGGCGGCAAAAGGGCATGTTCGGGGAGGACATGCCCTTTTTGCCTTTCTGGCTCACTCATCGGCGGCCTGTCTGGCCCCCGATCACCACGATCGCCGCAGGTCTGCGGGGCAGGGCGGAACGCGCGTGCCCTGGCGCTTGCCTTAAAATCGTCATCTTTTCCCCTCGACGGGCCCCTTTTCGAGACCCTGGCGCGGGCACACCTGCGCGGATTGAGCACCATGGGACGCACCCTCTACGACAAGATCTGGGACGAACACGTCGTCCACACCGAGGAAGATGGCACCGCCACCCTCTACATCGACCGCCACCTGGTTCATGAAGTGACCAGCCCGCAGGCCTTCGAAGGCCTGGACATCGCCGGCCGCAAGGTGTGGCGCCTGTCGGCCAACCTGGCCGTGAGCGACCACAACGTGCCCACCACCGACCGC
>CANBUA010000240.1 GCA_947372535.1 Burkholderiales bacterium
GTGAAGGTGGCGCCTCTGTTCGATGCCCGCAATATCAAGGTGTTGGCCTTTGATGTCTTCGGGACGGTGGTGGACTGGCACGGCAGCATCGCCGCCGAGGTCGATGCGCTTTGCTTGCCGGGGATCGATGGGGCAGATTTCGCACGCCAATGGCGAGCCGGTTACCGGCCGGCCATGGATCAAGTGTTATCAGGCGCACTGCCGTGGATGAACATCGACGCTTTGCACCGCGTGATCCTGGACCGGCTCCTGGCCGAGCATCACCTCGGTGCGCTCGATGAGGCCGCGCGTCGCCACCTGAACAAGGCATGGCATCGCCTGTCGCCTTGGCCAGATGCCGTGGCCGGGCTCTCGCGGCTGCGTGGGCAGTTCATGCTCTCGACGCTGTCCAACGGCAACATCGGTTTGCTTGCCAACATGGCCAAACACGCGCGTCTGCCTTGGGACTGCATCGTCTCGGCGGAAACCTTCCGAGCGTACAAGCCGGCGCCTCAGGCCTACCTCGGTTTGGCTAAGGTGTTTGACGTGGCGCCTCATGAAGTCTTGATGGTCGCGGCCCATCAAGATGATCTGGCTGCGGCGCGCGCTTGTGGGCTGGCCACCGCCTACATCGAGCGGCCTGACGAGTTTGGGCGTGGCGTGTTCAAAGACGTTTTGCCCATGGCCGACAACTCGATGCACGCCACGGATTTCCTTGATCTGGCCAACCAATTGTGTCGGTGACTGGCCTGTCGATGGCTGTAAAATCCGGCGCTTCACCCGCGCAGCGCTCCTGTGAGCATGCCGGGCGGCATGGTTTCTGCACCTGCCAGCGCTTCAGGGACACCGCATGAGTGCCGATAACGACTCGAACCAAATCATCCGGGCGGCAAAGGCCGCGTCGAGAGGTGCCACCATGGACTATCCAGGTAATTTATTTGTGGTCGCGGCCCCCAGTGGCACCGGCAAATCCACCTTGGTCAAGGCCTTGCTCGAACTCGATTCGCGGCTGCTGGTGTCCATCTCCCACACCACGCGCCCGCCGCGTGGGCAGGAGCAAAACGGCCGCGAATACTGGTTCGTGGAGGGCGATGCCTTCCAGGCCATGGTCGATCACGGAGACTTCTTCGAGTGGGCCGCCGTGCACGGCAACCTCTACGGCACCTCGCGAAAGGCCATCGAGGAGCGCATCAAGGGCGGCGAGGACGTGGTGCTCGAGATCGACTGGCAAGGCGCCTTGCAGATCAAGAAGCTCTTCCCCAATGCCATCCTGATCTTCATCCTGCCGCCCAGTTATGAAGAGTTGTTGCTGCGCCTTAACCGCCGTGGCGAGGACACGCAAGAGGTCATCGACCTGCGCATGAGCAATGCCCGCACCGAGGTGGCCCAGGCCAAACACTTCGATTTTGTGGTGGTCAACGCGCTGTTCGAATCCGCTTTGTTCGATTTAAAAGCCATTGTTCACGGACAGCGGTTAAAATACTCTGCCCAGCGCCGGAACAAGTCCGCCGTGTTCAAGGCGCTGAACCTCATTTGACCCCGGAGAGCTCCATGGCCCGTATCACTGTCGAAGACTGCCTGCAAAAGATCCCCAACCGTTTCCAGTTGGTGCTCGCTGCAACCTACCGCGCCCGCATGCTCAGCCAAGGTCACACGCCCAAGATCGAGTCGCGCAACAAGCCTGGCGTAACCGCGCTGCGTGAAATCGCCGCTGGCCAGGTTGGCCTTGAAATGCTGCGCAAGGTCCCGACCTGATCCTTGCCTGAAACTTGGGGCCACCCTGGGTGGCTGTCGGATTCAAGCCCGCCTTCATGGCGGGCTTTGTTTTTGCCGATGCCCTTTTGTAGCCTCGGTTTCGTGTGCTTTACCTGGACTTCATCTGCCTGTCATGTCCTTCTGCTGCACCAAGGTGCCGGCTTACGCGCTAAAGTTCGTTCATGCCCCAACCCCACGTTGAAGCGTCCCAGGCGTCATTCGCCGTTCTGCTGCACAAGCTCGACTACCTTGAAGAGTCGGACATCCGCCGTGTCCGCGACGCCTACCGGTTTGCCGACCAGGCCCACCTGGGCCAGTTCCGCGCCAGTGGCGAGCCCTACATCACCCACCCCATTGCGGTGGCCGGCCTTTGCGCCGACTGGAAACTCGATGCCCAGGCCATCATGGCGGCGCTGATGCATGACGCCATGGAGGATTGCGGCGTCACCAAGATCGAGCTGATCGAGCGCTTTGGCGCGCCCACGGCCGAGTTGGTCGATGGCTTGACCAAGCTGGACAAGCTCCACTTCTCGACCAAGGAGGAGTCTCAGGCCGAATCCTTCCGCAAGATGCTGCTGGCCATGGCGCGCGATGTGCGCGTCATCCTCATCAAGCTGTCGGACCGCCTGCACAACATGCGGACCATGGATTCCATGGTGGCCCACAAGCGCACCCGCATCGCCCGCGAGACGCTGGACATCTACGTGCCCATCGCGCACCGCCTGGGTCTGAACCAGACCTACCGCGAGCTGCAAGAGCTGTCCTTCAAGTACATCAGCCCCTGGCGTTACGGGGTGCTGGCCAAGGCGGTGAAGAAAACGCGTGGCAACCGGCGTGACCTGGTTGATCGCATTCAGCGTGAAGTCACCACGGCATTCGATGATGCCCAGATGTCCGTCGAGATCTATGGCCGAGAGAAAACCATCTACTCGATTTACAACAAGATGTGCGACAAGCACCTGAGCTTTGCCCAGGTCAGCGACATCTTCGGTTTTCGCATCGTGACGCGCGAACTGCTCGATTGCTACCGCGCCCTGGGCGTGTTGCACCAGCTCTACAAGCCACTGCCGGGTCGCTTCAAGGACTACATCGCCATCTCCAAGGCCAACGGCTATCAGTCGCTGCACACGACCTTGGTGAACCCGGTGGGCACGGCGGTGGAGTTCCAGATCCGCTCACAGGCCATGCATGCCGTGGCCGAGAAGGGCATCGCCGCCCACTGGATGTACAAGACCGGCGATGATGACACGGAGCCGCATCAGGCCGCCGTCTGGTTGCAGTCGCTGATGGACATCCAGCACGAGACACGCGATTCGGCCGAGTTCCTTGAGCACCTCAAAATCGACCTCTTCCCCGAATCGGTCTATGTGCTGACGCCCAAATCGCGCATCGTGGCTTTGCCGAAGGGCGCAACGCTGGTGGACTTTGCCTACGCCATCCACAGCGATGTGGGCGATCACTGCATCGCCGCCAAGGTCAATGAAGAGGCCGCCGTGCTGCGCACCGAGTTGCGCAGCGGCGATGTGGTCGAGATCATCACGGCGCCCAGTGCCAAACCCAATCCGGGCTGGCTCAATTTCGTGCGCACGGGCCGGGCGCGCTCCAAGATCCGCCACTACCTCAAGAACATGGAGCTTGAGGAATCCCTGGACATGGGCGAGAAGCTGCTGTCGCAGGCCTTGCGCACTGAAGGGTTGACGCTACCGCCGGGCGACGAGCAGAGCGAAGGCCGCGATGGCGTGCTCTGGCAGGCCTTGATCCGATGGAGCGGCAGCCGGTCACGGCGTGACCTGATTGTGGAGATCGGCCTGGGCCGCAAGATTGCCACCATGGTGGCCAAGCGCATCGCGCAGATCATGGCCGAGGCCGGCGAGCGGCCGGATGCCCTGACCTTGAGCCTGGGGCGTTTCGGTGCCGACGAGGCCCAGATCCAAGGCTCGGTGGTCATCGATGGCAGCGAAGGTGCCACCGTGCAGCTGGCGCCATGTTGCCGCCCCATCCCGGGTGACCACATCGCTGGCTATTTGGGCCGTGGCGAAGGCCTGGTGGTACACACCCAGACCTGCGGCGTGGGCAAGCGCCTGTTTGAGCGCGATTCCGAGCGCTGGATCGACGTGGCCTGGTCTGACGAGCCCACGCGCCAGTTCGAAACCGCCGTCGAGGTGCTGGTGGCCAATGGCAAGGGTGTGTTGGCACAGGTGGCCTCGGCCATCAGCAGTGCCGAGACCGACATCACCCACATCGAGATGGGCGACGAGCGCCTGGGCGAGACCGCTCAGTTGCAGCTGATGCTCTCGGTGCGCGACACCGAGCATCTGCAGGACGTGCTTCGCACACTCAAGCGCTGCCCGGTGGTGATCAAGGCCGGCCGCGTGATGCCTTGACTCAAGCCATGGGCTGGGGCAATGGCGCGGGGTAATGCACCGCCAGCACCTCCAGGTGCTCCAGGCCACCCGGCGTCATCAACTGCACCTCATCGCCCTCTCGGGCCTTGAGTAGCGCCCGCGCGATCGGCGAGACCCAGCTGACTTCACCTTGCAGGTTGTCGACCTCGTCGATGCCCTTGATGGTGATCGTGCGCTCTTCGCCCTTGCTGTTGGCATAGGTCACGGTGGCACCAAAATAAATTTGGTCGTTGCCGTGGTGCAGCGTGGGGTCGGCCACTTCGGCGATGTCCAGGCGCTTGGTCAGAAATCGAATGCGTCGGTCGATTTCGCGCAATCGTTTCTTGCCGTAGAGGTAGTCGCCGTTCTCGGAGCGATCGCCATTGGAGGCCGCCCAGTGCACGATCTCGACGATCTTGGGCCGCTCCACGTCGAGCAGGTTCATCAACTCGTCGCGCAGCCGGTGGTAGCCCTGAGGCGTCATGTAGTTCTTGCTGCCCGCAGGAATGGGGGGCAGGCCGCCGATGTCGTCGTCATCGTCGGCATCGCTTTCTTTGGTGAATGCCTTGCTCATGGACGCGATTGTGCGCATTGCCGGCGCGCTTTGCCAATGGCGGGAGATTACGGGCGATTGCGGGATTGCGTCACACCATGTGATGCGCGTGCCAGCCGATAAACCCACAGAATCCAGCAGTTCCCGCAAAAGTGAAACACGATTTTGATCACGAGGTGCTTTGATGTCTCAAGTGATTCCTTTGGGCCCAGCAGCCCGCATGTTGACGACGCGCGAGGTGGCTTTCCGGCTGGGCGTGTCATTGCGTACCGTGCAGTTGTGGGTGGAGGCCAGCATCTTGCCGGCGGCTCGCACGCCGGGCGGCCACCGCCGCATCCCCTACAACGCGGTCGAGGCCTTGGCGTTGAGCATGGGCCTGGCGCAGGCCCAGCGTCCGGATGAGGCGCATGCGGCCGAGCTACGCCAGGCCGTCAACGAGGACGATGTGATGGGCAGCCCTGAAGCGCCGCGGCCATCGTCCCAGGCGATGCGCGTGGTGCTGGTCTCCAGCAACCCGGCTTGGCTGCACGAGTGCGCCTCGGCCCTGGAGGTTTTTGGCAAGGCTGTGGCGGTCTATTGCGCCGACAGTGGCTACATCGGTCTTCTCCAAATCGGCCGCCAGGCGCCTGACCTCTTGATCACCGAGCTGGAGCTGCCCGGCATGGACGGCTTCGAGATGCTCAGGACCCTGGAGCGCACGGCGTCCATGGGCCATCTGCGGGTGCTGGCCCTGAGTTCGGCCTCCGGTGCTGCGTTGCGTGAGCGCGGCGGTTTGCCGCCAGCCGTGGAGGTGCTGGCCTTGCCCATCACACCTGAGGCGCTGGCCATCCGGGTGGGGCGCTGGCTACTGACGCGGCAGTCGACGCCGGCCGGGCGGGATCACTGAGGGATGTCACAACTTGGGTCGATTGAAGGGGAAGTCCCTGTCGCCAAGGACCGTGAATTGGTTCAAGATCGACCCTTCGCCTGCTGCGCCCCTTTAGTGCGGCTTTTTCTGTGTCGTGAGGTTGTCGAGTGAATCCATCGCCCCTGGTGCGCGTGGTCCGATCAGGCCGTTGGCTGCTGTTGGGCCTGTATGTCGTGCTGTTTGTGTGCCTCACGCTGGCCTGGCACGACGCCGCATGGCGCCAATACCTCGAACCTCGCGCGCTGGCCCAGATGGGGCGGGACCTCGTCGCCATGCCGATGGGCTCCATGCTCGTGCTGCTGGGTTACGTGGTGGCCGTGGTGCTGGCCGTGCCGGTGGGCATCCTGGTGCTGGTCGGGGCGCTGGTCTTCGGTCCGTGGCCCGGCATGCTCTACACCTTGTGCGGCATGGTGGCCGGTGCCGTCGTGACCTACGGCATCGGGCATTTCACGGCGGGCACGCTGGTCGAGAGCCTGGGCGCCAACAAGGGCGTGGACAAGCTCAGCCGGGCCTTCAAGAAACGAGGCCTCATGACCGTGATCCTGGTGCGTGTGGTGCCGGTGGCGCCTTTCGTGGTGGTCAACATGGTGGCCGGCGCGTTCAAGGTGTCTTTGAAGGACTACATCCTGGGCTCCTTCATCGGCCTGCTGCCCGCGACCATCATCGCTTCCTTGTTCGCGGATCGGCTTGCGGCCGTGCTGGCATCGCCCGATGCCAAGACCTATGGCGCACTGGCGGCCGTGGTGCTGGTGCTTGTGCTTGGCATCTGGCTGCTCAAGCGGCGTTTCGCCCGGCAGGCTGAGGACTCGCTGTCCTCCTGAGGCGGGCAGGGCGGCGACGGGTTGGTCTGTGCCTTGGTGTTAATATTGCGAATTCTTATCATTCGCACTGCCGATCTCGGTCACTGAGCGTTGAATCGCTCGGGCCATGTCAGGCCCTTGCTTGCCGACATCCCTCGACAGGCATGAATGCCAATCATTGTCAATTCCATCATCTTTTCGGTTCTAAGAACCAAGGATCCCGTCCCCGTGAAGCCGTCCACCTTGAAAAGCCCTTCCCTGCGCAGCCTGCGTGCCGATGTGTCCACGACCTCGCCTCTGATGGTGAAGAACAGCCTGGCCCTGAGCATCTCCACGGCCTTGCTGATGCCCCTGGGTGCGATGGCGCAATCGACCGCCGCCAATGTGCCCGAGACGGCCTCCTTGCCCGAAGTGAAGGTCAAGGCCAAGGCCATCGACCCCAACCCCAATGCCGAAGTGGGCGTGCCTTACAAAGCCAAGTCCTCCGGTGATTCGCGTCATACCCGCCCGCTGGCCGAAACGCCCCAGACCATCTCGGTGCTGACCAAGGCCGCCATCGATGACTCCGGCCTGACCGACCTCAAGCAGATCCTGGGCGCACAGCCTGGCATCACCCTGGGCACGGGCGAAAACGGCAATGCCTTCGGCGACCGCTACATCATCCGCGGCCAGGAGGCCCGCAGCGACGTGTTCGTGGACGGCCTGCGCGATCCCGGCATGACCACGCGCGAGAGCTTCGCCATCGAGCAGCTCGAAATCTCCAAGGGCGCCAACTCCAGCTTTGCTGGCCGCGGCACCGCCGGTGGCGCCATCAACGCGATCACCAAGCAAGCCACGCTGGACCTGGACTTCAATCGCGTGTCGGCGGCCTTTGGCACCGACAAGCATGCCCGCCTGACGGCCGACATCAACAAGGGTTTCTCGGATCAGTTCGCGTTGCGTGCCAATGTGTTGGTGGGCCAGGAAGATGTGCCCAATCGCTCGCCTTCTAACCGCAGCCGCAAGGGCCTGGCCTTGTCTGGGCTCTATGAGTTCAACAGTGACCTGTCGTTGACCCTGGATTACTACGGCCTGCGTGCCGAGGACAAGCACCCCGACCTGGGCAGCTTCCTGGT
>CANBUA010000241.1 GCA_947372535.1 Burkholderiales bacterium
GCATCGCCCGCCACGCCACCGCCGCCACCTTGCGTGGCGATGGCTGGCAAAGCCTGGGCCGTCTGGTACTGCACGAACTTGCCCATGTCGTCACCGACCATGCCCATGCCGATCTTCTGATCGAGGATCTTCTGAAGCTCCTCGGGCAAGGACACGTTCTGCACCGTGACGCCGTCCAGACTCAGCCCCATGGCCTCGAAAGACGGCGCCGTCGCGGCCTGCAAGGCCTTGGCGAACATCACTTGGTTGGCCGCCAGGTCCAGAAAAGGGATGCCGCTGCCGGCCACCGCATCGCTGATGTGCTGGAGCAGCAGGCCGCGCAGTTGGCCATCCAGATCGGCCACGGTGTAGGTCTCGCGCGTGCCGGAGAGCTCGGTGTGGAACTGGCGCGGGTCGGCCATGCGCACGCTGTAGTTGCCAAAAGCGCGCACTCGCACGGCGCCGAAGTCCTTGTCGCGCAAAGTGATGGGCTGGCTGGTGCCCCAGCGCAGGTCGAGCTGCTGACGCGTGCTGAAGAAGTAGACATCGCTCTTGAAGGGCGAGTCAAACAACTTGTCCCAGTTCTTGAGGTTGGTCAGCAGCGGCAAGGTCTGCGTCGTCAAGGTGTGGGTGCCGGGCCCGAAAAGGTCGGCCACCTTGCCCTCGTTGACGAACAGCGCCACCTGCGATTCCCGCACCACCAGCTGCGCGCCATTCTGGATTTCACGGTCGCGGAAGGGATAGCGCCAGACCAGCACCCCGTCGGCAGACTCGGTCCACTCGATGACATCGACAAACTGTTTCTTGATGAAATCCATCAACCCCATGGTGATCCTCCCGTGATCCGCGACTCGACAGCCCCGCATCTTAGGGCAACACAAGGCCGTCTCCCCGGGCTAAAATCGCCCTCTTTTCCACAGCCTCTGGATCTAAACCATGACCCGCTGTTATCGCACTCTCAGCGCCCGCCTGCTCGCGGCCGCCCTGCTGGCGTCAACCTTTGCCGCCACCCCTTTGTTGGCACAGGCCGCCGACGACGTCATCGTCCCCATGGCCATTGGCCGCACCTTGCCACCGGCCTCGCTGCGCGGCGAGATCGTGCTCACCAACCCGCCCGAGGTCACGCTCAACGGCAAGCCCGATCGCCTGGCGCCTGGCTCGCGCATCCGTGGCATGAACAACATGCTGGTGATGCCCGGCGCGGCCATCGGCCAGAAACTCATCGTGAACTACACCCGCGAGTCCTACGGCCTGATCATGGACGTCTGGGTGCTGCGCGATGACGAGCGCGCCAAGCTCTGGCCCAAAACGGTGGAAGACGCGGCCAAGTGGTCCTTCGATCCCCTGAACCACACCTGGACGAAGTGAGTCTTGAGATGAGCAGTTCCCGCATCACCCCCGGCGTGAGCAACGCCGCCGAGCCCGCCATCGCCAACGCGGGCCACACCAAGAAGGTCTACATCAAGACCTACGGCTGCCAGATGAACGAGTACGACTCGGACAAGATGTCCGACGTCATGCGCGCCGCCCAGGGGTACGAGCCCACCCTCGATCCCGAACAGGCCGACCTGATCCTCTTCAACACCTGCTCGATCCGCGAAAAAGCGCAAGAGAAAGTGTTCAGCGACCTGGGCCGCGTCAAGCACCTCAAGGCCAAAGGCGTGCTGATCGGCGTCGGCGGCTGCGTGGCCAGCCAAGAAGGCGCGGCCATCATCGAGCGCGCACCGTATGTGGACGTGGTCTTTGGCCCGCAAACGCTGCACCGCCTGCCCGCCATGCTGGACAAGCGCCGCCAGATGAGCCGCCCTCAGGTGGACATCAGCTTCCCCGAGATCGAGAAGTTCGACCACCTGCCGCCGCCCCGCAAGGAAGGCGCCTCAGCCTTCGTCTCCATCATGGAAGGCTGCTCCAAATACTGCAGCTACTGCGTGGTGCCCTACACCCGCGGCGAAGAGGTCTCGCGCCCCTTCGAGGACGTGCTGACCGAGGTCGCTGACCTGGCCGACCAAGGCGTCAAGGAAGTCACCCTGCTGGGCCAGAACGTCAATGGCTACCGCGGCAAGATGGGCGGCACGACCGAGATCGCCGATTTCGCGATGCTGCTTGAATATGTGGCCGACATGCCCGGCATCGAGCGCATCCGCTACACCACCAGCCACCCCAACGAGTTCAACCAGCGCCTGATCGACGTCTACGGCAAGACCGACAAGCTGGTGAACCACGTGCACCTGCCGGTGCAGCACGGCTCGGACCGCATCCTCATGGCCATGAAACGCGGCTACACGGCCCTGGAGTTCAAGAGCACCATCCGCAAGCTGCGCGCCGTGCGCCCCACCATCAGCCTGTCGTCGGATTTCATCGTGGGTTTTCCTGGGGAAACCGACGAGGACTTCGCCAAGCTGATGAAGCTGGTGCACGACCTCGAGTTCGACGCGTCCTTCAGCTTCATCTTCAGCGCCCGCCCCGGCACGCCCGCCGCCGCCTTGGAAGACACCACACCGCAGGAGGTCAAGTTGCAACGTCTGCAACAACTGCAAGCGGTGCTGGAGGCCAATGTGGTGCGCTACAGCGAGGCTTTGCTGGGTCAGACACAGCGCATCCTGGTGGAAGGACCCAGCCGCAAAGACCCGTCCGAGTTGATGGGACGCACGCAATGCAATCGCATTGTCAACTTCCCCGGCGGCCCCAACTCAGCGCGCCTGATTGGTCAACTCATTGATGTGACGATTACAAAGGCTTACCCGCATTCGTTGCGGGCCGAGGTCATCACCACCTGATCCAGGGGGTGAGGTCCCCTGGGATGCAGGGGTAGCACTCGCTACCACATGGCGTAATTCCATTAGTCTCAAGGGGTCGAAGATGTCACCCCTTGGAGTTGAACCATGTCTGATCAATCACTGTCGCGTCGTCGTTGGCTGAGCGGCGTGACAGCGTCGGCTGCGGCCACCGTGCTGGCCGCGCCGTCCACCCCGGCCAGTGCCGCCACCACCTCGGCCGCTGGCGCTTCAGGGCAATACGACACGGACGTCGTCGTCATCGGCGGTGGCTATTCGGGCTTGGCCTGTGCCCGGGCCCTCAAGGCAGCCGGCAAGCGCGTGATCCTGCTGGAGGCACGCAACCGCCCCGGTGGCCGCTGCCTGAACCAGACCTTGCCCGCGCCCAACGACCGCTTCACGGTCGAGGCTGGTGCCGAGTTCCTGGCGCCCACGCAGACCCGCATGAACGAGCTCGTCAAAGAGTTCGGCCTCAAGACCTACCGCACCTACAACACCGGCAAGACGGTCAACATCGCCATTGGTGTGCGCACCACTTATTCGGGCGTCATCCCCCTGTCCAACCTGCTGACGGCCGCCGAATCAGGCGTGGCCACGCTGCGCCTGAACGCCATGGCCAAGACCGTGCCGGTGGACACCCCATGGACGGCCGCCAAGGCCCAGGAGTGGGACAGCGTCAGCGTTCAGGCCTGGATCGACCGCAATGTGTTCACCACCAACGGCAAGGCCTTGGTTCGCCTGGCGGTGTTGAGCCTGCTCTCCTGCGAGCCCAGCGAGGTCTCGCTGCTGCACATGCTGGCCTACATCCATGCAGGCGGCAGCCTGGACACCATGCTGGCCACCGATGGTGGTGGCCAACAGGACCGCGTGGTCGGCGGCTCGCAAGTCATCGCGCTGGCCATGGCCCAGAGCCTGGGCGACACCATCGTCTACAACTCGCCAGTGCGCAACATCGAGCAGAACGGCAGCACCGTCTTCGTGTCCGGCGACGACTTCACCGTCAGCGCCAAGCGCGCCGTGGTGGCCATGGCGCCGTGGATGGGCGGACGCATCAGCTATGACGGCGTCACCAGCGGTGCCATGCAACAACGCCTGATGCTGATGCAGCGCATGCCCATGGGCGCCATCTGGAAGGTGCACTGCGTGTATGACAAGCCTTTCTGGCGCCAGGATGGCCTCAACGGCCAGGTCACCAGCGACAATTTCATCACCAAGGTCACCTTCGACAACACGCCGCCCGAAGCCGGCGCGCCGGGCGTGATGATGGGCTTCATCGACGGCCAGGACGCCATCGATGCCCTGGGCATGACCCCGCAAGAGCGACGCCGCAAGGTGATCGAGGCCTTCACCGCCTACTTTGGGCCCAAGGCCGCCAACCCGTTGGCTTACACCGAGTTCAACTGGCAGGCCGAGAACTTCAGCGGTGGCGGCCCCACGGGCTATGCGCCACCCGGTGTGCTGACCGCTTTGGGCCCAGCCCTGCGCCGACAGGTCGGCCTGCTGCACTGGGCCGGCACCGAGACCGCCTCGGTGTGGACCGGCTACATGGAAGGCGCCGTGCGCTCGGGTGAACGCGCAGCCCAGGAAATCCTGGCCCTTTGAGCTTGGCCTGATCGCCGTGAACTAGTCGGCGTCTGCCTGTCATCACCTCGGGCAGGTTCGTCCCAATCGGTTCACAATGGGTCGAAAGGGGTCGCCATGCCGGTGTCCGTTTTCGAACTGTTCAAGGTGGGCATCGGCCCATCGAGCTCCCACACCGTGGGACCCATGCGGGCGGCCCAGGCTTTTGTCCGCGGCCTGGCGCAAGCCGGCCACCTGGCTGCCACCACGCGGGTGAAATGCGAGCTCTTTGGCTCATTGGCCGCCACCGGTCTGGGCCATGCCACCGATGGTGCCGTGCTGCTGGGCCTGATGGGCCATGGACCTGAAGACGTCGATGTTGACGCCACCCCCGGCTGGGTCGCGCAATGCCGTCAATCGAAGCAACTGAGCTTGCTTGGCCAGCACACCATCGGCTTCACCCCTTTGCGGGACCTGGTGTTCCACCATCGCCAAAGCCTGAGCACTCACCCCAACGGCATGCGGCTGAGCGCCTTCGATGCGGGCAAACAATGCCTCATGACGCACGACTACTACTCAGTCGGCGGCGGCTTCGTGATCGGTGATGGCTTGCCCTTCCATGGCCTGCCATCGGCCGCACCGACGCTCAACGCATCCGCTGACACGGACACGATCCCGCCCTTCACGAGTGCCGTCCAACTGCTGACGCAATGCCGCGACCACGACCTGAGCATGGCCCAGCGGATGCGCCAGCACGAGCGCCTGTGGCGCACCGACACCGAGATCGACGCCGGCATCCTGCGCTTGTGGCAGGTGATGCAGGACTGCGTCAAGCGCGGCAGCCAGCGCCACGACGAGCCCTGGCTGCCCGGCGCGCTCCGGGTGCGCCGACGCGCGCCCCAACTCATGCGCCAACTGGATGGCGATGGCGCAGCAGATGCCACCGCCACCCAGCCACGCGACCCCATGTGGGCCATGGACTGGGTCAACCTCTACGCCCTGGCCGTCAACGAAGAGAACGCCAGCGGCGGCCGCGTGGTCACGGCCCCGACCAATGGCGCGGCCGGCATCATCCCTGCCGTGCTGCACTACCTCACGCGCCTGCAAGGCCATGGCCAAAGCGAAGTGATCGAGTTCTTCCTCACGGCCGCGGCCATCGGCTCGCTCTACAAGGAAAACGCGTCCATCTCCGGCGCCGAGGTGGGCTGCCAGGGCGAGGTCGGCGTGGCCTGCTCCATGGCCGCCGCCGGCTTGTGCGCTGTCATGAAAGGCACGCCCGAGCAGGTCGAGAACGCCGCCGAGATCGGCATGGAGCACCACCTGGGCCTGACCTGCGACCCGGTGGGCGGCCTGGTGCAGATTCCCTGCATCGAACGCAATGCATTGGCGGCGGTCAAGGCCATCAACGCTGCCCGGCTGGCTCTGCGCGGCGATGGCCGCCACCACGTCAGCCTGGACATGGTCATCAAGACCATGAAAGACACAGGCGCCGACATGAAGCACCAGTACAAAGAGACCTCACGCGGCGGGCTGGCCGTCAATGTCGTCGATTGCTGAGGGCGATCGCCATAAATTGGGGCTCAAAACGCGGGTTAGTCCCGAGGTCACATGTCGCGCAAAGTGCCCGTCTTGTCGTCAGACCCACTTGTGGGCAGGGGCTTTCATCCTTAGAGTGAGACCGTGGTACCTGCATCCAAGCCTTCTTCGTTGTCGCACATCTCGCTTCGCCCACCCCGTCAAGGGATGATCGATGGCGATGGCGTGCAACTGGCCTACACCGCCTGGGGCGATCCCCAGAAGCCCACCATCGTGCTGGTGCATGGCTACCCCGACACCAGCGAGGTCTGGCACCCACTGGTCGAGTACTTGGCCAAAGACTTCCACCTCGTGGCCTATGACGTGCGCGGTGCCGGTCAATCCAGTCGGCCCACCGGTCGGGACGCTTACCGGCTGTCCCACCTGATGAACGACTTCATCGCCGTGATCGACCGCTTCAGCCCGCACCGCCCGGTGCACGTGGTCGCCCACGACTGGGGCTCGGTGCAGAGCTGGGAAAGCGTGACCGAACCCGCCCTGCGCGGCCGCATTGCCTCATTCACGAGTTGCTCAGGCCCTTGCCTGGACCACATGGGCTGGTGGATGAAAGCGCGCATGCAGCGACCCAGTGCGCGCCGAGTGCTCCAGCTGTTCAGGCAAAGCCTGAAGTCCTGGTACGTGTATTTCTTCCACCTGCCGGTGCTGCCCGAGGCCTTGTGGCGCACGGTGTTCCATCGCACCTGGCCTGCCGCCATGCGCTGGATCGAAGGTGTGAAGGTTGAGCCCAGGGCGACTCAGGCGGCCGACGGCGCGCATGGCCTGTGGCTCTACCGCGCCAATGTCTTCCCAAGGTTGCTGGCACCGCGTGAACGACGCGCCCAGGTGCCAGTGCAACTGCTGGTGCCCTTGCACGACCACTTCATCAGCCCGGACCTCTACGAGGACCTGGACCAGTGGGTGGACGTGCTGTGGCGCCGCGAATTCGAGGCCGGGCACTGGATGCCACTGACCCACGCGCGGGACATGGCCGGGGCCATCCGCCGATTCGTGCGCTTCACGGAACGGCCGGTCAGCTCGCTCAAAGTCCGTTGAGCGGCTGGGCCTCGACCAGCGCGAAACGCTGTCGGGTCACCCCATCGATGGTGATGGGGCCGGTGAACATCTCGTAAGGCCTCACCCAAAGGGCGCCCTCGCCATACATCGGCCGGTAGAGCACCAACGCCTCCAGTGTTTCGCTGTGGCGAGTCACGCCGTAGACCTGGTACTGCTGGCCTTTGTAGTGTTCGTACAGGCCTGGGGTGATCGCAGGCAGCGGTGGGACAGGGCGGGGATCGGTGCTCATGCCTGGATCATAGTCACGAACCCGAAACGCCCCGCCGCACTCATCACATCACTCGTCGCGGCTACCGCCGAAGATGCCCAGCAAGGACAACAACGACTGGAACACGTTGAACAGGCTCATGTAGACGCCCAGCGTGGCCGTGATGTAGTTGGTCTCATGGCCGTCCTGCACGCGCTTGAGGTCATGCAGGATGAAGGCCGAGAAGATGCCCATGGACAGCACGGACAGCGTGATCATCAAGGCGCTGGACTGCAGGAAGATGTTGGCGATACC
>CANBUA010000242.1 GCA_947372535.1 Burkholderiales bacterium
TGGCAGAACGATTGCATGACCAGGTCGGCCGAGAAGCCCAGGCAAGCCAGGTCCTTCAGCTCGTCGCGGGTCATCGGGCCGGTGGTGTCTTGCGAGCCGACCGAGGTCATCTTGGGTTCGCAGTAGGTGCCAGGACGCACGCCTTGACCAACGGGCAGACCGCAGGCCTTGCCCACCATCTTTTGAGCCAGCGAGTAGCCCTTCTTGGTGTCGACAGGCGCGACAGGCAAGCGGAACAGCGTGCTCGGTGCCAGGCCCAAAGCTTCACGGGCCTTGGCGGTCAGGCCACGGCCGATGATCAGGGGGATACGGCCGCCAGCGCGGACTTCGTCGAACAGCACGTCAGACTTGACCTTGAACTCGGCGATGACTTCACCGTTCTTGAGGGCCTTGCCTTCGTACGGGCGCAGTTCAACCACGTCGCCCATGTCCATCTTGGACACGTCGAGTTCGATCGGCAGCGCGCCGGCGTCTTCCATCGTGTTGTAGAAAATCGGGGCGATCTTGCTGCCCAGACACACGCCACCAAAGCGCTTGTTGGGAACGAAGGGGATGTCTTCGCCGGTGAACCACAGCACGCTGTTGGTGGCCGACTTGCGGCTGGAGCCAGTGCCGACCACGTCTCCGACGTAGGCAACGAGATTGCCCTTGGCGCGCAGCGCTTCGATGAAGGCCACAGGGCCGCGCTTGCCGTCTTCTTCAGGTGTGATGCCGTCGCGCTTGTTCTTCAGCATGGCCAAAGCGTGCAGCGGGATGTCAGGACGGCTCCAGGCGTCAGGGGCGGGCGACAGGTCGTCGGTGTTGGTCTCGCCCGTCACCTTCAGGATGCCGACGGTGATGCTGGCAGGCACTTCGGGGCGCGAAGTGAACCATTCGGCATCGGCCCAGCTTTGCAGTACGCCCTTGGCGTTGGCGTTGCCTTGGTCGGCCTTTTCCTTGACGTCGTGGAAGGCGTCGAACATCAGCAGGGTCTTCTTCAGCGCCTCAGCGGCGATGCCGCCCACGGTGGCGTCGCTCAGCAGGTCGACCAGAGGAGCGATGTTGTAGCCGCCGAGCATGGTGCCCAACAGCTCAGTGGCCTTTTCGCGGGTGATCAGTGCGCACTTTTCGGTGCCATGGGCCACAGCGGCCAGGTAGGAGGCCTTGACCTTGGCGGCGGCGTCCACACCAGCGGGCACGCGGTTGACGATCAGGTCAACCAGCGTGGCTTCTTCGCCAGCAGGAGGGTTCTTCAGCAGCTCAATGACTTCACCCGTTTGCTGGGCGGTCAGGGGCAGAGGGGGGATACCCAGCGCGGCGCGCTCGGCTACGTGTTGGCGGTAGGCTTGCAACATGGTGTTCACCTTGATGGGGCGGATACTGGAAAGGAATTCACCGCGGCGGGGCGGAAAGCGCGGCCTGGGCCGTCAAGTCTTATAGAAGACTTGACGAGGCCCGCTATTCTCGCCCATCGCTGGCGCGAATGCCACATGGACTGCGGAAAAACAGCGATTTCCGTGCCTGCTTTGCGCTCACTTGCTGGCAGCCGGTGCCGCAGCAGGGGTGTCAAACATCGATTGGCGTGGGTTTTTGGCCAGTTCGGCCTCGGCGGCACGCTGCACTTCGTGCACGCAGGCGTCCACGATGCGGCGGCCCGCCTTGGTGTCCATGACCATGGATTTGGTCAGGATCTGGATCAGCAGAGCGGCGCCCTTGACGTCTTCGAGGCGGATGGCACCTGTGGACGACAGCACCGGCTTCATCACCCAGGCTTGCTTGCCGAACTTGAGGTTGAAGTAGCCTTGGTTGGTGTCGTTGCGGTCGATCGAGATGAGTTTGTTGAACTCGCACTCGTAGCGACCAATCAGCACGCGCTCGGCGGCTTGCAGCTGCTCTGGTGTGGCTTCGGGCAGCTTGACGAATTTCTCGGCTTGGCTGGTTTTGGCTGGTTTGGCCGGCTTGATGGATGCGTGCGCCAGCTGAGGGCCAAAGGTGGCCGCGGCCATGCCCAGGACCATGCCAGCAGACAGGGCCAGGGTGCGGATGCGCTGGTAGCGTTGAACGTTGTGCTTCATGGCGGGTGCGTCAAATCACAGAAGGACGCCGATCTTGCCATCAAACGCAGAGCGTTGGTCAGGCGTGCTTTGGGCAGATCGCGCCCCTTTCTTTCTGACACAAAAAAGCCCGAGGGCGCAGACCGCTCGGGCTTGTGAGGCGGGCCAAAGCCCATCGTCAGAACGTGTCACCGGGCACGCGCACCCAGCCTTCCATCAAGATGCGCGCGCTGCGGCTCATGATGGCCTTGGTGACCGTCCACTGGCCGTTGACTTGGCTTGCTTGTGCGCCCACGCGCAGCGTGCCAGATGGGTGGCCAAAGCGCACCGCTTCACGTTCACCGCCGCCGGCAGCCAGGTTGACCAGCGTGCCGGGGATGGCGGCCGCCGTGCCAATGGCCACCGCACAGGTGCCCATCATGGCGTGGTGCAGCTTGCCCATCGAGAGGGCGCGCACCAACAGGTCGACATCGCCCGGGTTGATCGCTTTGCCGCTGGAGGCTGTGTAGGCCGTGGGCGGCGCCACGAAGGCGATCTTGGGCGTGTGCTGGCGGGTGAGTGCCTCTTCGGGCGTTTTGATCAGACCCATGCGCAATGCGCCGGCCACGCGGATGGCTTCGAAGCGCTTGAGGGCTTCGGGGTCGGTGTTGATCTGCTCGCGCAGCTCGGTGCCGGTGTAGCCGATGTCAGAGGCGTTGACGAAAATGGTGGGGATGCCGGCCGTGATCATCGTGGCCTTGAGGGTGCCGCCTTTGACCACCGACTCGGGTACGGCCAGGTCGTCGACCAGGTTGCCCGTGGGGAACATCGAGCCACCCTCGTCGCCATCATCGGACGGGTCCATGAATTCGAGCACGATCTCGGCGGCAGGGAAGGTCACGCCGTCGAGCTCGAAATCACCCGTTTCTTGCACTTGGCCGTGGGTCACGGGCACGTGCGCGATGATGGTTTTGTGGATGTTGGCCTGCCAGATGCGAACCACAGCCACGCCATTGTCAGGAATGCGGGCCGGGTCGACCAGGCCAGCGTGGATGGCAAACGCGCCTGCTGCCGTCGACAGGTTGCCGCAGTTGCCGCTCCAATCGACAAAGGCCTTGTCGATGGAGACCTGGCCATAGAGGTAGTCCACGTCGTGGTCGGGCACGCTGGACTTGGACAGGATCACGCACTTGGACGTGGACGAGGTGGCGCCTCCCATGCCGTCGATGTGGGCCGAGTAGGGGTCAGGGCTGCCGATCACGCGCATGAACAGTTTGTCGCGTGCCTGGCCTGGCTGCTGGCACGCGGCAGGCAGGTCGTTCAGGCGGAAAAACACGCCTTTGCTGGTGCCACCGCGGATGTAGGTGGCAGGGATCTTGATTTGTGCGGGGTGGGCCATGGGGTGGTGCCACTTGGGCTTTGCTCAGGGGGGCCGACAGCGGCGAGGAATGGATCAGCCATGTTACAGACAACCCGTAGCCCTGGGGAATCTGGTGGCATGTTCATGTGTGCCGAAATGGCGCAGTGGGTGTGCCGTTGTGTATCGTTGATACAGCCGCCAAGGCGGATATTCGTGCCATTTTTGGCGTTATCTGTTTGGTTTTCTCGGGCGCGCTGCTGGCATGGGCTGTGCTGAATAAGTCCTAGGGTTTTTGAACAATGGTTGTTTGAGATACGTCAATTGTGCTGCTGCGCATGCGCGGTATTTTCATGCGGGCTCTGACCCGGTTTCAAAAGGAATTCAGCATGTTTTTGTTTTCGAGTGTCAGCTTCAGTCGGCGGCTTTATCTGGTTTCTTTTTTGTTGATTCTCTGCCTTGTTGGGGTGGTGGTCAGCGCGTGGCGCCAACTCAGCGATGTGCGTGAATTGACGCATCGAACAGGCAACGTCAAGGTGTTGCAATTGAGTTTGATTGCGAGCACAGAGCTCAAGGTTTCTCAGTCCATGTCCGATGTCCGGCAGGCGATGCTGGCTGCAAATCCCCAAGAGGTGGATTTGGTTGCGCGAGCCATTCAGCAAAAACGCGCTCAGATCTCCCAAAATGATGCTGATTTTCTGAAAGAAATCACGACTCAGGCCGGTCGCGACGCCTTCAAGCGCGATTGGCTGGACTTGCAGGAAGTTTCGTGGCCGGTGGCCGAAAAGAACCTGCGCCTCATCCAGGCAGGGCGTCGCGATGAAGCCTTGGCCATGCTCAGGGACACCACCACGCCCCAGTTTGCCAAGATCCAGAAGTGGTTGAGCGAAGAGAGAGACCGGCAGACCAAGGTGCTGGGCGAGGACGTCGGGGCCATTGGCTCGAACGTCGACAGCATCCGCTTGCAGCTCTCGGCCTTGGTCTCGGTGGTCGCCGTTGGGCTGGTCGCCTTTTCGCTCTACCTGGCCCGTGCGCTGCGCAGCCGAGTGGCCCAAGCCCAGACCGTTGCCGACCGGGTGGCCGCAGGCGACTTTTCCTTGTCGGTGTCTGACCCTGCCCGCGATGAATTCAGCCCGCTGCTGGCGGCCTTGGCGTCGATGCAGTCCTCTTTGACCGGCGTGGTGGCGCAGGTTCGTGCCAACGCCCTCAGTGTGGCGACCGCGAGTTCGGAGATCGCCCAGGGCAACCAGGACCTGAGTCAGCGCACGGAAGAGCAGGCCAGCGCGTTGCAGCAAACGTCGGCCAGCATGACCGAGATTGGATCCATGGTCAGCAACAACACCGAGAGTGCGCAGTTGGCGAACCAGTTGGCACGCAACGCATCTTCGGTTGCGGTGCAAGGGGGCGATGTGGTTGGCCAGGTGGTGGTCACCATGCAGGGCATCAGCAACAGCAGCAAGAAGATCGGTGACATCATCGGCGTGATCGATGGCATCGCTTTCCAGACCAACATCCTGGCGCTCAATGCGGCTGTCGAGGCCGCCCGTGCGGGTGAGCAAGGGCGCGGCTTCGCTGTCGTCGCAGGTGAGGTGCGCACGCTGGCCCAACGCAGCGCCGAAGCGGCCAAGGAGATCAAGACGCTCATCGGCCACAGCGTTGAGCAGGTCGAACAAGGTTCGGTGCTGGTGGATCGCGCTGGCAAAACCATGGCCGACATCGTTGACGCCATCAAGCGTGTGAGCGATCTGGTGGCAGAGATCAGTTCAGCCAGCGCGGAGCAAAGTCTCGGCGTCCAGCAGGTGGGCACGGCCATCGGTCAGATGGACCAGGTCACTCAGCAAAACGCCGCCCTGGTTGAGCAAAGCGCTGCGGCCGCAGAAAGCTTGAAGGTGCAGGCCCAGTACCTCGTGGATGCGGTTGCGGTGTTCAAGCTGGTTCATGGCGGAATCGGGGGCAGTGAGCGCACACCTGTTGAATCTGTGACGGGGGGCACGGATCGTCAGGCTTCGACCTCAGATGCGTCGGCATCGAATGGGGGTGCTTGGGTTTCGCTCTGACCAAAAGACAAAGGCCGCTCGGGGCAAGCCCGGCGGCCTTTTTGGCGCCGCATCACCGATGCGGCGTGTTCGCGAACATCAAGCGGCTTTGTTGGCCGCCAGGAAGTCCTGCGCAAACCGTTGCAACACGCCACCTGCGTCGTACACCGACACTTCTTCGCCCGTGTCCAGTCGGCAGGTCATGGGCACCTTGACGACTTCACCGCTCTTGCGCGTGATGACCAAAGTCAGGTCAGCGCGAGGCTTCAAGTCACCTTCGACGTCATAGGTTTCGGTGCCGTCGATGTTCAGGGTCAGGCGGGTGGTGCCTGGTTTGAACTCGAGGGGCATCACGCCCATGCCGATCAGGTTGGTGCGGTGGATGCGCTCGAAGCCTTCGGCCGCAATCGCTTCAACACCCGCCAGGCGCACGCCCTTGGCGGCCCAGTCACGCGAAGAGCCCTGACCGTAGTCAGCGCCAGCCACGATGATCAAAGGCTGCTTGCGGTCGTAGTAGGTTTCCATGGCTTCCCACATGCGAACCACCTTGCCTTCGGGCTCGATGCGGGCCAGCGAGCCGGCCTTCACCTTGCCGTCGGCGTCGCGCACCATCTCGTTCTTCAACGTGGGGTTCGCGAAGGTGGCGCGCATGGCGGTCAGGTGGTCACCACGGTGGGTGGCGTAGGAGTTGAAGTCCTCCTCGGGCAGGCCCATCTTGTGCAGGTACTCACCGGCGGCCGAGTTCATCATGATCGCGTTGGAAGGCGACAGGTGATCGGTCGTGATGTTGTCTGGCAGCACGGCCAGCGGGCGCATGCCCTTGAGCGTGCGCGGGTTGGCGGCCAGCGCGCCCACACCTTCCGTGTCCCAGTAAGGCGGGCGGCGGATGTAGGTGGACTGGGGGCGCCAGTCGTACTGCGGGCTCACCTTGACGCCATCGTCGGCCTTGATGGCGAACATGGGTTCGTACACGGCGCGGTATTGCTCGGGCTTGACGGCCACCTTGACCACGGCGTCGATCTCTTCGTCCGAAGGCCAGATGTCCTTGAGGCGGATTTCCTTGCCGTCGACCACGGCCAGCACATCGTTTTCGATGTCGAAGCGGATGGTGCCTGCGATGGCGTAGGCCACCACCAGCGGGGGCGAAGCCAGGAAGGCCTGCTTGGCATAGGGGTGGATGCGGCCGTCGAAGTTGCGGTTGCCCGAGAGCACCGCCGTGGCGTACAGGTCGCGATCGACGATCTCTTTCTGGATGACCGGGTCGAGCGCACCCGACATGCCATTGCAGGTCGTGCAGGCAAAGGCCACGATGCCAAAGCCCAGCTTCTCCAGGTCGCCCAACAAACCAGCTTCGTTCAGATACAGCTCAACGGCCTTCGAGCCAGGGGCCAGCGACGACTTTACCCAAGGCTTGCGTGTGAGACCCAGCTTGTTGGCATTGCGGGCCAGCAAAGCAGCGGCGATCACATTGCGTGGGTTCGACGTATTGGTGCAAGACGTGATGGCCGCGATGATGACCGCGCCGTCTGGCATGGTGCCTTCAGATGCCGATGGCATCGACCATGCGCTCGAAATGCCCTTGGCAGCCAGGTCAGACGTGGCCACACGAGCGTGTGGGTTCGATGGGCCAGCCATGTTGCGCACCACGCTCGACAAGTCGAACGTGAGGTCGCGCTCATACACGGCGTTGACCAGGCTGTCAGACCACAGGCCAGCGACCTTCGCATAGGTCTCCACCAGCTTGACTTGGGCGGCTTCGCGTCCGGTCAAGGTCAGGTACGCCAGGGTCTGGTCGTCGATGCTGAACATTGCGGCCGTGGCGCCATATTCAGGGGCCATGTTCGAGATGGTGGCGCGGTCGCCAATCGTCAGCTTCGAAGCACCTTCGCCGTAGAACTCGAGGTAAGCGCCGACCACTTTGGATTTGCGCAGGAACTCGGTCAGGGCCAGCACCACGTCGGTGGCGGTGATGCCGTTTTGGCGTTGGCCCGTGAGCTTGACGCCCACGATCTCAGGCAGGCGCATCCACGA
>CANBUA010000243.1 GCA_947372535.1 Burkholderiales bacterium
CGTTGCACTGGACTGCTCTGCGGTGCTCGGCCTGGACGGGATCGCCCGAAACTCGCCCTGATCTGCGATCAGGACTCAGACATCGGGCGCTCTGGTCCGCCCAGGCCTGTGCTCCTCGACGCCGCCGAGTCGCCCCGCGGCCCGCCGCCTCGCCCTTTGGGCGTCGTCGTGCGGTTTGGCGTTGCGCTGTCCGCTGGCGCGGGATTGCGGGATGCGGGATGCGGGATGCGGGATGCGGGGTGTTAGCGCTGGCTGCTGTTCGCTGCGCCGCGCCGGCTTTCCCGCGAAGTCCGCAGCGCCGCCAGGCGAAGGGTGGGGTGGTGGCTGGGGGCGGGCCTCTGGGGCGCTGAGGAGCGCAGCGGCCGTCTGGTGCGCGCAAAGCGCGCCAGGTCCGATTGTCTGAGCCCGCAGGGCGAGTTCGAGGACCTGAAGACGGCTGCGAGCCCCGCAAGGAAGTCAACGCCACGGGCGTTGACCGCCCCAGTGAACCGCCCTCAGCCATCACCCCACCTTTCGCCCACCCAAGAAGCGAAGGCAAGCCGCCCCCAAAAAAAGAGGGCCCCGCAAGGCCCTCTCAAACGTCACACCACTGCTCAAAAATCGACTCACCCGGCAATGCGCCTGCCCGACCCAGGCGGCGTGCAGGTGTAGGTCACCTCTTGCCCTGCCGTCGCTGCCAGCCCACGCAAAGCCGCATCCGTCCGTTTGCCACCAGCGCCATCGACAAACGAACTTGACGTCACGTCAAAGAAATACCCGCGCCGCACACCCGCCTCGACCACGGTCGCCACCAGGTCGCATTCCGTGACCGTACCTCCCAGCTCCTTCGACACGAATGGCGCCTTGGCCCGCTCAATCAGCAGATCCACCCGTGCCTTCACAGCCACCGCATTGCTGGACGTCAGCGTCACCTGCTGCCCCACGATCGGCGCCAGGTCACTGTCCATGGCGTGCATGAAGTCCGACACGTCGCGCCGAGTGGCATCCGGGTTGATCAGCGGAAAGCCCGAGTTCAACGTGGGTTGAAACACTCGCGCCGTGAAGAAGTGAGCCAGCGTGTCTGTCGCCCCATCATGCACAAATCCAAACCCACGGATCTGATCCCCCATGGCGCCTGTGGCATTGAAGGACATGTTCGTGATGGCCGGCGAGCCAAAGCGCCCGATCTTTTGATAGACGTTGCGCAACTGCGGCACCTTCAGGATTTGCGAAATCCCCTCGAAGCTTTGAAACCCACCCGTGCCATACATGCCCTTGGCCGGGTCCACCGTGTGGCAGCCATTGCAGTTGTTGGTGTTCTCGATGGTTTTTCCTAGCAGGATGACTTTGATCCCGTCGGAGGGCCGGCTGCCGAAATAGAAGTTCGAACCCCGCTTCTGAGCATCGGTCAACGAGTTATTCAGGTTGCGGATGGGATTGGGCGGCATCTGCACATTGAGCTGGAAGTCCGCGAACTGTTGCATCTCGGCCTCGCTCATGGGCGCCGCATTGCCCAACAGCCCTTCAAAGGCCACCGCGAAGTTCTTGAACGACAGGTTGGTGTCTGAGGCAGAGATGCCGAAGACGCCATTGGAACGATCACCCCGCCAGTGCATGGCGCCCGAGTTGCGCATGCCGCGCAGTGTCTGGGTCGTCATCGGTCCCTTCATCGGGTGAAAGTCGGTGGCTTTGTCGCTGCCATTGATCAAGGTTTTGACGTTGTAAAGTGCTTTGGGCCCGGAGAGGTCGTCCGTGAACTTGCCTGGGATGGGGCTTTGCGTGACTTTGCCGTCGGGGTCACCCAGGTCCCAGGCGATGTCGTCCATGTCGCCGAAAGTGTGGCAGCTCGCGCAAGAGGCTTCGCCATTGGCCGAGGAGCGCTGCGCGTCGTACAGGAAAGGCCGGCCGGCGACGATGTTGGCGGGCTCCGGATTGGGCAAGGCCACCTGGGCCACTTCGGCGCGCGAGGCCAGGTTGACCACCTTGACCGCATTGTCGAAACGCGTCATCACGTACATCTGGCCACGCGCTTCATCGAGCACCACACCGCTGGGCCCGCCGCCGCTGACGGTGATGTAGTTGCTGCTGGCCGTGCGTGGGTTAAAGGTGTCGCTCTCCAGTTCGGCCGTGCTGAACACGCCGATCTTGCTGGAGCCGAAAGCCGTCACGTAGAGCGTCTTGCCATCCTTGGTCACGGCCATGTCCAGGGGCATGGACAGGCTGTGGTTCTTGGTCGTGGCATCGAAGGCCGGGTTGCTGACCAGCTTGCTGTAGTCGATGTGCTTGTTCAGGTGGCGGGGCGAGACCTGCGAATTGGCGATCACCGTGACCCGCGACAGGGCGATCTTGCCTTGAATGGTCTGGCCACCCGTGAAGGTGCCCGGGCCTTCGAAGCGAGCCAGGTTGTTCGACTCGGTGTTGGAGACATACAGCGCACCGCTGACCGGGTTGACCGCCATGTTGAAGAGCACCGTGCCCACGTGCGGGAAGGCCACTTTCTCGGTCAGCGCATTGGCGTCCACGGCGAACACGTCCTTGTCCGGCAGCGTGAACTCCATGGCGTTGTTCCAGTTGCGGCCCATCACGTCCAGCCACTGCTTCTTGGTCCGGTCGTACTTGACGATCAAGCCGGTCTCCGGCGCCGGCTTGCCCTCGAAGTTGGTCTTTGGCCCCGGAACGCCGCCAGGCATGGTCTTCCAGTTGACCGAGCAGGTCTTGGTGGTGTCGAATCCATTGCAGACCAGTTCTTCATTGATGGAGGCGGTTTCGTTGCCCGACTTGAAGGCCGCGACGTAGACCGTGTTGCGGTCCGGGCTGACGGCCAGCGCTCGCGGCGTGTCAGCGAAAAAACTCATGATGCGCACAGGCACGCCACCCATGGCCTCGCCCAGGCTGGCCGGGTTGAACACCCAGACATCGGCTCGGCCGATGCCGGCGGTGGTCAGCTTGGGATCGCCCGCGCCCGGCACGGACTTGATCGACGGATCGGTGCGCTGCTGCCCGCGGTGCGCGGTGGTGATGAAGGCGCGGGATGGCAATCCGGCGAAGACGATGTCGCGCGGCTCGTCGCCCACCAGCAAGGTGCGCGTGACGTGCGGCACACCGCTCAAACTCACGACGCTGACGCTGTCCGACAGGTGGTTGACCACCCAGACCTCGTTGTCGCTGCGCACCGCCACCGCGACGGGCTCCAGGCCCACGGGGACCCGCGTGATCAGCTCCAGCCCACCGCTGACCACCTTGAAGATGTCCAGCGTGTTGTTGGGGGTGTTGACGGCATACAGCCGGCTGCCGTCGGCCGATTGGGCCAAAGGCCGTACTTGTCCGCTTTCAAACGCCAAGAAAGATGGCGAGGCCGCTTGCGCATGGCCGGCACAGATGGCCAGGCAGAAAGCGGATGAAGCCAACGCCCGAGTGAACAGGCTTGGGGCAGGCGATGCGCGCTGGCTGCGCGGTGTGGGGCTGGTCATGGAGGTGTCTCCTGTTCTGGACACCTTCACTGTAGGGATGGCTTCAAAGACGCGCCGGATCAAAGCGTGCGTAGTTCTTCATCTTCACGCCGACACACCAAGATCGGGGGGCCTCCAAAACCCGGCAATGCGAAAGCCGTGCCATGGATAGTCCCTATTTGTCGGCGACCCGACACAGTTCGACCACCCTGGAAGCGTCCATGAAAAAGGGCTCCCGCAGGAGCCCCTTCATCAGCATGGAAAAGCAAACCCGCAGGATCAAACCCGCTCGATGATCATCGCAATGCCTTGCCCGCCGCCGATGCACATGGTGATCAGCGCGTAGCGTCCACCCGTGCGTTGCAGCTCATAGATCGCCTTGGTCACCAGGATCGCGCCCGTCGCGCCCACGGGATGGCCCAGCGAAATCCCCGAGCCGTTCGGGTTGGTCTTCTCATTGGGGAATCCCATTTCCTTGGACACCGCACAAGCCTGCGCCGCGAAGGCCTCGTTGGCTTCGATCAGGTCCAGGTCGGACACTTTCAGGCCGGCTTTTTCCAAGGCCAGCTTCGAGGCAGGCACCGGGCCGATGCCCATGTACTCAGGCTCGACGCCGGCGTGGGCGTAGGACACCAGGCGCGCCAGGGGCTTGAGGCCCAGGGCTTTGGCCTTCTCGGCACTGGCCATCACCACGGCACCAGCGCCATCGTTCAGCGACGAGGCATTGCCTGCCGTCACAGTGCCTTCTTCTTTCTTGAAGGCCGGTTTCATCTTGCCCAGGGCTTCCACACTGGTATCGCCCTTGACGCCTTCATCCGTGTCAAAGATCACCACGCCCTTGCGGCCCTTGATCTCCACCGGCACGATCTGTTCCTTGAAGTAGCCTTCGGCCACGGCCTTGGCCGCGCGCTGCTGGCTCTGCGTGGCATAAGCATCCTGCTGCTCGCGCGTGATGTCATAGCGGGCCGCCACGTTCTCGGCCGTGATGCCCATGTGGATGTTCAGGCGCGGGTCATGCAAGGCGCCGACGACGAAGTCCAGCATCTTGACGTCGCCCATGCGCGCGCCCCAGCGGTTGCTGGTGACCAGGTAGGCGCCACGGCTCATGGACTCGGCACCAGCGCCCACGGCGATTTCGCAATCGCCCAGCAAGATGGCCTGAGCCGCAGAGACAACGGCTTGCAAGCCGGAGCCGCACAGGCGGTTCACGTTGAACGAAGGCGTCTCTTGCGGCACGCCGGCTTCCAGCGCGGCCACGCGGCTGATGTAGGCATCCTGAGGCACGGAAGGGATCACATTGCCGACCACCACATGGCCGACATCCTTGGGCGCAACACCGGCACGCTCCAGCGCAGTCTTGATGACGAGGGCGCCCAGTTGCGCAGGCGGGATGTCCTTGAGCGAGCCACCGTAGGTGCCAATGGCGGTACGGGCTGCGCCCACGAAGACGACGTCACGAGTCATGGTGTGTTCCTTGAGGAGGGGTCGAAAATGGTGAGGATTGGGGCGCTGACTCTGATCTGCGCCTGAACATTGTCAGATTATGCCGCGTTGCAGCAAGCTTCACGCCACCCGGGCGCCATGTCTCAGGCGCGGCTCGGCAACAAGTCCGCACTTTGCAGTGCGATCAGCGCTTCGCCATGCTCCAGCATCAGGTAGCGAAACGCCTCTGCGGCGGGGGAAAGCACCTTCGAGGCTTCGTGCACGATGTTCCAGGTGCGCATGATGGGCGTCCCCTCGAATTCGACGATGTGCAACTGCCCAGCGCGCAACTCGGCGACCACCGCATGCAGTGAGACAAAACCAATGCCCAGCCCAGCCATCACCGAGGCCTTGATGGTCTCGTTGCTGGGGATTTCCATGGCGATGCGCGGCGACAGACGGTGCTCACGCAGATACCCATCGAGCACCTGCCGAACCTCCGAGCCCAATTCACGAACAATGATGGGGTGATGTACCAGGGCATGCACCGGCGGGTGCCCCACGCCCAGCAGCGGATGCCCGGGCGGGCACACGAACACCATGGGATGGCGCGCGAACGGCTCGGAACGCAGGGCGTACTCCTTGGGGGGGCGCCCCATCACGGCCAGGTCGATCTCGTTGCTGTGCAGGCGGTCCAGCAGCTTGGTCAAGTCTCTTGTTACATCTAGACGCACATCGACGCCTGGGTGCTCTGATTGAAAGCGCGCCAGCAGCGAGGGCAAAAAGTACCCCGCCGTGCTCAGCAGCCCGATGGTCAACACCCCGGTTTCGACCCGTTTGAAACGGGCCATCACGTTATCTGCGTCTTTCAAAGTAGACAGCAATCGCTTGGCATAGACGAGGAAGTATTCCCCGGCCATGGTCAATTGCACCTGTTTGCCCTGGCGTTCAAACAAAGGCATGCCCACATGCTTTTCCAACTCTTTCACCTGCATGGTCACGGCCGGCGGCGTGAGGTGCAGGGCATCGGCCGCGCGGGTAAAGCTCAGCTGGCGAGCCACCTCCGTGAAGACCCTGAGCTGGCGGAAGGTGACGCTACGCATTCAGTAATTCCTTAACTCGCCTGAAAGAAATACTGAATTTACCTTACTTCAATCTGCTCCTACATTGAATTCATCCCCTTTGTTTAAACCATCGTTTGAACCCACTTTGCGAGCCAGACCATGAACAAACCAGTTGAAGACGGCGTCATCCTCGACGCGAAGAAGCGCTACAGCGCCGGTGTGCTCAAGTACCGCCAGATGGGCTATTGGGACAGCGACTACGTGCCCAAGGACACGGACGTCATCTGCCTGTTCCGCATCACCCCGCAAGAGGGCGTGGATCCGATCGAAGCCGCCGCCGCCGTGGCCGGTGAATCATCCACCGCCACCTGGACCGTGGTGTGGACCGACCGCCTGACCGCCTGCGACGTCTACCGCGCCAAGGCCTACAAGGTCGAGCCCGTGCCCGGCATCCCTGGCCAGTTCTTCGCCTGGATCGCCTACGACCTGGTGTTGTTCGAAGAAAACTCCATCGCCAACATGACGGCGTCCTTGATCGGGAACGTCTTCAGCTTCAAGCCGCTGAAGGCCTGCCGCCTGGAAGACATCCGCATCCCAGTGGCCTACATCAAGACCTTCAAGGGCCCCCCCACGGGCATGGTCGTCGAGCGCGAGCGCCTGGACAAGTACGGCCGCCCCCTGCTGGGCGCCACGACCAAGCCCAAGCTGGGCCTGTCGGGCCGCAACTACGGTCGCGTGGTCTACGAAGGCCTCAAGGGCGGGTTGGACTTCATGAAGGACGACGAGAACATCAACTCGCAGCCCTTCATGCACTGGCGTGACCGCTTCCTCTTCGTGATGGACGCCGTCAACAAGGCCAGCGCCGTCACGGGCGAGGTCAAGGGCAGCTACCTGAACGTGACCGCCGGCACCATGGAAGAGATGTACGAGCGCGCCGAGTTTGCCAAGCAACTGGGCTCGATCATCATCATGGTCGACTTGGTGATCGGCTGGACGGCCATCCAGTCCATGGCCAACTGGTGCCGCAAGAACGACATGATCATGCACATGCACCGTGCAGGTCATGGCACCTACACGCGTCAGAAGAACCACGGCGTGAGCTTCCGCGTGATCGCCAAGTGGCTGCGCCTGGCCGGCTGCGACCACCTGCACACAGGCACCGCCGTGGGCAAGCTCGAAGGCGATCCCATGACTGTTCAGGGCTACTACAACGTCTGCCGCGATGCCTTCACCAAGCAGGACCTGCCACGCGGCCTGTTCTTCGACCAGGACTGGGCCGACATGCGCAAGGTCATGCCCGTGGCCTCTGGCGGCATTCACGCCGGCCAGATGCACCAGCTGATCGACCTCTTCGGTGATGACGTGGTGCTGCAATTTGGTGGCGGCACCATCGGTCACCCCCAAGGCATCCAGGCCGGCGCCGTGGCCAACCGCGTCGCCCTCGAATGCATGGTCAAGGCCCGCAA
>CANBUA010000244.1 GCA_947372535.1 Burkholderiales bacterium
TCAAAACCGCCGTAAAGCGTGTCCTGGCCCAAACCGCCCCACAGCACATCCTGACCCGCCCCGCCTTGGAGACGGTCAGCCGTGTCATAGCCCAGGATCCAGTCATTGCCATCCGTCGGATCGTTGAGCTTCTGGCGGATGTCGCTGTCTGTCCAGACGCTGCCATCGGCGAACTCGATGCGGGCGATGCGCTCAGCGTTGGCAGAGGCACTGAATTGCGCGCCGACGACCAGGACATCATCGGTGCCGAGGATCGAGATGGTCAATGCATCCGACAGATAGCGCACATCTTCATCAAGGATCGTGCCGTCCGGCATGTCCCATAAAAACGAGGAGACATCGCCCCGGCGCAGTTGCAGGTCCGAAGGCTTCACATCGACGCCCAGGCGCAGCACATTGGCCGTGCCAGGGGCCAATTGGGAAGGCAGCACGCTGATGGCGTCGTAGCCCGCTCCCCGGCCAAAGACATAAGTGTCGTCGCCCGCCCCGCCCATCAGGGTGTCACTGCCGGCACCACCATCCAGGGTGTCGTCACCTGCACCACCTTGCAGAAAGTCGTCGCCATCGCCACCGTCAAGGAAGTCAGCGCCATCATCGCCCCGAAGCAGGTCGTCATCGCCTTGGCCCTCCAGCGTGTCCTGGCCAAGGCCGCCCTCCAATTGATCGTTGCCGCCCCGACCAACAAGGACGTCATCACCGCCAAAACCGCGCAGCCAGTCATCGCCGCTGAAGCCAGTGATGGTGTCAGCGAATTCCGAACTGCCATTGGCACGGGCCCGAATGGCCGCCTCGATCTGGGCTGTGTCCCAAACCGTGCCGTCGGCGAACACCAATGCCTCGATCGGGTTGACGACCTGGCCATTCACCGTGGTTTGGCGCACGGTCAGAACATCCGAGGTGCCCACGATGTTGATCACGAGCACATTGGAGGAAGTTCGCCAGAGCAATACATCGGCTGGCGCCACGCCAGGACCCAGGCGCACTTTGTCGAAATCACCGGCCAGTGGCGCATCGGCATGGATGAGGTCACTGCCAGATCCCCTGCCAAACACATAGACATCCATCCCGGCGCCGCCATCCAGGGTGTCCGCGCCCGCCCCGCCATCCAAGGTGTCGTTGCCACCTTGGCCGGCCAGGACGTCAGCGCCCGCGCCGCCGAACAACTGGTCATGGCCTTCTCCGCCCTGGAGCACGTCTTCGTCCAGGCCGCCCCACAGGACGTCATCGCCAGCACCGCCAAACAGCGAATCTCGGCCCACCTGGCCATACAAGGTGTCGGCCTCTGCAGAGCCCGAGATCACATCGTCGCCAGCACCGCCGTTGACGGCATGGTTCCCGCCAACCATCAGCACTTGATTCACCGCCTTGACCGGAATGCTGACCGGCGGCAAGGAGGCCAGATCTGCAGCCTGCAACGTCTGCCCGTCAGCAAAGACGAGGCGGCCCTTGGCCGAGGCGGCGAAATACCCGTTGATGACCAGGCGATCGTCGCTGCCGATCACGTCCATGACCAGCGTGTCTGACAGCTGGTCGCGCATCAAGTTTACTTGCCCGACTGTCAGGCCCACGGCCACCACGTCTGTCTCATCCAGTGCCAGCACAGTGTCGATGCCGGCACCCAAGCCAAAAACGTAGGTGTCTGCCCCGGCCCCGCCATCCAACACATCCCTGCCGGCGCCGCCATCAAGGGTGTCGTTCCCGGCATTGCCCCTGAGCGAGTCGTCGCCGATCCCGCCCAACAACCAGTCACGCCCTACGCCGCCATCCAGGGTGTCACGGCCCGCTCCGCCAAAAATCGTGTCATCAAGCGAGGTGCCGAACAGCGTGTCCGCATCGTCAGTAGGCACAGCCACCAGGGCTTGCACATCCGCCAGGCCCAGGACCGTGCCATCGGAGAACCTGATGGACATCCACGCGTCAAAAAGATCCGTGATCTGGGACGGCACACCATTGATGCGTACCGTGGAGATCACCGCCGTGTTGGCGAAGTAGTCCGTCACCACGAGCTGGTCGCTCGTGCCGGACAGGCCGAGCACCAGACTGTCACCTTGGCGCGCAAACCTGACATCGCTCAGTTGGATGTCACCGCTCAAACGAATCACATCACGGTCCGCGTTTGACATCGCCTTGACTTCGCCCGCCACCGTGTCCTGACCATCTCCGCGCCCAAACACGTAGGTGTCGGTGCCCGAACCGCCATTCAAATAGTCGTTGCCAGCGCCCCCTTGGAGCGTGTCCGCGCCATCACCGCCGTCGAGCCCGTCGTTGCCGGCCCCCCCCAGAAGCAGGTCATTGCCCATGCCGCCAGAGAGCGCATCCGCACCCGCGTCGCCGCTGAGCACATCGTCACCATCATCGCCCCTGAGGTTGTCAGCGCCTGTCCCACCGTAGAGCCAGTCGTCGCCAATGCCGCCATTGATAAAATCGTCACCTGCCAGACCGAAAAGCGTGTCATTGCCGCCGCCGCCTGACATGCCGTCACGCCCGTGGTACCCCGTCCTTTCGTCGTCACCGTCGGTCGAGACCAGCAGCGCTTGCGCCACCTGAGCTGGGGTCCACGTCCTGCCGTCAGCAAATACCAGGCGTGCCGCGCTCGCACCCAGATGACCCGAGGCGGTGAAATACGACTCAACCGTGGCATAGATTTGGCCTGAAGAGTCTTTGATCACCAGCGAGCCAACATCCCGGCTGAGGACAATGTTGGCGCTGTTGAGCGCCGGAACCAGGCGCACGGGTTCAATGGCAACGGTCATGTGATTTCCCTTGGATTTTTTTAATGGACAGCCTGCGCCGTCTTCCCACCTGGGGTTCAGTTGCAGGCACCAGCATTGTCGCCAGACGGTACCAACTCTTGCCGGGCGACGCCATCATGCTAGAAGAAAAATACCGCGCGCGCCTCCGGGATCACCATAGGAGCCCAACGCACCGGACACCAAGCCGGACCGAAAAAGCCCCTGGTTTCAGTCCCGCCGCCTGTAAAACCCTAGGCGAGAGCCGCCGCAGGGTGCAATAATGAAATCAGTTAAGTATTCGGAGTTGATCATGCTCGATCGTGAAGGCTTCCGCCCCAACGTCGGCATCATCCTGCTCAACCAGCGCAACCAGGTTTTTTGGGGCAAAAGGATCCGCACCCATTCCTGGCAGTTCCCGCAAGGCGGGATCAAGCACGGTGAATCGCCTGAGCAGGCGATGTTCCGCGAATTGCACGAAGAGGTCGGTCTTCGGCAAGAGCACGTACGCATTGTGGCCCGCACGCGCGATTGGTTGCGCTACGAGGTGCCCCAGCATTTCATCCGCCGTGACGCGCGCGGTCACTACCGTGGTCAGAAGCAGATCTGGTTCCTCCTTCAACTGGTGGGCCGCGATTGCGACATGAACCTGCGCGCTACCAGCCACCCCGAGTTCGACGCCTGGCGTTGGAACGAGTATTGGGTGCCGCTGGAAGCCGTGATCGAGTTCAAGCGCGGGGTGTATGAAACCGCCCTGACCGAGTTGTCCCGCTTCTTGCCGATGCAGAAAAATCCCCCACAAAACCGCTTCATGCGGGGACACATGCGTGGTTCGAACCAGGAACACACCGGCCATGAACTGCGGTGCGATGAGCAGGCTGGCGGGCCAGGGGCCATCGCGGTCACGCAAGACAATGCCACGGCCCTGGTCCATGACGACATCTGGGGCGACGGCACTGGCTGATCAGCTCAAGGGCTGATTGGCCTTGATCGGTAATCTGACGGCGAACACCCCAGCGCCCGCTTGAAGGCTTGGGCGAATGCCGCCGCAGATTGATACCCCACGGCCCGGGCCACCTCAACCACGGGCAAAGCGCTTTCCTGCAAACGCCTCGCCGCCAGGTGCATGCGGTGCTGCGTGAGGTAGGCCTGGGGCGGCATGCCAAGCAATTGCGTGAAGCGCGCGGCCAGCACCGAGCGCGACACGCAGCCCACCCGCGCCAGTTCGGCCAGTTGCCAGGGCCGCTCCGGCTCGCGGTGGATGGCGCCCAGCACGCGCGAGACCATCCCGTCCTTGAGCCCCATCAGCCAGCCGGCCGGCGCCTGCATCGGGCCATCCAGGTAGACACGAAGGCTTTGGATGAAGAGGATGTCGCCCAGGCGGTCGATCACGGCCTGGCGCGCCAGGTTCTCCGAGCGCAGTTCATTGTCCAGGTAAGCCAGCCCCATCGACAGCCAGGTGGGCAAGGCCTGCGTGCCCCATTGCAAGCTCAGGCAAGGCGGCAGCCCGCCGCACAACCAGGCTGGCGAGACGCCTTCGATGCGCATGCGTCCGCTCAGGGTGCGGGCCACGCAGGCCTGCCCCGAACTGATCGACAAGGCATCCACCGTTGCCGTGCTCGATTGCGCCCACTGCTTGAGCAGATCAACCCCACCTGAGGAGGCGATCTGTTTCTGCGCGCTCAGCGCGTGCGGCTCGCCTTGAGGGAAGAAGGCCACATCACCCACCTTGAGCGCCAAAGGCTCACCCTGCTCACCCCGGTGCAGCCACACCCGCCCCTCGGTCACGAGGTGAAAACAAGGCTGGTTCACAGGCCCTGCGCGCAGCACCCCCTGAGCCCCCAGCCGGGTTCTCACAACGGTGACATCGCGGATGCGCACATCCGCCAACAGTTCGCTCATGGGGTCCATCACCCTGCACTTTGCCCGATGCTGGAGGCTTTTTGATTGCCAGCGTCCGATTCAATCCTGGCAATTCGCCACGTTTGAGCCAGGTGCACACACCAATTCGGCCGGAGGGGGTGAAATAGGCACTTCACTGAACCTTCGACTGCCCCGAAATGACTTCACTGACCCGACTGGGCCTGCGCACCCTCAGCCAGATGGCTGGCTCTTCCACCCTGGACCGCCTGGGCCTGCGCAAACCCACGGAGCAAGTGCTCTACCACGGCACCAAGACCGGCTTTCGGGTCGTGATCGCGGCCAACCGCGCGTTCAAAGCCGTGCAGCGCCTGGGCGCCCCCGAGCGCCTGCCCAAGCGAGCCGCCGGCGACCTGTTCGACCTCACGCCCGATGATGAACAGGCGATGATCGTCGAGGCCATGCGCGTCTACGCGACCGAGCAGTTGCGCCCCGCCGCCCTGGCCGCCGACACCCATTACGGCGCCACGCCCGCCCTGCTGGCCGAATGCGCCGACCTGGGCGTGACCACCCTGGGCATCCCCGAAGCCCTGGGCGGTGCGGGCACCGAACGCTCGGCCGTGACCAACGCCTTGATCGCCGAAGCATTGGCCCAGGGCGACATGGGCCTGGCCTTTGCCTGCCTGGCACCATCGGCCGTGAGCACCGCGCTCGTGCTGTGGGGCAGCGCCGAACAGCAATCGACCTACCTGAGCGCCTTCGCGGGCGACAAGCCACCGGCCGCGGCGCTGGCCGTGCAGGAACCCACCGCCCTGTTCGACCCGTTCAGCCTGCAGACCCGGGCGCGCCTGGTCAACGGCAGCTACGTGATCGACGGCATCAAGTCCATGGTGCCGCTGGCCAACACCGCCGAGCTGTTCATCGTGGCCGCCGACATCGATGGCCGCGGCCCTGGCCTGCTGCTGGTCGAGTCCAGCAGCGCCGGGCTGTCGCTGGAGGAAGACGTCGCCATGGGACTGCGCGCCGCCTCGCCCGCACGGTTGCTGCTCAATGGCGTGAAGGTGCCCGCCAATGCCTTGCTCGGCGAAGGTCGCCCCGAGGTCTACGCCGAGTGCATCCACCTGGCCCGCCTGGGCTGGTGCGCGCTGAGCGTGGGCTGCTCGCAGGCCGTGCTGGACTACATCGTGCCTTATGTGAACGAGCGCGAGGCTTTTGGCGAGCCCATCAGCCATCGCCAATCGGTGGCGTTTGCGGTGGCCGACATGGCCATCGAGCTGGACGGCATGCGCCTCCTGACCTGGCGCGCCGCCAGCCTGGCCGATGCCGACCAGCCCTTCGCGGAAGCCACGGCCCTGGCCCGCAAGCTCTGCGCCGACAAGGGCATGCAGATTGGCAGCCAGGGCGTGCAACTGCTGGGCGGACACGGCTTCATCAAAGAGCACCCGGCCGAGCGCTGGTACCGCGATCTGCGGGCCACCGGCCTCATGGAAGGCGGCCTGCTGATCTGAGCTGACAGATCGCACCACTGCACTCGCCTTCCCTGCCCCATCCTCACCGAGATTCCCAGATGATCCACCTCGAAGTCCCCCGCAAGTTCCGCCCGCTGGTCCGCCAGGCCCAGGAAGTGGCCAGCGAAGTGCTGCGCCCCATCTCCCGCAAATATGACCGCGCCGAGCACCAACGCCCGGTCGAGCTCGACATGCTGGCCGCCGTCATCGACGGCATGAACGATGGCAACAGCGAAATCGGCGGCACGGGCGCCACCGGCGTG
Source organism: Burkholderiales bacterium (assembly GCA_947372535.1). The sequence continues at coordinate 6,361 of CANBUA010000244.1, forward strand.
CGCCGCGATGCCAGCCATGGCGACGACGGCATCAACCGCAATGGCACCAACCTGTCGACCTGCCTCAGCATCATGGAGCTGTGCTGGGGCGACGTCGGCATGCTGCTGTCCATGCCCCGCCAAGGGCTCGGCAACGCGGCCATCGCCTCCGTGGCCAATGAAGAGCAACTGGCGCGCTTCAAGGGGCGCTGGGCCGCGATGGCCATCACCGAACCCGGCTGCGGCTCGGACTCGGCCGCCATCCGCACCACAGCCCGCCTTGATGGCGACGACTACGTGCTCAATGGTGAGAAGATCTACGTGACGGCCGGCGACCGCGCCGACCTGGTCGTCGTCTGGGCCACGCTGGACCGCAGCCTGGGCCGCGGCGCCATCAAGTCCTTCGTGGTCGAAAAAGGGACGCCCGGCTTCGAGCTGGCCAGACTGGAGCACAAGCTGGGCATCCGCGCCTCGGACACCGCCGCCTTCCTGCTCAAGGATTGCCGCGTGCCCAAGGCCAATCTGCTGGGCGATGCTGACATCAACCCCGAAAAGAGCTTTGCCGGGGTGATGCAGACCTTCGACAACACCCGCCCCCTGGTCGCCGCCATGGCCGTTGGTCTGACGCGCGCCTGCATCGAGGAGATGGGCCGCATCCTCAAGGAAAGCGGCTTGTCGCCCGACTACGACCGGCCTCTGACCCGCCAAACCCACGCCATCGCCGAGTTCGTGCGCATGCAAGCCGACTACGAGGCCGCGCGCCTGCTGACCATGCAGGCCGCCTGGATGGCCGACAATGCCAAGCCCAACTCGCTGCACGCCTCGCTGGCCAAGGCCAAGGCCGGGCGCACTTGCGTGGACGTGGCGCTCAAGTGCGTGGAACTGGCCGGCAGCATCGGCTACACGGAAACGGCGCTGCTGGAGAAGTGGTCGCGCGATGCCAAGATCCTGGACATCTTCGAAGGCACTCAGCAGATCCAGTTGCTGATCATTGC
>CANBUA010000245.1 GCA_947372535.1 Burkholderiales bacterium
TATTCGTTCCAGCAGCAGATCACCCCCATGCGAGGCTGGCCCGCCGGGCTCTTGTAGATCTCTTCCAGGCCTGAGCGCAAATGCGCTTCGAACTCGTCGGGGGTCGAGACCGAATCATCGTGCTTGGGATCGTCCGTGCTGCCGCCCCAGGGGCGCCTGTCCCAACCCGACATCATGGGCACGATCAACGGGGCCGATGACAACAGGGTTCTGTAGCGCTGCCAGTGCACCTGGTACGCCTCGTCCAGTTCCTTGAAAGAATGCGTGGGGTGCGATGCGCCGGGCTTCCAATGAAGGTTATAGGCTGAGATGGCACTGAAACCGGATTCGGGCTTGACCGTGTCTTTGCCGATGTCCTCATCTGAGGTGATGCAGGCCACGAAATAGATGCCGGGCAGCCCCTTGGCCTTGGCGCGGGCTTGGGCATGGCGCAACAAGGCCGCTGTGCTCGAACGGAAGCCGCGGGCATCTTTTTCGAACTCGTAGGGTGAGAAGATGAACACCACGGGTTTGCCGTCGATGGTCAGCATCTCGGGCTGCGACATGTACCGGGTGAACCAGATGTCGAGCATCGCATCGAAATTCTCCATCGAGTCGGGCGACTTGTCATGGTTGGCCCACAGCAGGGTGAACTTCAACTTGGATCGGTTCGGGGCCTTGAGGTAGGCATTGAGCGCGTGGTCGATGAACACCTCGTTGTTGGGCCTGATGTACCAATCGAAGGCCACGAAGGTGATACCGGCGCCGGCCATCCAGTCGATCTGCTTTTGCATCACCTCGACTTCGCCTTCGTGGTACCAACTGATCAGGGGCTCGCGCTCTTCATAAGGCTTGATGCGGGTCCAGGGGTTGTCGCTGGGGGCCATGGTGGCCGTGGCTCGCCAGCCGGGGAAATAGAACACGCCCACCTGAGGTGCGGGGCCCTTGTTGCGATCGCCAGGCGGCAAAGGCCCCTGTGGCGCCGCCACGCCGGCGTTTTCAGCGGCGTTGGATTGATTGACGAAGCTCGGCGGCATCGACCACAGCAACACGCCCACCACCAGGCCGACGGCGACCAGGCATCCCAGGGCAATGATCAGTTTCTTCAACATGCGTCAACCCTTCCATCGAGCCAGAAGCTCTCGACCGACATCCGAATGCCTCAAGGCCGTGTACGCCGCGATGGCGCCGCACAGCGTCATGCCCGCCACCAGGTGGCCGGGGGCGTCACGGTGATCCATCCAGCCCAGGCCGTGCATCGACAAGCCCACAGCCACCATGAGCGCCAGTGAGCAGAGCATTGGCATCAGCTGGACCATGTAGTCGCGCCAATTCAAACCCACCAGACGGGCCAGGCCCAGCCATTGAAGGGGGATGCCCAGGCCCATGCGGCCGACCCACAGGATGGCTGCGAAGATCGCCCCCAAGGTGGGGAGGAACAGCAGCGAGACCAGCCACAGGCAGGTGGACAGCAGTGACACCGCAAAGTTCACCTGGGGCTTGCCGATCGCGGCAAACACCGGGGTATGGCTGAAAGTCACGGCCAGCACGGCGCCCATGCCCAGGATGAGCCAGACGAAAGGCGTCACAGGTGCCCATTTGTCGCCAGCGAACCAGACCAGCACCTCAGGCAGGAACAAGGCGCCCATCATGAACATGGCCGGCCCCACCAGAGAGATGTTGCGCAGCGAGCTCAGGTAACGTTGACGCACCACCGGCATGTCGGTGTTGACCTGCGACAAATGCGAGAACAGCACAGAAGCCAAGGGCGAGCACACGGATTGAAAGATCACATCGTAAAAGCGCATGGCCAGTGCATACAAGCCCAGCACCGCCGTGCCAAAGAATGAGCCGATCAGCAACTGGTCCACTCGCGAGGTGAAGGTCTCCACCATGCGCGTGCCCAAGGTGTGTGCCGCCTGGTCCATCACCGGCTTGATCGTTTGCGTGTCTACCGAGGCGGTCGGGTGCCACCGGGCCGTCAACCAGGCCGTGACAGCCCCCGTGCCTGCATTGACGACGTGCATGGCCAGCAAGGCCATCACACCGCGCCCGGCATAAGCCAGCCACAGCCCCATGATCGAGCCCAGCACCGTGGCCAGGGTGTTTCGCAGCGCGATTTCCTTGAACGCCATGCGTCTTTTCAGCAGCGCCAGGGGCACTTGGCTGGCGGCAGTTAATACGCAAGCCAGGCAGATGCCGCCCAGCACCCAGGGCAACTGCGGCTCGTGATACCGCTCGGTCAGCCACCAGGCGCCAGCCATCAACACGCCGGCGCTCAGCACCGAGGCACCGATCTGCAACCAGAAGACCGTGCTGAGGAAGCGGGATGATTCATCGGCATGCCGGACGACTTGCTCTGGCAGGCCCAACTCATTGAACGCATCGAGGAACATCCCGAAAGCCAGGCCAATCGCCATCACCCCCATTTGCGAGGGCGACAGCTGGCGAGCGATCACGAGAAACGCCAGAAAGGACAACCCGCGTGTGCCTGCGCCTCCGGCGACGGCCCAGAACGATGCCGACCTAGCCGACGACATCAAAACTCATTCACCACCACACCGGCCAGTTTCACCGATGAACTGATGGTCAATGGCGCGACCATGGCATTGAGCGCGTCCATGCGCGAGCGGTTGCGGCGGCACACGGCCAGCGCGGCACCGCAATGCCCAGTGATCACACGGCCGTCCGAACCCAAAGCAGCAGCAGGCGTGTCCACGACCACGTAGTCGAACTTGGCAATCAGCTCTTTGAGCAGCATGCCAAAAGCTGGACGCTGCACCAGCTCGATGGGGTTGGGTGGCACCACGCCGGCAGGCAACAAATGCAAGCTGGGCAAATCGGGCACCGGGTGGATCCATTTGCTTTCGGCACGGCCCGACAGGATGCTGCTCAGCCCGGACTTGCTCTCGACCGCGAAGATCTGATGTTGCCTGGGCGCGCGCAGGTTGGCGTCCACCAGCAAGGTCCGGCCGCCCAACTGGCTGAAAGCGGCCGCGATGTTGGCGGCAAAGTAACTCTTGCCATCGCCGGAGTCAGGGCTGATCACGGCCAGCGCTGTGGTCGGGTGACCATTGTTGAACACCGTGTTGATCAACTGGGCGCGCATGGCCCGGAAAATCTCCGATTGGTCCGAGAACGGCTTGGTCCCGATCACCACCTCATCAGCCATTTTGTAGTTGGACTGATTGACGTAGGGGTACTGGAACTGTTGGGCCAGGGCCCACAACACATCTTCCTGCTTGGCCAGGCCCAGCGCCACGGCGGCCTCTCCGAACTTCACACCATGCTGATGCTGGTAGGACACGATCTTCTCGATCTGGTCCGGCGACAGCTTGTTGGTGTGGCGGATGATGTCGCCGATCGACTGGCCGTCGTGCGCGCCACCTTCTGCGGCGTCTGCTGGAAACTGGCTGGGGATGACTTCAGAATTCATGATCACGATCGTTTCCTGGCGTTCAAGCGGTCGGGGCGGGCGCGGGCAGCGTGCGATCGATGATCCACGGTGCCGTCCGGCGTGTCAGCAATCCACGCGATGCGTTGGGTGTCTTGAGCATCACGCCCAGCACGGGCAATTGCAGGTCCTTGGAGATGTCCTCGTTGGAGCGAACACGGCGGTCGATCATCTCGATGGACACCACGGTACCCGCCCCCACCAGCAGGCCCAGCACGATGGCCATGGCCACGTTGAGCGTGAACTTGGGGAAGGAAGGCGAGGCCGGAACGGCAGCGGACTGGATCACGGCCAGATTGGTCTGGGTGGCCTTGGCTTCCATGGTGGCTTGCGACACGCGCGATTCCACCGCGTCATAGGCGCGTTGCAAATTCTCGACATCGCGAATCAGCACCGCGGCGGTGTTGCGCTGCTCCTTGAGCGTCATCAGCTTGTTGCGCTGAGCTTCCAAAGAGGCCGTGGCGTCCTTCAGGCGTAAGGAGCCGATCGAACCGTTGGCGCCCATGGCATTGGTCACGCGGCTGTATTCGTTCTGCAGCTTGTTCCGGGCGGCCGAGACAGCGGCGCGTTGCTCCTGCACCGAGGGGTGGGCGTCACCCAGGCGTTGCTGCAATTGATCCATGCGGGACTCTTCCTTGATCAGGTCTGCCTTCAGGCTGCCGATCAGGGGGCTGGACAGGGCATCGGTCGTCAGGTCGGCGCCCTTGCTGCGAGCCGACGCCATGCGGATGTCCATGTCGCTGGTCATGGACTGCAATTGCATGACCAGGGTCGACAAATCGTTCAAGCGAGCCGTTTCCACGTCCATGCGCTCATCGGTGGCCATCAGCCCTGACTTGCGCTGGAAATCAGAGAGCCGGCTTTGCGCCGATTCCAGGCGCTTGCGCAGCTGGGTGCTCAACTCAGAGAAGCTCGAGCCGAACTGCTTGGCCGGTTCGACACGCAAATCGGAGGTCACCGAGATGAACGCGTCAACAAAAGCATTGGCGAACTCCGCAGCCTTGATGGGATCGTTGTTCACGTAATCCACCCGGATCACGTTCGATTCCCGCGAGGGCGTGACCTTGATCGACGCCATCACCGTGTCGGCCATCCAGGCTGCGGCATCGCCTTGGCCTTTGGTGGCTTTGAGCCAGTTGGCACGCCACACGGGATCCTCTACCAGGCCCAGTTGACTGACCACCTTGCGGCCGACCCGTTCGCTGCTCAGCAGATCGACCTGCGTGGCCATGTAGGTGGGTGACATGATGCCTGGCAGCACCGCGCCGACCACAGGGTCAGGCGACTTGATGTCCACCAGGACGGTTGCACTGGCGGTGTACCGCTTGGGCAAGGCCAAGGTCACCAGGGCGGTGGTGATCACGGTCAAGGCCAGGATCGACAAGAGCACGAGCCAACGCGCCTTCAGGATGACAATTAACTGATTGAATGACATTCACTTTTCCTCTATCGCAACCTGATTCAGGCGCCAAAAATCCTGGATCGGAACTCAGCGGGTACCTGCTGGAACAGGTCTCGCAAAAATTGCTCTTGTATGTCGAACGACGACGGGCCATCGGGCTCCTGCGGGGCAGAGACTCTGACCAGCATGCCATCGGCAATCTGACCATGGAGGCCATGCCTGATTTGCGCGAGCTTTCGGCCCAGACCGGGCAGGGTGGCCACCTCGTCCAGGGTGACCCAGTACGAGATTTTCTCGGTGTAATTGGGCAGCGTGCCAACCAGCCGCCGGACCACCAGATGCCGATTGGGCAGATCTACCGTGCTGGTGCCAATGTCGTCGATCGTGAAGCCTGAGCCGCGGTAGCAGAACTCGGGCCGATGGGCCGCCGTGGCTTCGGAGTTCTGATCGCTGCCGTAAGCCACTGTCAGCATGACCACATAGCCTTGCCGGTTGATGTAAGCCCGGGCAAAGGTTTGTGAATAAGTGGCATCCAGGGTGGCCTGAACCGTCGGGTCGGGCAGCGTCGGGGTGACTGATTTCAACTCCCGCCAGTTGCCAAAATCAGAGGGCAACAGCTGATTGAGGTGGATTTTTGGCTTGATGTCAGCCAGAGACACCGTGGGCTTGAGGGCCTGCGAGGCGCCCAGCGACCCCACCATCAGGGCGGCGGCCAGCAGAATTGACAAGGGCAGGCGGTGGTTCATGATGTCGTGCTCACTCTCGCATGGCGGGTCTCGTCGAAACGTGCGGCGAGCAACCGGTCAAAGCCATAAGTCAGGATCAAGGCCACCGTGAACAGCACCATGCCCGCAAAACCGTGCATGAAGCCTTGTCCGGCAGCATCCCCGAAATAGTAGGTGATCAACACGAGCGTGAGCACGCGCGTCACGTTCGAAATGAAGGAAATTGGGATGATCATCACGGCCAGCAAGGTATTGCGCGTCTTGGACTGGTAATTCATGAGCTTCATGTAGAACAAGCCCAGTGACTCCAGCGTGAACAGCGAGTTCAAGCCGGAGCAGGCGTCGGCCACCAGCAACTCATAGCGGCCAATGACCAAAGTCACCCCGGTGCGGCCAATCGGGTAGTTCAGGTGATGCAGCACCCATTCAGCCACCCACGACACAGCCGCTTTGAGCGGCATGGTCAGCATCTGCGTGAACACCCCCGGCAAAGGCACCATGAAGATCAGGAAAAACAGCGGAAACCAGGCCTTGCGCACCGCGCTCCAGCCATGGATGAGCAGCAAGCCGGCGACCAGGACGGGAATCTGAGTGGCCACCTCGATGGTGTCGATGCCCTGGGAGCGGCCCAGGATGTAAAAGGGCAGGCTGGCCAGCAAAATCAGCAGCGCCGCCACAGGCGCCGGACGCGCAGGGCCACCAAAAATGGCTTCTTTGTCGCGCCACATCAGCCAGAAGCTCAGGGCCAGGATCATGGGGCCATGCCCGTTTTCATCCTTGAGCCAGGCGCCCTGAGACAGCACGACATAGGTCGGTACGAACATGGCCAGGAAGGCGGCCGCCAGGATGCCCAGCGGCAGCCACGGCCAATCTGGTGTGGGCGGCGGGGCGGAAAGCTCCTGTTTGGTGGTGGCTTGCAGAGACATGCGGCTGTGAAGCTTTAGGTAAGTCTGTGATTGTCGCTTGCTATGGCCTTAAGTTCCACTTGGACGACACAGACAGGCTCAGCATTTACCCTTGCGAGCCATCAAAGCCAGCATTTGGGCATGAAAAAAGCCGGGCAGGCCCGGCTTTTCAGCAAAACTTTGAAGCCCTGCAAGAGGGCCTCTCGCGGAGCGGCGCTTGAGCAGCAAACCAGCCACGCCCAGGCCAGCGAAGTCAGCTTGGCCGTGTACGTGCCGGTGGCCCAGTTGGAGAAGGTGTACGTGGTGTTGAACGGGTTGCCTGGGGCTGCATTGCTCATATTTTTTGAGTTCAAGCGCTGGCTGGCCAGCAGGGCAAAGCACCGCGAGAACGCACTCAGCAAACGGCCAGTTAGTGGAGAGCTGCCAAGGCGTCTAAATTTTCATTAAACAACTTTTAAATGATTTATCATTTGCCTAATGAAAACATCAGCCAGCCTTCACCTGCTCCCTTTCGAGGTTGAAGAGATCCTCCTCAAGTTGGGCGGGCGGGTGGCGGCTGCCCGCAAAGCACGTGAATTGACACAGCAAGACCTGGCAGCCAAGGCCGGCATCGGGCTCAACACCATGGTGTCGATTGAAAAAGGGGCCTCCACCGTTCAATTCGGGTTCTGGTTGAACGTACTGTGGGCCCTCGATCTGCTGGATGATTTCAGCCAGCTCAGTCAACTGGGCCACGATTCGGGCAGCGTGGCGTTGCTTGAGGCCAGCCTTCCCCAACGAGTGCGCCGCAAGCGGGCGCGTCAAGGTGCTGCGTGAGCACCAGCGTCAAGCCCGTTTGGGTGTGGTTGCCTGGGGCCCATCAACC
>CANBUA010000246.1 GCA_947372535.1 Burkholderiales bacterium
CGCCGCGTGATCGACGGCTTGGACCTGACGATCCGGGCCGGCGAGAAAATCGGCCTGGTGGGCCGCTCGGGCGCGGGCAAATCAACCATCGTGAACCTGCTGCTGCGCTTCTACGATGTCGAATCGGGCCGGGTGCTGATCGATGGGCAGGATGTGGGCCAAGTCACGCAGGACAGCCTGCGCGCCCAGGTCGGCATGGTCACGCAGGACACCTCGCTGCTGCACCGCTCCGTGCGCGACAACATCCTCTACGGCCGCCCAGATGCGCAGGACGAGGACATGGTCGCCTCGGCGCAAAAAGCCGAGGCGCATGACTTCATTGCCGACCTGAGTGACCCCAAAGGCCGGACCGGCTACGACGCGCACGTGGGCGAGCGCGGCGTCAAACTGTCGGGCGGCCAGCGCCAACGCATCGCCATTGCCCGCGTGATGCTCAAGGACGCCCCCATCCTCTTGCTGGACGAAGCCACCAGCGCGCTCGATTCGGAAGTCGAAGCCGCCATCCAGGCCAGCTTGTACCGGCTGATGGAGGGCAAGACGGTGGTGGCCATTGCGCACCGGCTGTCGACCATCGCGGCCATGGACCGGTTGATCGTGCTCGACCAGGGCCGCATCGTCGAGCAAGGCAGCCACAGCGAGTTACTGGCACAAGGTGGGCTGTATGCCAGGCTGTGGGCTCACCAGAGCGGCGGCTTCCTGGGCGAGGAAGATTGACCTGAACAGCAAAAAGCCTGATCACCGGTTTGACACGGCGATCAGGCTTTCATGGGGAAGCCGGTTCAGCACCGGCGGGGTCAATCAGGCCGTGACATCGATCGGCGTGATGCCGGCAATGGCCCAATCGCGGCTGTCATCCACCGGCTTGACCAGGTGCCACAGCTCGTTGAAGTTCTGCGCACCGGCGTCGGCCTCTTCGCGGATCAGACCATGGAAGCGCACCGAGGCAATCCATTGCCCGGCTTCCTTGGTGGTCTCGACCAGTTCGGCGTCGAGCTGCACCACATCGGTCTTCTGCTTGGCCGTGCCACGCTCTTGCAGGTCCAGGCGCAAAGAGGCGAACAGCTCGGGCGTGGTGAACTTGCGGATGTCCTCGATGTTGGCGTCGTCATTGGCCGCTTGCAGGCGGATGAAGATCATCTTGGCGATGCGCTCGAAACCGGCCGCATCAAAGCCGGGTGGCACGGCCAAAGCCGCAGCACCCAGCGAAGCACCGGCACCCAGAGGCGCGGCAACACCAGGCGTGAAAGCCTCACGCTGGAAGGGCGCTGGCTGCGCCGCTGTGGGCACAGCATAAGGCGCACCGGCACCGGCCAGTTGAGGGCCCGCGCGGTTGGCATTGGGGCCGAAACGGCGCATCAGCCAGCCAATGACGAACATCGCGGCCACTGCCAGGAGGGCCATCGTCATGAAATTGCCCAGCGCGGCGCCCATGCCGAAGTGGCTCATCAAGGCGGCGATGCCCAAGCCGGCAGCCAGGCCGGCAATCGGCCCCATCCAGGAGCGTTTGGGCTGGGCGGCTGGCGCAGCACCTGCCATGGGCGCGGCGGCCTGATTGGGTGTGGCCTGCTGAGCTGGGGCCTGGTTAGGCGTGGCGGCAGGTTGACGCGCGGGCATCTGGCGTTGCATGCCGGCCGGACGGCCGCCACCCAAGCGCTTGGCCTCGACATCCATGGACACGGCCAGCGTGCCTACGGAGGCCACCACCATGGCCAGGGCCATCAAGCGGTTTTTCAGTTTCATGATCGGTCTGTCCTTGCCCACAAGGGGCTGTTGAATCACGGGCGCATGGTACGCAACAAAGTGCACCGCCCGTGCGCGATAGATCGGGTCTGGCCTCACAGATTCAAGGCTTTGCAGCTTCTTTACAAAGCGCCCTGGATAATCGGGCCCATGACCCTCCCGATTTCCGACGCCTTCAGCAGCCTGCCCTTGACCCCCGCCATGCAGGACAACCTGCAAAGCCTGGGTTACCTGAGCATGACCCCCATCCAGGCCGCCAGCCTGCCCTTGACCCTCGCCGGCCAAGACCTCATCGCCCAGGCCAAGACCGGCAGCGGCAAGACCGCCGCCTTCGCGCTGTCTCTGCTGAACCGGCTGGACACGGCCAATTTCGCGGTGCAAGCCATGGTGCTTTGCCCCACGCGCGAGTTGGCCGACCAGGTCTGCCAGGAGATCCGCCGCCTGGCCCGCTTCGAGGCCAACATCAAGGTGCTCACCCTTTGCGGCGGCAGCACCATGCGCCCTCAGATCGAGAGCCTCTCGCACGGCGCTCACATCGTGGTCGGCACCCCTGGCCGCATCATGGACCATCTGGAGCGGGGCACGCTGGACCTGCGCGGCCTCAACACCCTGGTGCTCGATGAGGCGGACCGCATGCTGGACATGGGCTTCCACGACGACATCACCTACGTCGCCCGCCAGTGCCCGCGTGACCGCCAGACCCTGCTGTTTTCGGCCACCTTCCCCGAGGGCATTGCCAAGCTCAGCGCGCAGTTCATGCGCAACCCCAAGGAGGTCAAGGTTCAGGTCACGCACGAGGCCGGCAAGATCCGCCAGCGCTGGTACGAGGTCGACAAGGACACCCGCCTGGATGCTGTCTCGCAACTGCTGCTGCATTACCGCCCGACCAGCACCATTGCCTTTTGCAACACCAAGCAGCAATGTCGCGACCTGGTCGATGTGCTGACGGCACAGGGCATCGAGGCCATTGCCCTGCACGGCGACCTGGAGCAGCGCGACCGCGACCAGGTGCTGATCCAGTTTGCCAACCGCAGCGCCTCCGTGCTGGTGGCCACCGACGTGGCCGCGCGCGGCCTGGACATCGCCCAGCTTGAAGCAGTGATCAATGTCGATGTCACGCCTGATTCGGAGATCCACATCCACCGCATTGGCCGCACAGGCCGGGGCGATGCCGAGGGCTGGGCCCTGAACCTGGCCAGCCTGAACGAGATGGGCCGCGTGGGCCAAATCGAGTTGCTGCAAGGACGTGAATCTGAGTGGCATCCCTTGAGCGAACTGACACCAGCGAGCAATCAGCCCTTGCTGCCCCCGATGGTCACCGTGCAGATCCTGGGCGGGCGCAAGGAAAAGATACGCCCCGGCGACGTGCTGGGCGCGCTGACAGGCGAGGCAGGCTTCCAAGGCAGCCAGATCGGCAAGATCAACGTGACTGACTTTCACACCTATGTGGCGGTGGAGCGCAACATCGCCACCAAAGCCGTGGCGGCCTTGAATGCCGGCAAGGTCAAGGGCAAACGCATCAAGGCACGGTTGTTGTCAGAATAATTTCTCGCACATCAATGCCCCATGAACATGGGGCTCTCCCTGAATTTTCGCTTACATTGCCATGCGATGGAAGTCGTTTTGCTCGACATCCGGAATTTACCTTCCACAGCAAAGCAAACAGGGAGTTCAAATGTCAGAAAAAGCACGAAGCGGCCTGGCCCGCTTTTCCTGGGCCATGGCGGCCCTCCTCTGCGCGAACAGCGTGTTCGCGCAAGAGGTTGTTACCAACGGTACGATCGAAGGCGGCGGCACCGCGCTGACCCAAAACACCAACATCACCGGCATCCTGGCCAATGGTTGGGCGGACAACACCTGGCAGACCGGGCCAGGTGCCTACAGCGTGAAGTACGCGCTGGACACGTCCACTAAATATGCCGGCAAGACCAGCTTGTCGGTGACCTCTGTCAATGCCAAGCCCCAGTTCTATGCATCCTTGCTGCTCAAGCGCGGGAAGAAGTACACAGCCACGGTTTACTTGCGCGCCAGCGCCGCCCAGGAAGTGCAGGTGCAGTTGCGCCCCCAAGCCTCCTACACGCCTTACGGTATGGCTTCGCCCACGCTGCCCAAACCTACGCTCCTCAGCTCGGGCTGGACCAAAGTGACGCTGGAGGCTGATGCGCCTCTCAATGCCGACGAGGTCTGGGGCGGCTTGTTCATCGTGGCCCAGACCCCCGGCACGATCTGGGTCGACAACGCATCCGTCATTGAGGCCCCCGCCACGCAGGCCGTCGTCCGCAAAGGTCAGTCGATCGGCAAAGACTACTTCGGCGTCCACATCCACCGCGACGTGAACTGGCCTGACCTGGGCGGCACGGTCGGCGCGGATCGCTTCTGGGATGGCGCGGGCGTCCAGCTCAGCGGCATCTTCCCCACCTCCGACCTGAACAAGGCCAACTGGACCCTGTTCGATGCGCGCATTGCACGCGCCCAGAAAAACGGTGCCGACATGCTGATGGTCCTGGGTGGCAACATCCCTTCATGGGCTTCCAGCGACAAAACAGGCCAGGATGTCACGTGCAGCCTGTACTCCACCAAAAACGATGCCAATGGCAAACCCATTCCTGGCACCGGCGTGGGCGAAGGCGCACCGCCGAAAGACCGCACGGTCTGGAAGAACATGATCAAGGCCGTCGTGGCACGGGCCGCCGGCCGCATTAAGTATTGGGAAGTCTGGAACGAGCCCTACATCTGCGGCCAATTCGGCATCCGCCGCCCGACCGACAACGTCAAGTACCTGGTCGATCTGGCCAATGATGCGGCCACCATCATCAAGGCCAACGGCAACCCCAACAAGCTGGTGGTGCTGAGCCCCAGTTTTGCATTCGAGCGACTCGATTTCGTGGACGCTTACCTGGCCCAGGGCGGCGGCAACTACTTCGATGTGGTCTCGGTGCATGCTTACGATTATTTCCTCAACCAGCGGCTGGGCGCCAATCCAGCCAGCGGCCGCCCCGATGCACCCGAGACCATGTTCGTTCGGGAACACCACGTCCTGAACCTCAAGAACATCCTGAATAAGTACAGCCTGGGCAGCAAGCCCATCTGGGACACCGAATCGGGCTACATGTACGCTGCCAATGCCGACGGCTCACCCAACGACAGCAAGGGCGCGCCTTACGTGGCCCGCCACCTGCTGCTGACCTCACTGGCAGGCCTGGACCGCACCTACTACTACAGCTGGGATCATCACGACAACGTCGTGGCCCTCAGCCGTGAAATCGATGCGCCCAACAGCGGCAACTACACCAAGGGCGATGCCGGCCTGGCTTACCAGAACATGGCCAAGTGGCTGACCGGCGCACAGATCATCGATGTGGTCAGCCCGGCTGAACTGGGCAAGCCATGGACCGTGACGATCAAGCGCACAGCCACGGGCACCACCGAGTACATCGTGTGGGAGCCTACCGGCACCTTGATCGATTACGCCTTGCCTCCCGGCACGGCGTACGCTTCGTCGTTGTTGGGCGTCAAGTCCAGCGCGACGGGCAGTGTCAAGGTCGATGGCTGGCCTCAGTTGCTGACCAGCTACTGATCCGTTGAAACAGGATTCCCGGCGCTAGGATGTGGACACAACATCCAAACTCCGGGAATTTTTTTCATGAACTCCAGCCTAGAAGATCTGGCCGATCAGAACATCGTGCGGGCCACACGCGTGCATGCCACCTGGCAACAAACGTCACGCCTTCATGAAGCCGACGGCCTCTTGATGCACCAGGGCACACTGCCCTTGCCCCTGCCATTTCAGAACTGCGTGCTGCGCCTGGACACCAAAGTCCCGCCTGCCAAAGTCATCGAACAAGCCGATGTTTTTTTTGGCCAAGGATCGGCCAATCCGTACGCGGTGATCACCCGCAGCCGCCGTGACGACGACCTGGATTGGCACCTGCGTGAATCAGGCTTCCATCTACAGGGCGATGCCCCGGCCATGCTGACCGAAGCGCCGATCGCCGGCCCCACCCTGGACAATCGCTGGCGTCTGCGAGCCGTCACACAGACGTGCGAGCTAGAAGGATTCGTCCAGGTGTGCGCGGACGCCTATGCCTCGCTGGGTCTGCCACCGACATTCACGCCCAGCTACTTCACCCGGCCCGAGGGCCTCCTCGCCCCCGACGTTTCCATGATCATGGCTTACGACGCTGAAAGCGACCGTCCCATGTCGGCGGCCATCGCACTCCACCATGCCGACACCGCTGGCATCTATTGGGTGGGGACCCGGCCCGAGGCACGTGGCGCCCACCTGGCCAAGGCCTGCACCGCCGCCGCCACGAACTTGGCCCTGGCGCGCGGCAGCCGTGCGGTCACCTTGCAGGCCACCCCCATGGGCGAGGGCGCCTACCGGCAGCTTGGTTACCGTGAATATGCCCGCCAGAAGCGCTGGAGCCGCTGACCGGGGATACGCGTCACCTGGGAAAGGCCCCTGATCTGGGCGGGCGGCGCTGGCCTAAAACGCCATAGGCTGGGATAATGGAAGGTTGCCCCCCAGCCTGCTTGATACGCACCGACGCGTCAGTCCCATGTCCCCCACCCTTGCCGCGCCCGTCATCGAGCTGCCCTCTGCAGCGCCTCCGGCTTTCCCGCTGGCCAAGCCCTTGAGCAGCTACGCGCCGTTCTGGGCCACGCGCTCGGGCCAGGCCAGGTTCCTGCCCACCACCCGCGCCGAGATGGACCAGCTGGGTTGGGACAGCTGCGACATCGTCATCGTCACGGGCGATGCCTATGTGGACCATCCGAGCTTCGGCATGGCCGTGATCGGCCGCATGCTGGAGAACCAGGGCTTTCGCGTGGGCATCATCGCCCAGCCCGACTGGCTGAGCGCCGAGCCCTTCAGGGCCCTGGGCAAGCCCAACCTATTCTGGGGCGTGACAGCGGGCAACATGGACTCCATGATCAACCGCTACACGGCTGATCGCAAAATCCGCAGCGACGACGCCTACACCCCCGGCGGTCAGGGCGGCGCACGGCCCGACCGCTGCTCGGCCGTCTATGCCCAGCGTTGCCGCGAAGCCTTCAAGGACGTGCCCATCGTCATGGGCGGCATCGAGGCCTCGCTGCGCCGCATCGCCCACTACGATTATTGGCAGGACAAGGTGCGCCGCTCCATCCTGATGGACGCCAAGGCCGACATCCTGCTGTACGGCAACGCCGAGCGCGCCATCGTCGAGATCGCCCACCGCCTGGCGGCCAAAGAGCCCATCGAGGCCATCACCGATGTGCGCGGCACCGCCTTCATTCGCCGCCGCAACGACCCATCGGCCGAGGGCTGGTTCGAGTTGGACTCGACCGAGGTGGACATGCCCGGCCGCATCGACCAGCACATCAATCCCTACATGACCACCGGTCAGCAGGCGGCCGAGCAAGGTGGCAGTTGCGCCCTGGAAGAAGCCGGCGAGTTCGATCCGACCAAGCCAAAGGCACCACAGGCCGATCTGGCCGATGGCGCCAAGCC
>CANBUA010000247.1 GCA_947372535.1 Burkholderiales bacterium
TAGCGCTGCACCTTCTGGAACGACACAGACTTGTTCCAGATCAGCGGCATGGCCACGTCGCCCGTGCCGCAGGCGTATTGCGGCAGGTAGCGCCATTCGGCGTCCCACTCGGGGTGCGCTCGCGCAGGGTTGTTCCACTCCATGATCAGCGCTTCGTAGCCGGCTTCGCGGTACAGGGGCACCAGCCCCGCCGCGTAAGCCTGCTCGTTGACCAGGGCGATCCTGGGGCGCAAACCCAGCAGCTGTTCGTAGCGCTGCATGCCCACCCGCAGGTTGGCCGCGTTGACCTCGGCGGGCACCAGAGGACCGATCACCTGGGCGTAGCCGCAGCCGATGAATTCGCAAGGGCCGTTGGTGACCAGGTCACGCAGTTCGGCCAGCCAGGCGGGGTCAATTTCGGCAATGGTCTCCAGTGTCCACGCCGACACCTCGATGCCAAAGGGCAGCTGGCGTGCGCGCGCCAGGCGCAGCAAGGGCCAGTAGCAACGCTCGATGACGTCCTTGCGCTGGGCCACTTCAATGGCCGAGTAAGCCAGGTTGAGGTGGAAGAAGGAGAAGAGCTTCAGTTTCATGGCTTGAGTTTCAGAATTTCAGCGCACAGGCGGGTTGCACCCGGCGTGCTCAGCAAGGCGCGCGATTGACGCGACAACTGCCTGGCCAAGGTGTCGTCGCGCATCAAGCCGAGCAAGAGGTGGCTGGCCTCGGTCTCGTCACATGCAACCAGGGCAGCGCCAGATTGGGCAACGCCCTCCAGCTCCCGGTTGTCTTTGGCGCCGTAGGGCGAAAAAACCACCGTCGGAATGCCCAGGTACATCAACTCGAAAAAACTGACGCCAAACACGGTCACCGCGTAGTCGCACGCTTGCATCAACGGCCCAAGGCCGGTCGGTGCGACATGTTCGTGGATGTCGATGCGAGGCGCGTCAGGCAGGCTGGGTGGTGCGGCAAAGGGGCCTGTGACCCAATGCAGCTCCGTGTCGGGCGGCAAGGTGTCGTCGAGCAAACGGGGCCAGGTCTTGCCCAAGGAGGTGGCATCGCTACCGCCTGTCAAGGCCAGCACACGCCGGCCAGGCTGCCAGTCTCTTGGCGCCTCTTGGACGTTGAGCAAAAAACAATCCCAACCCATCACAATGGGCGCGCCATCGGGCATGTCCTGCGCAAGCGCCAGGTAGAAAGAAGGTGTGAAGATCAGGTCCAGCTTGGGCCTGTATTGAAGCAGCCCATCCACGGCCACCAAGGCGCAGCCACTGGCCCGAAGTCCGTCCAACAAGTCACCAAAATCCGGCGGGACCTTTTTTGGCTGCAAGTCGAACACCAGGACATCCAGGGGACCTTGGGCCTGCCACGCCCGGACATGGGCCGACAGATTCTCATGGTGGCCAATGAACCCGTGAGGCCATGTGGCCAGCTCCGCCCAATTCACCTCATCGCCCTGGATCAGCAACTGGACGTCTGCGCCCAACTCGCGTTTCAAGGCCTTGGCGGCCACCAGGCAGCGTGTCATGTGCCCCAGGCCAACGCCGGCCCCGGCATGGCACACCAACAAGATGTTCATGGCCGCTGCCGGCCTATTCGGCCATCTTCCGTGCAGCGCGGGTTTCTTTCAGGGGCCGCAAGCCATCGGAAGGGTCGGCACGCCACGCGCGGTCGGGCAGCTCGGAAGGCACGGGCTCTTTGATGCCGTTGCCATCGGCCTCAAAGCCTTTCGCCACGTCTTTGATGACCGCACCGATTTGGTCGGGCAGCCAGCAGTGTCCGCCTGAATACTCTTCCCCCTGGCCATCTAGGTCGAGGTGAAACTCGATCACCTGGGCACCCCATCGGTGGATGGCACGGTGGATCACGGCTGCCTCTACCGTGTGATCAGACCAGCCCACTTCACAGCCCGTGGCCTGGCGGATGGTGTCGATGGCCGCGAGGTTGGCCTCTTTGTGCGGCGTGGGGTAAGCCGACGTGCAATGCAACAAAACGGGGTTGGCGCAACCATGGCGCTTGAGGGTCTCCACCGCGTGCAAGATCTCCGGCATGGTGGCCATGCCGGTCGAGATGACGATGGGCTTGCCGGTCCTGGCACAGGCGGCCAGCAGGTCATCCCACAGCAGTTCGTACGACGCGATCTTGTAGAAATCGACGTACGGCTCGAGCTCGGCCACGGCGTCCAGATAGAAGGGCGTGCATGAAAACTGGATGTTCAACTCGCGGCAGCGCTGCGCCAGCGGCGGCAAAAATTCCAGCGGCAGCTCCCAGTTCTTGCGGCGCGCCACTTCGCTGTCCGGCAAGGCCCCTTTGGCGAACAACTCGTCGACCCGAAAGAGCTGAAACTTCACTGCCGAACAACCCGCGTCGGCCGAGCGCTGGACAAACGCCAGGCAACGCGTCAGGTCGCGGGCGTGGTTGCTGGAGACTTCTGAAATGAATTGAATCATGATCGCTCAACCTAAGATGTTGCCGCCACCGGCCAGCCAGCCACCATCGACGTAAAACGACTGCCCTGTGATGTAAGAGGAGGCGTTGGACGCCAGGAAAACAGAGATGCCAGCCAAGTCGTCAGGCTGTCCGGCCCGGCGCATGGGGATGACGTCCAGAAAGCGCTTGGCCTTGGCTTCATCCTTGAACACATCCGCCGTCATCGCGGTGTGAAAACGGCCAGGGCCGATGCAGTTCACGGTGACACCATGGGGCGCCAGCTCGACCGCCAGCGTCTTGGCCAATTGCCGTATGCCACCTCGGCTCGCCGCATAGGCCGCGATGTTGGGGATGCCGATTTCCGAGGTCAGCGATGTGATCATGATGATCCGCCCTGTCTGGCTGCCCACCATGTGACGCGCCACGGCCTGCGCGCAATAGAACGCGCCGGTCAAGTTGACCTTGATGACCTCGCTCCAACACCCATGGTCAAAATCCAGCGCCGGGCTGCGGTGCTGGATGCCCGCAGCGGTCACCAGAATGTCGATGCGGCCATGTTGCTTGATCACGGCCGCGACCATGGCATCGATCTGTGCATCGTCGGACACGTCCGCGGCGATCGACGTGATGAGCCGCTGAGGGCCACCCAAGACCGCTTCCGCCGCCGCGAGACTGGCCTTGTTGCGCCCCACCAGAACCACCGACGCACCGGCGTCCAGGTAGGCCCTGGAAATGGCCTGGCCCAGGTCGCCCGCACCTCCGGTCACGATGGCGACCTTGCCCGAGAGTGAAAAAAGATCACGCACGGTTCAGTCCAATTCGGTGTGGTTACCCCACCAGGCGTTTTTGGTCCAACCACCGTCGACCACGATCTGCTGACCATTGATGTGTTTGGCTTCGTCGGACACCAAGAAGGCGATGGTCGAGCTCACGTCTTGCAACTCGCCGATCTGTACAGCGGGCGTGCGCGACAACATTCCTGCCTTGTTGCGCTCGTCCTGGCTCAGAAACCACTGCGTGCGCGGCGTCATGATCGGACCGGGCGCCACAGTGTTGACCGTAATGCCGTGGTGTCCCCACTCCACAGCCAACGCCCGGGACAAGCCTTCGACGCCAGACTTGGCCGTGTTGTAGACGGTCCGGTAGGGGTAAGTGGCCACGTTGTGGAAGCTGGTCAGGTTGACGATGCGGCCGTGGCCCTGTTGGATCATCGACGGGCCGAACGCGCGGCATGCCAGGAACACACCATCCAGATCGGTCGTCAACAGCGAGCGCCAATCGGCCAGCGTGGTCGTTTCGAATTTGCCGGAGGCTGCGGCCGCAGCAGCGCAGGTGACCAGGATGTCCACCTTGGTGTGGGCAGACAGGATGGCTTGTGCCGCCTGCGTCAGCGATGCCTCGTCGGCCACGTCGCAGGCCTGAAAGCTGGCTCGACCCGAGACGGGTTCAAGCTGGCCAATAGCGGCTTGCAGTTTCTCAGCCGAGCGGCCCAGCAAAATCACGTGCGCGCCCAAGCCGTGCAGTGCTTTTGCCGCAGCCAGCCCCAGTGCGCCGCCGCCGCCTGTGATGACGGCCGTCCGTCCGGTCAAGTCAAACAATTAGATCTTCTCCCAAGCTTGCTTCTTGCAAACATAGGCCCACACGTAGTGAACGACCGAACCGGGCTCAGCGACCACGGGGTGGTAACCCATGGGGATGGTGCCGAAGGTGTGGTCTTCAACAAACCAGGCAGCCTTGACCGGCGAGTTGTCGTGCCAGACGCCTTCACCCACCTGGATGGCGCGCTTTTTGGCGCCTGAAATCAGGTAGAAAAACACTTCTTCAAAGCCAGGCTCCAGGTTCAGCTCGAAATCGTGCGGCAAGCTGGACCAAGTGCCGATGCCGCGGTGCTTCGTGATGCCGATTCGCAACTCGGGCGCCGGACCCTTGGGCTTGAGGTAGTGGTAAACATCGCGCTCGGCATTGCCTTCGCCCACAACGATGTGGTGCGCATCGGCGTTCTTGACGATGGTCTCCACGCCACCGCAGCGGTGAACGACACGGCTGATGTCTTGCCCATCGAGGTAGATTTCCGCCACTTCCTTGTCGGTGGTGAAGACCAGCTTCGAGTCACCGCCTTCGACTTGGAGGACATCCAGCTTGACCTCGTTCGACCATTTATAAGACATGTTTGTTTTCCTTCAGGTTGGACAGTGAAACTTGGAGTGAACGCTCACGGTTGAAATCAGTGCCCAGTGCAAACTGGCGCCCGACGCAATCCTTGGCATCGGGCGAGATGGTGGCCACGATGGCGGCATACAGATTGGCATTCTTGAACTCGAAATGGCGGTGCCACAGGGCCAGGTCCAAAGGCTCACCCAAGGCCAGTTGAATGACGCCGCCTTGAAAGTCAGCGCCGCGCGCAGGCGTGGTGGCCGAGCTGTCCCATCCACCTGACAGGCGTGGCGTCATTTCGATGATCATCGGACCGGCTTCGGTCAACATGATATCGGCCTTCAGCACATGGCCTCCTGCTTGTTGGCCCATGCCCAGCGCCAGGCCCGCAGCCTTGATCAGCGCATGCACCTGGTCCTTCACCGCCATGGGGTGTTGCGCTGGGTTGATGTGCCCCACCTCGACGCCCCAGTTGATTTTTTCTTCTCGATAGCCCGACAGCGCAGGGAAGAATTTGAGGTCAGGCGCAAACAGGCGGTCCACCCAGTTGAGCCAGTACATCTCACCGTTGAACCACACGGTTTCGACCGACAGCTCGGAGATGCAGTCTTGCCGGGGAATGAGCGCTTCCTCCACCAAAGCGAAACCCGTGGTGCCTGCATCGACAGCCGCCCGGAAAACCGACTCGGTCAGATCGTCCACGGCATTGAGCTTGGCGAACCCTCGGCTGGCAGAGTTGTCGGTGGCCTTGATCACGCCTTGTCCGCCCAGCTCGGCGAGGAAGGCCTTGGCCTCGTCCAGGGCCTGAACGCACTTGAACTTGGGCTGAGGAATGCCGGCTTTCGTCAGGATGTCCCGGGTCAGGTTCTTTTGACGGCAGGCCCGTGAGATGTCCGGAGAGATGCCGTGCAAGCCCAGTTGTTTGCTGATGACGGCCACCGTGTGATGGCAATCGGCTGCCAACGTCACAACGGCCCGGATCTCGTATTTCTCGGCCAGATCGCGGGCAGCCGCCACGTTGCTGTCCACATCGAAGGTGTCGAACGCCAGGAACTCATGAGCATACGGCGAGCACACGCATTGAGGATTCAGGTCCGTCACGATCAACTGGTACCCGAGCGACACGATGCGTTTGGCGGCCGACTCTTGCATGGGCCCACCGGCGAACAACCAGATGGCTTGGGGTTTGCTCATTTCACTGCCCTCGCGAACATGACCACTTCCCGACCGATGTTCTGGCTGGCAAAGCCCGCGTACATCTTCGTCAGGACATCGCCACGGCCGGACTGAACCATGGCTTTCTCAAAGTTCATCCGCCGGGTATGGCACGCCCGCCCCATGTCGTCGTTGCCCACATAGTTGTCTCCCATCAATAGGAACAGGTCGATGGGGAAGGTGGACTCCTGGTGGAGGACCTCAAAACCACAGCGCGCCAGCAAGGCCGCCAGCGTCGGGAAATCAAAATAATTGATGTGGTGAGGCGGCGCCACCCACCAGGGGCTGAACCCGAGGTGACCCTCAAGCGTTGCCTGGAAGGGGTTGAAGTCGTTCGGCACGATGATGCAGATCAGGCCATGGGCATTCAACTTTGAGTGCGCCAACTTCAGCAAATCGGCCGGGGCTGGTATGTGCTCGAGCACCTCGCCCATGTTGATGACATCGAATGTGCCCAGCGTGACTGCAGTCTCTTGCGAGAAGAAGATGTTCTCGACGTCAAGGCCCAGCTTCTGGCTGTGGGTCGCAGCCTCAATAGAAGGCTCGATGCCCTTCACCTGCCAACCGCGTTGCTGTCCATTGAGCAAGAAAAAGCCTGGTCCGGAGCCGATGTCCAGGATGCTGCGGGCGCCCTCGGGCAGGTGCTGTTCCAGGGTCTCGTAGCGCCGGGTGTAGACCGTGTTCCACCACGCCAGGTCTTGTTGATAGCGCGCCAGGTACAGCGGCTTTTCTTGGGTGTAGTACTCGTGCCGATAGGCCTGTTCCAACTCATCTTCGGTCGGGATGGGCGTCACGTGCTTGAACCCGCATTCGACACAGTCAATCACGTCGAACTCATTGGCCGACGAGATGACCGTGCCGCCATGGTGATGCCACTGCTTGTGGTGGCCCTTGCTGTTTGCGCCAGACATGCCTTATTCCTTGGTCAGTCGCTGAAAGCCTGAATGGTGCTTGGGCGTGTCGAGCGCGGTGCATTCGAGGTCGCCAGCCAGGTCGGCGAACACCTTGGTCACCGCCGCTTCATAGCGGTCGAGCTCTGCGCTCTGGTGCGCGAACGATGGCTTGAACTGGCGGAAACCCAGGAAACCTTCCTTGAGCATCTCGATGGTGAAGCGCGTGTTCATGCCCATCGGGTGCCGTGCCTTGAAAGCGAAGGCCGCCAAGGAGGGCAAGCCGGTCACGCCAAGCTCCAGCCCGCTGGCCGCCGCAGCCTGCCGCCAGATGTCCTTCACCCGGTTGCCCGTGGCGACGAGGTGCTGGTCGACCGACTCACGCTGGTATTTTTTCAGCGTGGCCAATGCCGCCGTCGGCCCGACGCGGTCCGTCCAGTTGGTGCTGGAAATGAAGGTGGTCTGCGCCGCCTGCATGACCTTCTCGGCGCCCAGGATGGCCGACATGGCGTAACCATTGGCCATGCTCTTGGCGAACACCGCGA
>CANBUA010000248.1 GCA_947372535.1 Burkholderiales bacterium
TGGCTGAAAACGGCAAGGTCATCGTGACGGGCTGCCTGGGTGCCAAGGCCGGCGCGGGGGGCGAGGGCAACCTCGTTCGCCAGATGCATCCCAGCGTGCTGGCCGTGACCGGCCCCCACGCCACGCAAGAGGTGATGGACGCGGTGCACATCCACGTGCCCAAGCCCCACGACCCCTTCATCGACTTGGTGCCCGAAGCGCGCGGCGTGGCCGGCATCAAGCTCACGCCCCGTCACTACGCCTACCTGAAGATCAGCGAAGGCTGCAACCACCGCTGCAGCTTCTGCATCATCCCCAGCATGCGTGGCGACCTGGTCTCGCGCCCCATTGGCGAGGTGCTGACCGAGGCGCAGGCCCTGTTCGAATCTGGTGTGAAGGAGCTGCTGGTCATCAGCCAGGACACCAGCGCCTATGGCGTGGACGTCAAATACCGCACCGGTTTCTGGGACGGCAAGCCCGTCAAGGCCAAGCTCTTCGACATGGTCGAGCGCTTAGGCGAGATCGCGCAAAAGTACGGCGCTTGGGTGCGTCTGCACTACGTCTACCCCTATCCCCATGTGGACGAGATCGTGCCCATGATGGCCCAGGGCCTGATCCTGCCTTACCTGGACGTGCCTTTCCAGCACTCGCACCCCGACATGCTCAAGCGCATGAAGCGCCCGGCCAATGGCGAGAAGAACCTCGAACGCCTGCAACGCTGGCGCGAGATCTGCCCCGAGATCGTGGTGCGCAGCACCTTCATCGCCGGTTTCCCCGGTGAGACCGAAGAAGAGTTCGAGCACCTGCTCGATTTCTTGCGTGAGGCTCGCATCGACCGCGCCGGCTGCTTCGCCTATTCGCCGATTGAAGGCGCACCCGCCAATGCTTTGCCAGGCGCCTTGCCCGACGAAGTGCGCCAAGAACGCCGCGCCCGCTTCATGGCCGTGGCCGAGCAGGTCTCCATCGAGAAGCTGCAAGGCCGCATCGGCGCCACCATGCAGGTGCTGATCGACAGCGCGCCCGCCTTGGGCCGCAAGGGCGGTGTCGGTCGCACTTACGCCGATGCCCCGGAGATCGACGGCACCGTGCGCCTGTTGCCCCCGCAAAAAGCCTCCAAGACGCTCAAGGTGGGCGAGTTCACCAAGGCCAAGATCGTGGCCGTCGAGGGCCATGACTTGATCGGCATGCCGATCTGAGCCAGGTGGATTTGAGGCTGGTGGTCAAATAGGCGCATGAGCACCTCTTCGACCGAGCTGATCCACCACCCTTACGAGGCCCCTGGCGGCTTCGAATCGGTGGTGCCAGGCATCCACAAGGCCTCGACTGTCATTTTCGAGAACACCGCTGCCCTGCGCAGTCGCCAGTGGAAGGACAAGAGCGGCTACACCTACGGCCTGCACGGCACGCCCAGCACCTTCACGTTGGAGGCACGCCTGGCCAGCCTGGAAGGCGGTCGCCACACTTTGCTGGCGCCGTCAGGCCTGGCCGCCATCGCGCTGGTGAGTTCGGCCCTGCTCGATGCGGGCGACGAGGTGCTGATCCCCGACAACGCCTATGGCCCCAACAAGGATTTTGCGCGCGGCGAGCTGGCTCGTTGGGGCATCACGCACCGCTTCTACGACCCGCAGGATGCGGCCTCGCTCGATGCCCTGATCACCGAGCGCACGCGCCTGATCTGGCTAGAGGCGGCCGGTTCGGTCACGCTGGAGTTTCCCGACCTAGTTGGCTTGATGGCGCGTGCACGCCAGCATCCGCAACTGGTGATCGCGTTGGACAACACCTGGGGCGCTGGCCTGGCTTTCGATGCCTTTCAACTGGGCACACCCGAGGCCCCGCTGGGCGTCGATGTGTCTGTGCACGCCTTGACCAAATACCCTTCCGGTGGTGGCGACGTGCTCATGGGCAGTGTCACCACGGTCGACGAGGCACTGCACCAGCGCCTGAACAATACCCACATGCACCTGGGCCTTGGGGTTGGTGCGAACGACGTGGAAGGCATCCTGCGCGGCCTGCCCAGCATGCCATTGCGCTATCACGCCCATGATTCGGCCACGCGCACCATCGCCCAGTGGTGGACGCAACGCAGCGAGGTCAAGCAGGTGATGCACCCGGCTTTGCCCTCATCGTCCGGCCATGCATGGTGGGCCGCCACCTGCACGGCGGCCGGCGGCTTGGTGTCTGTCGTGTTCGATGGCGACCGATTCGCAGCCTCACGCATCGATGAGTTCGTCGATGCGTTAGGGCTGTTCAAGATCGGTTACTCGTGGGGCGGCCCCATGAGTCTGGTCGTGCCTTACTCACTGCGCGGCATGCGCCAGTTCGGGCCCATGGCGCACTCGCCCAAGGACACCCTGGTGCGATTTGCGATCGGTCTGGAAGAGGTCGACGATCTGATCGCCGACCTGGATCAGGCCTTGCTGGTGCTGGCCTGAATCAAGCGCCAGCCGCATGCAGCGCATTGCCCGCTGCGATCGGATCCTTGGTGCGGTTGAAGGTCTCCAACCAGACGCCATAGCTGGGCATTTCCTTGAGCTTCCAAGGATGAAAGCCTGGCTTGTAGTAGGACGCGTAATAACCCAGCGTCGGCAAAAACAGACCGCCCGGCTTGTAGAACCACCACAGGCCCTTGGCCCACAGACCCAGGCGCTGGCGGAAGTTGAAGCCATCGACCTTGAGCATGTGGTCCATGATGCGCGCCACCGTGAACGGGAAGCCGAAGGTGATCAGGAGCATCGGGATGTTGCGCTGAAACCAGTTGGCCTTTGCAACCTTGTCCAGCACGTCGAAGGCCACGGCCTTGTGCTCGACTTCCTCAATGGCGTGCCACGCGTAGACGGCGCGGATGCGCGGGTCGCATTGCGCCAGCAGATCACGACGCTCGAAGAAGCAGGTGCACATCATGGACGTCAAGTGCTCCAGCGCCGAGGTGATGGCCAGGCGTTGGATGGGGGAGAGCAGCTTTTGCGCTTCCCCGAACAAATCCTCTTCCATGCGCTTGGTGATGTCATCGATGTCCACACCCTGGGCTTTCAGTCGGGCGTTGTAATGCGTGTGCACCATGCTGTGCTGGGCTTCCTGGCGTGTAAAGTCTTTGACCTCCTGCAACAGCTTGGGGTCGGTGATCTGATCACGGAACTCACGCACGCTGGTGATGAAGAACTTCTCGCCCTGCGGGAACAAGGTGGACATGGCATCGAAGAAGCGCGTCTTGAATGGATCGCCGCCCAGCCAATACTTGGGAATGTCGCCATCCAGGCCGAAGTCCAGGTGCTCGCGCGGCACGATCTCGGCGTGCTCGGGCTGTGCCTGCGCTTTGTCTATGGTGTGGCTCATGATCTTGTCTCCGTCGTCTGTTGAAGATGTTGTTCGCGGAACTCGCTGGGGGCCAGGCCGGTCCAGCGTTTGAAGGCACGGGTGAAGCTGTGCCTGTCGGAAAAACCGAGCCGATCGCTCAGCGACTCGATGTCGCAGTTGCTCGATTTCAAGGCGGTGGCGGCCAGGTCGAAACGGCAGCGTGCCTGGATGTCGGCAAACAACTGGCCTTCGTCGCGCAGGCGGCGTTGCAAAGTGCGTGGATGCAGGGCCAGCCGAACGGCCATGCGCTCAATGCCCTGGCCCAGCAGCGCCGGACTTTGGCGGAATGAACGCTCGATTTGCTCACGCCAGGTGTCCTGGTCGGAACCGGTGGGCAGCTGTTGTTCGATCAGCTCATGGGCCTTGCGATGCAGACCGGGCACAGCACCAGGCAAGGGCGCGTCCAGCAGTTGCCGGTCGAACACCACCGCATTGCGGCTCTGATTGACGCGCAGGCTGGTTTGCAACAAGCGCTCACACGCGAATTTTTGCAAACCTGGGTCGTGCATGACCTCGATGTGGGTGCACTTGGCCAAGTCGCCCATGGCCATGCGGACGATTTTGTAGAGACCGGCCAGCACGCCTTCCACGAAGTAGCCGATCACGCGCTGATCTGCGGGCAGATCGATGTCGATCACCACGGCGGCCTGCGTGCCGGACTCTTCCAACCATAGCGTGAGGCTGGGCAGCGCCAAGCCGGCCCATCGCAGCGCAGGCAGGGCCTGCCGCATCGTTGGGCTGGTGGTCAGGAAGGTGTCGAACGCAGGCAGGTGGTCGAACGCGAAGCAATCGCCCATGACCAGCGGGAAATGCGCCTCGGGCGCGGCCCGCCAGATGCATTGCTGCATGAGCGTGACCAGGGCCTCCCGCCGGATGTGGAACACGCCTGAAGGCGATAGATCCACATTGGCCGCCTTGAACAAGGGCTCGATGCTGAAATGACACAGACGCGAAGCACGCATCCAGGCATTGGCCGCTGCGAATTCGATCGGCTCCTGCTGTCGCACACGAGGAACTTGTGCAACTCGGGCGAAAGACGCTTGCATCAGGGATGGGGCGGACTCTGACATGCTACGAACTCTAGGGGGGCGGTGCAGTCGCCGATAGCTCTGGATACGACAAAGAGGGGGTATTTGGCGACAAATTTTTGGCCTTGTCGCATGTGTATTTGGCAAAAGATTCGATGAACTGGCCGATGCGAGTCCATTCACGTAAAAATTCTGGCCTCACAATTCACCCCCCGAACCAGGTGGCATCAATGGCGCCAATGCGCTGTTGCGACCTGATCGCCATGCCTTTTTTTGTGACTGTGTCGCCATGAGAATTCTTGCTCCGATGCTCTTGATGGGCGCCCTGATCGCGGCCTGCGTCGCCTATGCGGGCGGCGCCTTGGTCTACACCCTGGATGATCCCTACATTCACCTGGCCTTGGCCCGCGCCATCCAGCATGGGGGCTATGGCATCAACCTGGGTGAATGGGCCTCTCCTTCATCGAGCATCTTGTGGCCCTTGATCCTGGCTTTGCCCACCGGCGCCTTGAATGAGGTCTGGCCTTTGATCATCAATGTAGCCTGTGTGTGCCTGTGTGTTGACTTGTTGGGCCGAGTCATTGCGCCTTCGGGCTGCAAGCCATGGGTGACCACCGCGAGCGCCCTTGCCATCGCCCTGGGCCTGAATCTTTTCGGCTTGGCCATGACTGGCATGGAGCACTCGCTTCAGGTGTTGCTGGTGATGTATGTCGCCTACCGATTGTCCGATGGCCAGGCCCCGGATGCACCGCTCTACCTTGCCCTGGTCGCCATGCCCCTGATTCGGTATGAATGCCTGGTGCTCAGTTTGCCGATTCTGGCTTACCTGTTCCTGTTCAAGGACCAGAAAAGGTCCGCCTTGCTCACCACGTTGGCGCTCGTGTCCCTGCTGCTGGGTTTTTCCTTTTTCCTGCATCGCCTCGGTTTGCCCTGGCTGCCTTGCTCCGTGATCGCCAAGTCCTCGGGCAGCGGCCCAGTCTCCAATTTCATGGCCAACTGGAATGCGCAGCCAGCCATGGCCGTCATGCTGGTCTGGCTGGCCTATGCACATCGACAAAACCTGGCGTTTTTCAGCTGGGTCCTGCTGTTGCCTGTGATCGGCTTCATGCTTGGGGGACGCTCGGGCTGGTTTGGCCGGTACGAGGTGTTCATGGTGGCCCATGTCGCGCTATTTTCATTGCGTGCATGGGTGGCGGGGATGGCGCCCGATCCGACCCGCCCTGGCATGGCAGGGTCCAAGGCCAATTCGGTGCAGATCGGGTTCGCGGCCCTGGCCCTGGCGGTCGCTTTCCCCGGTTTGCTGCTGTGCACCTTGCGATCGCCGCTGGCCTCGCGCAACATCGCACAGCAGCAAGTGGTGATGGCCGAAATGGTTCGGGAACTCAAACAGCCTGTCGCCATCAATGACCTGGGCTTGGTCGCCTTGCGCTCCGGGCAATATGTGCTCGACCTGGGCGGCCTGGGCTCTTACGATGCCTTCAAGGCTCGCCAGTTGTCATCGGGGCAAGCCCAGTGGATCCAGGGGGTCATGGCCGCCAAGTCCATTCACTTCGCCTTGATCTACGACATGTGGTTCCCCGATCGGCCCGGTGACTGGATCAAGGTGGGCGAGCTGGTCCTGCCGAACAAGGCCGTGACATCGGCCAGCGACACGGTTTCCTTGTATGCCAACACCCCGGCATCGGCCACGCAATTGCGCCAGCTCATCCAGGACATGGCACAACGGCCGAGATTCGGGGCATTGATGCGCGTCATGCCGCTTTGACCCAGGAGGCGGCCGCGCTATCGTCGTGGGCGATGCATCGATCACCCTTGCGGCGGTTCTGCCATCGTCGAATCACACGGAGCACGCCATGGCAGGATTTTTCGTCAAGATCATCGTCTTCACCTTGATCGTCATCGGTGGCTATCACGCGGCGCAGTACTTCCTGGCCGAGCGCCTGGCACTTCAGACCAAGACATGTGCCCAGCCTGGCGATCTGGCGATGATCCGTGGTGACCTCAACTCCGATGTCGAAAAACACGAGGTTGCTGCGCGGGTCTACCACTGCATCAAAAATCAGCAGACTTGGCTAGATCAGCTGTACTTCGACATCCCTGATGCTTGGCTGGTGATGCCGGCCCATTGACTCATCCAGCCTGCAAGCGTCTGACCACCGCCACCATCTGATCGAGGGCTGCGCCCCAGCCCTCGTGGAAGCCAATTTCGAACTTGGGGTCGTGTGGTGGGATGACCGGGTGGTGATTAATGATGCTCGAGCGCCACGGCGATGAGGCGAATTGAAGGCATTGGAACCATTGTTGCAGCGCGAGCAGACCTTGCCACCAATGGGGTGGCCGAGGTCCCTGTCCAGCAATGCGAGAATTCCGCGCATGACCAAGCCGGCTCCCTCCCTGATCTCCCGCTACGACCGGCTCGACGTGATCAGAGGCGCGGCCCTGGTGTGGATGGCGATCTTTCACTTCTGCTTCGACCTCAGCCATGCCCGCCTGTTGGGCGCTGACTTCTACCGCGATCCGCTGTGGACCTCCCAACGCACTGTGATCCTGTCACTGTTCCTGCTTTGCGCTGGCGCGGGCCAGGCGATCGCCACCGCGCAGGGGCAAAGTTGGGCACGCTTCTGGAAACGCTGGGCTCAGATCGCCATCTGCGCGCTGCTCGTGAGCGTGGGGAGTTGGTGGATGTTCCCGCACAGCTACATCTACTTCGGCGTGCTGCATGGCATGGCCGTGATGCT
>CANBUA010000249.1 GCA_947372535.1 Burkholderiales bacterium
CGCATCCTGCAACTCGGTGAGGTTGCCCAACACATCAAAGCGCAACTGGGTCCGGGCACCCCGTGGGTTCGTGTACCCGATCAACTGTCCCCAACCGTCGTACTCGTAACGGCTGACATGGCCCAAGGGACTGGTCTGCTCGACAAGCAGGCCGCGCTCATCGAAGCGTTGCTGCCAAACCGCCCCGTTTGGATCGGTGATGGCTACGGGCTTGTTGGCGTCGTCAAAGACGGTTGAGGTGGCGGCCTCATCGGGACGCGTGAGCTTGATGAGGTTGCCAGACGGGTCAAAGTCGTACTGGGTGCGCTTGCCGCCTGGATCGACCACGGCGGTGGTGCGTCCCGCATCGTCGTACTCGTAGACGGTCATGCCGCCCAGGGGGTCGATCTCAGCGATCGGCAAGCCGGCTTCATTGAGCTTGACCAGACTGACATGCCCCAATGAATCGGTGATGCGCCGCTCATTGAGCACGTCTGAATACGCGAAGGTGTAGTCATACAGACCGTGGTCACCCCAGGCGTGCACAACACGTTGTTCGTGCTCCGGCCCAGCTTCGAAGGCGTAGTGAAAGCTCAGCCCATTGCGGTCGGTGTGGCGCACCATGTGGTGCTGGGTAGGGCCTTGTCCGTAGTCGAAGCAGTAGCGCGCTTGCAGTGCATCGATCACGGCGATCAAGCGGCCCTGCTCGTCGTACTCGTAGCGCACGAAGGTGTGCTCGGTACGGGTCGACGCATCGAACAGTGTGACGGCGGTCAGTCGATCATGCTCGATGGTGAGCGCCAGGCGACGGCCTGCCGATTCAGTGATGGCAACGACGCGGTGGCCGCGGTACTCAAACGTGAGGCTGTTGCCGCAACGATCGCCGATGCGCCCGATCGGCGAGACCACTGAAGCGCTGGCATGACCAGGTGCCGCGCGGGTGGCCAATTGCTTGGGGAAGTGATAGCTGCGGTCGTCTTTGGTGAGGACGAGGAACTCGTCACCCTGGTCGATGAGGCGGGCGCCATCCATCAACTCAAGTACCGCGCCACTGTCACCCGCATGGCGGGGCAAATGCTCGAAGTTCATGGGCCCGATCCCAGGCCCCATGAGGCGCACGCTGCCGTCTCGTGCATCGACCTCCAGGCGGATGTCCGCGACGGTCTGCCAACCCACGCCCAGCAGCCCTTCGTGATCGCCGGCCGAGCCATAGCTGCGATCCCAGGCGATGGGGATGCGCCCAGGCAAGAAAAAATCGCTTTGTTCAACCGAGACCTCACCGGTCAAGATGTTGACCGGCTCAGCGCGCAGGATGGTGCACTTGAGGAATCCCGGCTTCATCTTGTCAAACAGCTTCTGGCGAAACTTCTTGAAGGCGGCGGACTTGGCCAGCTTGCCCAAGGCGGCAAAGCCCACCTTGGCCGCCATGCCCATCATGCTGATGGTGGGCGGCCCACCCAGGAACACCGTGGTCGGTATCGCCAGGTTGAAGACGGTGGGCGCCAGGCAGGCCCGCGGCCCGCCTTTTTTCTTGGGCCGCCCAGGGCTGGGCATGCCCGCCACCTGACAGGCCAGCACCGGGTGGGCGATGTGCGACATCGGGTCGCCGTCGGCCGTGACTGTGGCGCTGCCCATGAACAACTCATCCTCGGCATCGGGCGGCTTTGGCGCGAACGGGAACCCTGGCGGGATGTGCACCACCTTGCCCGCCGTGCCGGCGGTGGCGCGCTTCATGCCGAAAACCGTGATGGTGGCGCCGACGATGGGCACATAGTCCATCGGGTCGAAGACCACCGACATGTGCGGGGTGGGCAAAGGCGTTGGCGTCGGCGCAGGGCAAGGCACCAGGCACAGATGGATGTCCACCCCCAGTTGTGGGTCGCCATGTTTGGCTGCGGGCATCATCGGCGGGGATCTCCTGGTTTTTGACCGATTGTCAGCCTGGACCACGATTAGTCCTATCCCGCAGAATGAGGTGGTCTGAAACGCAGGCGCGCGCGGTCCGCTAGGCCATCTGCCCGCTGGCCAGCCAAGTCAGGATGGCCTGGCGCTGGGTCGTGGAGTGAGGATGTGACAACAAGCCTTCGATCACGAAGGTGCCGACCGTGGCCATCAACTGCGCACGCTCGGCGCTCAAGCCTTCCTTGGCCAGGTGGGCCGCGATGAACGACTCCAAAACCAGGTGATAACGGTCATGCCATTCCCGGATGGCGGGCGACTGCTCCAGGCGCGCATGCACCGCGCCGACGAGTTGCTGGTACTGGGTGAACTTGTCCACCACCCAGGTCAGGCGCTCCAAAGCTGAGCGAAATGGCTTGTGCTGGAACGCGGCCACCTCCGCCTGCAGCAGCCTGTCCAGGGTGGCCAGCAGCACCTCGTCCTTGCCGGTGAAATACCAGTAGATCGTGTTCGGCGCGATCTCCGCGCTGCGCGAGATCATGGCCATGGAGGTGCTCTCGAAGCCATGCGCCAAGAACAAGTCGAGCGCATGCGTCACGATCTCGTCCCGCTTGACCTGTGCGTCAATGTCTCGCTTGTTTCTCGCCATGCCGGAAGGATATCGCAACGACTTGAATGCCGTTCAACAACCTGCTAACATTCGACTTGAATGGCATTCAAGTCATGGAGTTGTCGGCATGTCTTTCCCTGTTCAAGAGCAAGAAATCGAGTTCAAGTCCGAAGGCATCACCTGCCGAGGGCTCTTCGTTCGCCCCCAGGGCGACCGCCTCGCGCCACTGATCGTGATGGCGCACGGCCTGGGCGGCATCTACGAGATGCGCCTGGATGCCTATGCGCGCCGTTTCGCCGCCGCCGGCTATGCCACCCTCACGTTCGACTACCGCTACTTCGGGCGCAGCGATGGGCAGCCGCGCCACTGGCTGGTGCGCGAATGGCAGCAGGCGGACATCGCCGCGGCGATTGAGCACGGCAAGACGCTCGAAGGCGTGGACCCAACACGCATCATCCTGTTCGGCTCATCGCTGGCCGGTGGCCACATGATCGATGTCACCAGCGCCCGCCACGACATCACCGCCACCATCATCCAAGGGCCTTTCACCGATGGCGTGGCCTCGGCCATGGCGCTGTCCATCCCCAGCGTGGTCGGCGTGACGCTCTTCGCGGCGTGGGATGCCTTGTCCAGGCTGGTCCGTGGCAAGCCGGTGCTGGTGCCTTTGGCCGGCACCTTCGGCACCCCGGCCATGATGACCGCCACCGACGTCGTGCAAGGCGTGTTTCAACTGTTCCCCGAGGGCACTGTGTTGTCGGGGCAACTGTCCAAACTCTTTAAGCGCCATGCGAGCAAGACCATCCGCTTGACGCCCAATGTGTCGTTCTCCGACAAGCCTGAGGCGGACGCAATCTCCCATTTCACGGGCTCTTTGATCCTGCCTTCCGGCACCGTGCTGATCAATGGGGTGAGCGCAATGTTCGGGCTCAAGATCATCTTCTGGCGGCCCGGCAAAAAGCTCGCGGCGCTGCGCACCCCGATGCTGGTGGGCGTGTGCGCCTCAGACTCGGTGGCGCCGGCCAAGGCGACCTTGCGGCATGCGAAAGACGCCAAGCAATGCACGGTGAAGGTCTACCCCTTTGGCCACTTCGACATCTACACGGGCGAGCCCTTCGACCTCATGACGGCCGACCAGTTGGCCTTCCTTCAACGGGTGGTGCCGATCTGAATCGGGATCATGGCAAGGGCAGTTGCCCGAGGCCCGGATACTCGATGCTGCCAAAGTAAAGCGAGGTGCCCCGCTCTCGCACACTGGTGATCGGGGCATAGGCGCCGTCTGTCGCATCTTGCAAGTCCGCCATGACCTTGCCGTTGAAGTCCAGTTTCAGCACACGACCATGCTTGGCCGCCTTGGGCCGCATGGCCTCGGGGATGCGGTACACCGCTTTCAACAGCGCGGGGTAAGGCAGGATGCCATCCAGCATCGCATCGCGAGGGGCGAAAAGCGCCAGCCAAAAGCCATCTTTGCCGTTATAGCTGATGTTGTCCGGGAAGCCTGGCAGGTTCTCGACGAAGGGCTCGAACCGCCCCATCTTGGGCCCCTTGAGCCAGTAACGCATGACGCGATACTCGAGCGTCTCCGACACCAGGAGATAGGCCTCATCAGGCCCCAGGGTCACGCCGTTGGCCACGTGCAGGCCAGAAGCCAGGGTGGTGGTCTTTCTGGTTTGTGGATCGTAGCTGAGCAAGCGTCCATGGCCCCCATGTTCAAAGACGTCCGCCATCATCTTGTCCAAGCCGTATCGGGACGAGGCGTCGGAAAAATAGATGATGCCGGACTTGGCTTGCACCACGTCGTCGATCAGCTTGAACGGTGTCCCATCAGACTGGGTGGACAGCACCTCGACCTGGCCTTGCGTGATTCGCAGCAAGCCCTTGACCGCATCGGCCACCAGCACAGCGCTGCCATCCGCGGAGGCAAATGTGCCCCAAGGGCGCCCACCCGTCTTGGCGATCTCTTCATGGGTCTGCCCATCCGCAGAAAAGCGTACAACGCGGCCATCCACATAGCCAGCGTAGATGCGCCCTGCATCGTCCAATGAAATGCCCTCTGGGCCGACGCCCACATTCAACCCGATGCGCTTGATGCTTTTGAGTGCCTGGTTCGTCGGGCCCTGCTGAGCCAAAGCCGGTGGTGTCCAACCGCCTGGTGTGATGTCCACCGCCCAGAGAGAAAGGTAGGCGATGGCGGCCGCCGCGACCGCGCCCATGATAGGTAATGCTTTCATGCTCTGAAGTTCGTGCGTTGATGTGCCCATGTCACTTGGGCTGGTTCCCGGAGGACTTGACCTCGGCCGGGTTGTTCCACGTCTGACGAGGGATCGCCGAACCAGCCCCGCTGAGTTGCAACTTGGCTGCGGACACGACGTTTTGCACAGCGGACGTCAGCAGTTTGTGCGTCGTGGGGCTTTCGGGCTGCAGGCGGACGCTGCGCTCGGCTGGATCATGGTTCGGCAAGATGATGGGAAAAGCCGCCCCCCGCAGTGGCTCGCCTTGCTTCGACTCATGACGGTAGTGGATCGGCATGCGCTTGGCGGAGGGCTGGTAGGTGACATCGTCACCCGTCCAGCGCAACGCCAGGGCACGGCGGCGACGTGTGCGAGAAGTGTTGCCGTAGGAGCCATGCAAGGTCAGTGGATGGAACATCAAGAGGTCACCGGGCTCCATGTCCCAGTGCAGCAACTCGTACTTGTCCAGGTTCGCATTGATGTCGGGGATGTCATCCATCTTCTCGTCGATGATCGCCGCGACATAGTCTGGCGACAGCGCCTTGAACCGCTGCGGCCACTTGTGCGAGCCCTTGACATACAGCAATCCGCTGTTGTCCTTGTTGACCTTGTCCAGCGGAATCCAGAAGGAGGTGATCTGCTCGCCCCGAATGGGCCAGAAGCTCAAGTCCTGGTGCCAAGGCGTGGGGGCGTCCGTTCCCGGTTCCTTGACGAACATCTGGTCGTAGAAAAAGCGCACTTCTTTGGACTTCATCAGGTCCTGAGCCCAGCGAGCGCACGGGCCGTAATAGATCAAGTCACGCAAGACATCGATCCGCTTCCACAAGAAGATGTCCATCTTGTAGCCCTCGACCTTTCTCGACATGAACTTCCCGATGAGGGACTGCTCACGGATCGCGTGCTCGAGCCCTTCTTCGACCATGGCCACCCAGTTGGGGTCCAGGGCCTGGCGCAGCATGATCACGCCGTCTTCGTCATAACGCTGGACTTCTTCGGCGGTCAGCATGCGCGCGGGATAGGCAGGGAAGCTCATTGGTACTCAATCGGTAACTGATGATTTCATCAATTATGATTTATTATTCAACATCCGCGATGGTGCTAACCCTGACATGGGCCAAAAAACGCTGCGCCTTGTCATCGATGCTAGGCTCAGCGCTGTCAATGCCTGCACCAGCTCCCCATGTCACCCCGTGAAAAAGCCCCGACCGCCCAGCGCCTCGTTGCCCAGGAAAGTGCAATGGCCAAGGCCCTGCCGGAGGACAAAGCGCCCCGTGGCGCCAGACGCAAACGCGACACCCGCATCCGCCTGTTGGGGGCTGCCTTGCATTTGATGGCTTACCGTGGGGTGGCAGGTGTGGCCATCAACGAGATCACGGAGAAGGCAGATGTTGGGTTCGGCTCGTTCTACAACCACTTCGAATCGAAAGACGCGATCCATGCGGCCCTCATCGAGGAAGTGATCAGCCACTTCGCTGTGGCGCTGGACAAACTGGGCGACCAGGTGGAAGACCCTGCGGAGAAGATCGCCGCATCCGCGCGCTACACGATGCTGCGCGGGCACGCCGACCCGACGTGGGGCAGATTTGTCTTTCAAACCAGCTTCAGCCGCGACAGCATGAGCGAAGGCCTGGGGCGGTACCTGCTTCAAGACATGGCCAAGGGCGTGTCCGCAGGGCGCTTCGTCATCGGTGATTTGCCGTCGGTGTACATCGCTGTGGGCAGCACCATCCTGGGTGGCTTGGCCGCCCTGTCAGACCAGGCCGGCCAGAACAATGCGCCGGACGACATCTTTGGCGATGCCCAGGCTTTGACCAAGCAAATCGCGGCGATCTTGCTGACCATCCTCGGTTTGCCAAAAGCCGAAGCACAGGACGTTGCCAGCCGCCCGCTGCCTCACATCGAACTGCCTGCCAATCCGTTTGCGCAGCCTTGACGGGGCCGGGTGCCCGCTTCTTCAGCGGGCGGCTTTGGGCGGGTACCCTCGTTGACAAACTGGACCGCCCCTGACGAGTCAACCCAGTGTGTGGGGTGGGCAAGATCCGTGACTTGCGCTAGACTGATTGAAAGTGATTAGGAGTGATTCATGCCTTCACCGGACACCCGAGTGATGACGGCCCACGTGCCCTTGCCTCTGGCAGAGCAGATCGATCAATTGGCAGCCCAACTGGAGCGATCCAGGGGTTGGGTGATCAAGCAAGCGCTCGCAGCCTACGTGGAGCGGGAGACGGAGCGCCACCGCATGACCATGGAAGCGATGGCCGATGTGGATGCCAAGAATGGCGTCAGCCACCAAGATGTGAAGGCCTGGGCTGCCACATTGAGCACTG
>CANBUA010000250.1 GCA_947372535.1 Burkholderiales bacterium
ACGCTGGCACCGTTGACGACCTTGTCTTTGGAGCGCAGGGTGTAGCTGGTCTCGTAGACACCTTCATCCACTTCAGGCAGGGTCAAGGTCTTGGCGATGCCCTGGATGCGCACGCTGGCCGTGCCCTTGGGCGTGCCTTCGACCCGCAGCGACAGCTCCGTGCCGGGAGCGATGTCTTCGGTGGGATCGACTTCGAACAAGTCGATGCGCGGCACGGTGGTGGCCGCGCCCGCCATGTGCAGGCAGCTCAAGGCCATCAAAGCGGCGATGGTTTGAATGAAGAAGCGTGTCAGCCAGCTGGAACTCGGCGGAGACAAGGTGGTGATGTTGTTGTTCATGGCGGTGTGGCCCGGGCGGGCATCAATGGGAATGTAAAGACCATATGCCAAAGGCGGGCCCAACTGGCAAGCCTTGACTGCTTGTCCACAACCGCACCAATGCCTATCCTTCAGGCCGACGATCAATTCACCGCTGAACGATGGCCCACACGGTCCGCAGGATCAGGCGGATGTCCAGCCACACGGAGGACTGATCCACGTATTGCGCCGCCAGGGCCAGCTTGTGAGGCAGCACCTCTTGGATATAGGCCTGTTCGGGGTCGGTGGCACGGGCCAGGACACGGCTCTCATCACGGTATTCGATGGAGGCGATGTCGGTGATACCGGGGCGCACCGAGAGCACTTTCTCGCGCAAGGCCGCCGGGTAGTGCGCCACGTAGCGCGGCACCTCGGGGCGGGGCCCGACCAGGCTCATGGTGCCCAACCACACATCCAGCAGCTGGGGCAATTCGTCGAGCTTGCTGCCGCGCAGCAGGTGACCGATGCGGGTGATGCGGCTGTCCTGACCCACGGTGATCTGCAAACCACTGCCCTGTGGTTCGTGGCGCATGGTTCGGAACTTGTGGATGCGAAACGGCTGCCCAAAACGACCCACACGCTCCTGCCGGAAGAACACCGGCCCCTTGGAGTCGAGCTTGATGGCCAGGGCGATCAGCAGCAAGCATGGCCCCAGCACCAGCAGGCCCAGCGAGGACATCAGCAGATCGAACAGACGCTTGCTCATGGCGGCTCGGCCTATTGCTAAAACTCAAGCGCGGCCCAGGGCCTTGCGCACCGAGGTGATCACGCGCTCGACGTCCTCGTCCGTCATGCGCGTGTACAGCGGCAAGGTCAGCATGCGCTGATAGGCCTTGTGGCTGTGCGGGAATTGCTCGGGCTGGAGGTCGTAGCGGTCTTTCCAGTAGGGGTGCATGTGCAGCGGGATGTAATGCACGCTCACGCCGATGCCGTCGGCGAACAGGCTGTCGATCACCTGGTCGCGCGTGGTCTCGGTGCTGTCGTCCAGGCGGATCACATAGAGGTGCCAGGAATGCAGATCGCCCGCATGCGCAGGCAGCGGCGGCAGGATGATGGGCAGGTCGGCCAAAGCCTCGTGGTAACGGCGGGCGATGGCCTCACGGCGCAGCTGGAAGGCCGGCAGGCGCTTGAGCTGGTGCAGGCCCAAGGCGGCGGCGATGTCGGTCAGGTTGTACTTGAAGCCAGGCGCCACGATCTCGTAGTACCAACTGGGCACCTTGGCCGTGAAGCGGTCAAAAGCATCCCGGTTGATGCCGTGCAGGCGCATGACCTTGGCACGCGCGGCCAGCTCCGGATTGCGCGTGACCAGCATGCCGCCTTCGCCCGTGGTCATGGTCTTGTTGGCGTAGAAGCTGAACACAATGGCATCGCTGCGCGACAGCCCGATCAACTGGCCACGGTGCGAGCAGGGCAAGGCATGGGCGGCGTCTTCGACCACCTTGAGGCCATGCTTGTCGGCGATCGCGAAGATGGCGTCCATGTCCACCGCCAGGCCCGCGTAGTGGACGGGCATGATGCACTTGGTGCGTGGCGTGATGGCCGCCTCAATCGCCTTGGGGTCGATGTTGAGCGTGGCCGGGTCGATGTCCACGAGCTTGACGTCGGCGCCCAGGTAACGCACCACTTCAGCGGTGGCCGTGAAGGTGTGGGTCGTCGTGATGACCTCGTCGCCCGGGCCGATGCCGAGGGCTTCGAGCGCCAGATGCAGGCCGGCCGTGGCCGAGTTCACCGCAATGGCCTGCAAACTGGCATCGCCCAGGTAAGCCACGAAAGCCTCTTCGAACTTGCGGGCCTTGGGGCCGGTGGTGACCCAGCCTGAGCGCAAAGTGTCGACGACTTCGGCGATCTCTTCTTCGCCGATCTCGGGCAGGGCAAAGGGCAGGAAGCTGGGTTGGCTCATGACAGGTCTCGGTTCAGTCAGGTCGATTGGGTCGATCAGGGCAATGATGACAAAGGCGGCGGGGTCATCGCTGGCTGGCGGCGCCACGCGTCAAGCGCCCGAAGGCCGGATCGGGGAGGCCCTTGAACAGCGCATCCCACCAGCCGCGCAGCGAGCCCAGGCCATAGCCGAAATGGTAAGCGCCGATGACACCGGGCAAGTGAAGCGCCAACTCAGAGCCCGATTCTTTGGCGATCAGCCCCGTCACCAGGGCCACGGCGCCCACGTAGCTCAAAGCCAGTGCACCAAACAAACTGGCGGCCAGCCAGGTGGTGCACTGCGCGGCCTGGGACAGTTCCATGCCCGGGCCGATGCTGGA
Organism: Burkholderiales bacterium; assembly: GCA_947372535.1. The sequence goes on from CANBUA010000250.1 coordinate 2,615, forward strand.
GGACAGCCACAAGCCGCTCAGCAAGGTCACCAGGGCCAGCAGCATCAGCGCACCGACGAACAGGCCCGGGATCAGGTGTCGCAAGGAAGCCGCCTGGCCGTGCTTTTTCATGACGAAGGGTTTCCAGTAACCGTATTGCCGGTACTGGCGGAACACATCGCTCACGCTGGCGCGCGGGTGGTAGGTCGAGCAGATGGCGGCCGATTGCCACACCCGCCCGCCACCACGGTGGATGCGCAGGTTGTGCTCGTCGTCCTGGTTGCGCACCAGTTCTTCGTCGAAGCCGCCAAAGCGCGTGAAGGTGCTGCGTGGCCACGAGCCCAGGTAGACCGTGTCCACCGGGCCGTTGTAGCTCAGGTCGCGCGACAAGGCGCCACCGGCCACCCAGCGCGACTGAAAGGCCGCCGCGATGGCGCGCTGCACCGTGCCATCAGGGCCAGCCGCGCCTTCAGCACGCCAGGGCCCGCCCACATTGTCGGCGCCGGTGGTTTGCCACACGCTCAGGCATTGGGCGATGTAGTCGGCCGCGTAGATGCTGTGCACGTCAAGCCGCACGATGAAGTCGCCCGCGGCCTGCTCGATGCAGCGGTTGAGCCCGCAGGACACGATGCGCCCGGGGTTGTCGATCATCACAAAGCGCGGATCGCGGGCGCACCAGGCTTTCAGACGCTCGCGCGTGCCATCGTCGCTGAGGCCATCGGCGATCAGCACCTGCAGTTGCCAGCCCGCAGGCACCTCTTGAGCCGCCACGCTGGCGCAGAAAGCTTCGATGTGATCGCGCTCGTTGCGGCAGGGCACGATCACCGAGACGGTGCGCAGCGCCTGGCTCAAGGCTTGCCTCGCGGCGGCTGAGATGGGCGGGCCGTGCTCTGGCCGTTTTGCTTGGACGAGGGGCGCAGCAGGTGCTCGTACAGCAGCCACATGCGGTCCATCTGGCTGCGGCGCGAGGCCTCGGCCTCGACGCGGCGGCGGTTGTGCTCACCCTGAAGCTGGGCTTGCGCGGGCTGATCGTGGATCATCACGAAGGCGTTGGTGAGCGCGTCGATGTCGCGCACCGGCACGAGGATGCCGCCACGCTCGTCAATCCACTGGCGGTTGGCCGGCAGGTCAGACGCAATCACCGGCAATCCGGCGGACATGGACTCCAGCACCGAGACCGAGGTGGCATCGCTGGTAGGCACAGAGACGGAGACGCGGCAACGCTGGATCGCATTGATCATGGCCTGGTCACCGACGCGGCCATGGAAGCGCACCTGCTGCAACAAGCGCAGCGAGGCCACGCGCTCTTGCAACACCGACGCCATCGGGCCGCCACCCAGCAGGTGCAGCAAAGCGTGCGAGTGCGGCCGCAGGCTGACGAAGCGGGCAAAGGCCTCGATGATCAGGTCAATGTTGTAGTTAGGCTCCCAGTTGCGCAGGCTGATGGCCTCGAAATCCGGGCCTGGCTGGCCGGGCACGAACTTGTCCGTGTCCGCGCCCCACAGGATCTGGTGCACGGGCGCGCTGGGGTGGTAGGCCGCGATCTCATCGACCATGTCCAGCGAATCGGCGGTGATCATGTCGGCGCGGCGCAGCGACCAGCCCACCAGCAGGCGCATCAAGCGGCTCTCACGCGGCGTGACCAGGATGTCCGAGCCCCAGGCCGTGAGCACCTTGGGCACCTTCAGGCCACAGGCCGCGGCCCAGAAACCATAGGACGTGACGTAGTGCCCATGCACCAGGTCAGGCTTGAAAGACTTGGCCAGTTGCCGCACCGTCTTGCGCACCTGAGGCAGGGCCTTGAACCAGGTCAGCTTGTCATCGCCCGGGGCGATCGTGATCACCTGCTGCGCGCCCGGCACCTCACCATATTGACGCGAGATCAGCACCACCTGGGCGCCGCGCTCGGCCACGGCCGCCACCCAGCGGCGTGTGTGCACGCTGGCGGCATCGGCAAAAAACAGCATGCGCACGGGGCGCTGGGCTTGCGTCATGAACGGGCCCCTGCCATGGCCAATGCCTTTTGCAGGTGGCCCTGGCCGGCCCATTGGGCATAGACAGGATGCAACTCAGGGTGCTGGGCCAGCAGGTTGGCGTCCATCTCACGCGTGTCACCCATGACGACCGCCGTCTGCCCCGGCGCCTTGGGGCCGACGATGGCGAAATCCGGCACCTCGCCGGAAACGAAGCTGTAGGCCTGCACGATCACGCCTTTGCCAATGCGCGCACCCGGCGCAATGATGCTGTGCGGCCCAATGAAGCTGTACGCCCCGACATGCGTGGCACGGCGCACATAGCCGACCGGGTCGAGGTGGCCCGCATAGCGGCGGCCCATCACGCGCACCGAACGGTGGCTGGAGTGACTGAGGATGGACACGTAATTGGTGACTTGCACGCCTTCTTCGATGGTCAAGCCATTGGAGCCGTCGATGCGGTTGAAGTGGCCGACAAACACGTGATCGCCCAACACCAGCCCCTCACGGTGCTCGAAACAGGTGTGGGTGCTGACCCGGGTGTGCTCGCAATAGCTGCCATTGGCATTGCGCCAGCCATAGACGATGCGCGGCCCGGAAAACGCCGACCAGAGTCGGGCCAGGGGGCGGATCAATCGTTGGCGGAGGACGGACATGGAAGCAACAAGCGTAAACCGGCTATTGTCGCCTGCTTCCAGGCGCTCACCCTGGGCCAGAGATGCGCAAAAGCCCCCCGCGTTCCCGGGGAACAGGGCAGATGCACGCTCATTCCGAGGGGGTACCCGACCAAAGCGCCCGCAAGGGCAGCCCTGCGTGCTTCAGGAACACGCCATAAGCCGCCAGGATGGCCAATGAATACCCCAGGCTGCTGGCGACCGCCGCGCCGACCGCGCCCCACAGCGGGATCAGCACGCAGCCAGCCCCGACGCTGATCAGCAGCGACAGCCCGGCGATCGAGCCCGACAGGTGCGGTTTGCCCAGGTGATTGGTGTAGAAGGCCGACAAACTGGACGCCGCCGCATAAGCCGCCACACCCGGCAACAGCGCCGCCAGTGGCCAGACCGAGGCAGCATACGCCGGCCCCATCAAGCGGGGCAGCCCCCACCAGGCCAGACCCAGCAGCACCGGCGCGGCCAGCACCGTGGCCAGCACATTGATGCGCACGGCCTGCACCGTCATGCTGGACGCGATCGCCCGGTCCGGGTTGCCGATGCGCGAATACGCCGACACCGTGACCGAGGAAGACAGCAGCCACAGCAACTCGGCCACCGTCACCGCAACGGAGTAGGTGCCCACTTCGCTCAAACCTTTGAAGTGTTCGACCAGGAAGAGCGAGGCCCGGTAATTGAGCAGGCTGACCACATTGGTCAGGCCAATGGTCAGCACAAAGCGCCATTCGTGGCGCCATTTGGCGACCGGCGCGTGGCCGATCAGGCCGGCGTCTTCGCGCCGCTCATCCCGGCGGGTGCTGTCGTGAAGGGCATAGATGGCCGTCAACACGGCGATCAGTGATTTGCCGCTGACCCAGGCGATCAGCACCAGCACCACCGAGGGCGTCTTGACGGCGGCGCCCTGTGTGAGCCAGCCCACCACCGCCAGCCCCGACAGCACGGAGGCCGGCGCGGCCACCTGCGCCAGGTTCAAAGGCCACATGCGCCCCTGCCCCAGCCAAAGCCCTGTGGCCGTGGGCACCAGCAGCAAAAACGGCGCGGCCAGCGCCAGCAGCCACAACTGCGAATAAGGCAATCGGCTGGACGACCAGGAGATGGCCAACAGCACCAAAGCGGCCAGCAGACCCAGCCCCACCGCCCATTGCAGCACGCTGCGCAGCATGCGCGTGGCACCGCCGTGCTCGCCTGCTTGCTGGCGTGAGACCTGTCGCGCCAACCACAGGCCCAGACCGGTGAACAAGGTCAGCAAACCGGACTCGACCGCCACGAACAGCGCAAAAGCACCCTGCACCCGCGGCCCCAGGCGCGCCACCAACACCGTGATGGACAGGCCCAAGGCGACGATCAGCAGCTTGGCCAATAGGTTGCCCAGGGCCGCGCGCGGCACGGCCTGCCACGCTTGCCGGAGCGTTCGCAGGAAAGACGAGCCGTCCGAAACTGGCGCGGCGGAAGGTGTTTGGTCCGACATGGCCGCGATTGTCGCCCACGGTTTCATACAATCTAGGGCTGGGCCATGTCTGTGCCCGCCCTCTTACTGCCGCGCTACTGCCGCTCATCACCATGTCCCAACACCACCACACGCCCGAGAATGCCGCCCCCGAACCCGTGGTGGACACCAACAAACTGGTGGCCGAGCGCCGCGAGAAACTGACCGCGATCCGGGCCCAGGGCGTGGCCTTCCCCAACGACTTCAAGCCGGCCCACCGCGCAGGCCCGCTGCACGCGGCCCACGACGCCACCGAGGCCGAGCCGCTGGAAGCGCAAGCCGTCACGGTCAGCGTGGGCGG
>CANBUA010000251.1 GCA_947372535.1 Burkholderiales bacterium
CTCTGGTTCACGCGGCGTGGGCAACTTCATTGGAACGATGTTCATCGAACTGGCCAAGCAGGATGCCATTCGAAACAACGCCAACCTGCCGGACCGCGACCTGGCCTACTTCAAAGAAGGCAGCCGCTACTTTGGCGACTACGTGCGCGGTGTGGGCTGGGCCCAGAAGTTTGCCGCCGTCAACCGCGAGGTGATGATGCGCCGTGTGATCGAGGCCGCCAAGACCGTGATCCACAAGAACTTCCAGAGCCACATCGAGGCCGTGAACTGCCACCACAACTACGTGCAGCGCGAGCATCACTTTGGTGAGGATGTGTTCGTGACGCGCAAGGGTGCGGTGAGCGCCAAGGCAGGTCAGCTGGGCATCATCCCCGGCAGCATGGGCGCGCGCAGCTACATCGTGCGTGGCAAGGGTAACCCGGAGAGCTTCGAGAGTTGCTCACATGGGGCCGGCCGTGTCATGAGCCGTGGCGAGGCCAAACGCCGCTTCACGCTGGCCGATCACCGGGCGGCCACCGAAGGCGTGGAATGCCGCAAGGACAAGGACGTGATCGACGAGACGCCAGCGGCATACAAGGACATCGATGCGGTGATGGAAGCTCAGCGCGACCTGGTGGATGTGGTGCACACGCTCAAGCAGGTGGTGTGTGTCAAGGGGTGATCGCATCAAGTCCTGCCTTTGAGTTGCCAGGTTTGGCGATGCTGATTGACGGCCGCTTGCAGACAATTGCCTAACAAAGGTGCATGGCCGCTGGACCCAAAGCCGTCGTTAACTTGTGCTGTCAATCTGACCATTCCAGAGCCGGGAGACTCGGCAGCGGACGGTTGGCCTGTGCCAGTCGAGAGATGGTCGCCCGCCGCTGTACGGCCCAAAGTTTGTAGCTCACAGATTTCCACTAGACCCGGAGCGATTCAATGCCTGCCCTGATCAGTGGCGTCGGGAAGACGCGCATTGGTCCTTTGAAGTCTGCTTCCGGGGTTACACGCTGTAGCATCAGCGCGTCGAACAAAAGGGAGTCAGAAATGTCGCGTGTGTCCAAGCTTGGTCGCGGTTTGGGTTGCCTGGGGCTTGATTGCTCTCTGGTCGATTGGTCTAGCTGCCACTACCAAGAGATTCTGGGTCTTGCTAGCTGGAGCGCGCTGACAAGCACCGACAAGCGGCCCGCTATCTGAGGCGCCAAAGGCAGAAGAGGAGGGCGCAGACGGTCAGGGTCTGAGGTGGATGCAATTTGAGATGCATAGAAGTCGATCGGTCGGCCTGATGACGTGTTCTGACTTCAGGCCGTGCACGTTCGTGGCCTGGGTGTCATGCCGGGCAGGTATCTCACAACCCTAGACTGGTGCTGACGGTGGCGACCACACGCTGACCTCCCGGTCTCGGGAAGATTGCGGTCATTGGGCCAACACGCCGGTGGCGGAGTGGATGACTGTAGTGGGGTGTGGCCAGCCAGAATTGCCTGCGGGCACTCTTTCTGGAGCGCGAGCAGCCAGCTCAGTAAGAACTCGGTGACTCAAGGAAGCAAGTCCTCACAGGTCCGCCCCTCCCCGGGGTGGTAAAGGCCTCTGAGACACTCGTCATGGTGCCTTCTTGCCACACCGTTCCACCACATTTTGTCCTCACGCTCGCGGCGCTCTTGCTCCAACTCGCGCCTGTACGCTTCCCCAGCGAGTCGCTTCTCGAAGGGCAGCTTGCCCGCATCCCGCCTCTCGATGATGGCTGCAACGGACACTTTGGCCTCACTCAGGCTGTGGACGTCGAAGGCGGCTGCGGCCGCCTCAATATTCCATCTGGCAAGCCCTAGCGAGTTGCCATGGGCCGCCTCCGCTCTAAGCGGATCGACGAAGCGGTGATATTGCAGCGCATAGTCCGCTGCAGCCTCAAGGTAGCGACTGGAGCGGATACGGGCCACCAACTGGCGGACCCGGGCCAGGGCCGGTTCGTCGCCGTGCGCGGCCAAGACCAGCTTGTGACGGAGCGTGGCCGCATGCTCCTGCAGGAGGGCATGGAATGCGCGTTCTTCGGGCCCAGCCTTGTCGCGCTCCGAGCGGAACGCAGACTCCGAGGCCAGCAAGGCAGGTAGCCGCTGCTGGCAGTCGTAGACGATCTCGCCGGCCCTCTCCACCTTCCCAACTTCCCGAAGGTAGCCAAAGGCGAACTGCGCGCGCTCATAGGGCTCGGAAATATCAGGCCCCTCCACCACCAGTGCCGCCAACAAAATCGGCACATTGAGCTGTCGCCCCAGGGCCGCCAGCGATTCTCTGGCACCTTTGTCAAGAACATGCCCGCCAATGGGCTTGTCGCCCAGCCACCCAAAATCGCTGCCCGCTGGCTCCGGCACAGGCGCTGATCCGGGTTCGGCAGCGCCCGATACGCTCCACTCACCTTGACCGCAGCCCTGCACCTGAAACGACCGGTCTTCGGTGTAGTTGTCGCCCAGCAGATGGGCCTGGATCGAGGTCAGCACGGGCTTGACAGTGTATGACCCTCTGACATCGCTGAATGACGGGCACCTGGTGCCCGTACCGTCCTCCACGTCCGATGCCAGGGTGATGCCACGGATCTTGATGGACCACCTCTGCGGTCTGCCCTCGGCATCGGTCTTCAGATAGAGCTGGAAATCTTCGCCGATGTCGATATCATCCTTTGCTGGATGCAAGGCGTAGCTGGAGGCGCCGGTATCGGCCTTGATGCTGATCGGCCCCAGTGCGGTTCGCGGTTCGTTGCCTTTGATCCAGACATCCTGATAGCTTGGCAGTGGAAGGCCGAAGGTCATCTCCACCGTCACTTTGCTGACATTCTGCTTGTCACCACGCAGGTAGCGCGTCAACGGCGGCCCCACATACCGCAGTGTGACCGGGGCGGCAGACGCACTCGGCAGCCAAAGGGCACACACCAAGGTCGCCACCCAGGCCAATATGGTGGTCCGCACTCCCAGCAAGCCCTGGCCCCGTGCGCGCCCCGCCACATATGAAAACCTGTAGCCGCTGGTCTGTTTCATATTCCCTCCGTCCATCGCTCATGTGTTCGTGCCACGCTGCAGCCGCAGCGCACCAGCCCGGTTGGTATCCCGTGAACTGCCTCAGCGTAGCGTGTTAACCGTGCTGTCAGGCGCGACCTGAGCCCGCCCTTCAATTTCAAGGTGCGAAACCTGGGTCTTCATGCGGCCTTCTGACCTGCTCTGTTTGTTCGTCCCAATCATTCCTGTAAGACAGCCGGTTTGGGAAGGGACAGATATTGCTGTTTGAACAAGTGTGGCGACAAGTAGTCCAGGCTGCTGTGAGGCCTGACAGCGTTGTAGTGGCACCGCCAAGGATGGCGATATCAAATTGCCGCCCGGCGCGAAGATAACGAGCTACGACGCCTATGTTGAAGGCCTCAAGCGCTTGGCCAAGAAGTAGGCAGCTTTCAAGGAAGACCTCGTTCGTGTCAATGTCAGCTTGATGTCGGCGCAGACATTCGGGGGGCAATCCTGTGCGGCCGTTGCCTGCCCTTCGGGTGCGCTAACCGCGCAGCCCAAAAGCTGACTCTCGCCGTTTCGGATGGGATCAACTATCAGATGAGGGCTACCCACAAGCTAGGCTTGGCACCGTGCGCCGATTCACGGCAGCGTGGTCACCGTGCCATCTGGCGTGATCTTGGTGATCAAATATGAGCTACCCGTCACCCATGGACTGGAACTGAAAACGGTGATTGTGTGTCTGGTCAGGTAAACGTTGCCCGCCGTGTCCGCAGTAATAGCCGTGGCACCAACGCCGGCATCGTGGTTTTCGTAGATGGTGGACACATCACCGGCAGGTGTGATCTTGCGGACATACACCGGGCCTTCAGCCACGAAGATGTTGCCTTTGGCATCAACCGCCACGGCGCTCATTCCGGCGAAGCCTGCCGATGCCAACGGGCCATCGGCGTGAACGCATCTTGATTTGTCCGTAGACAGCGTGGTGACCACGGCATTCATGCTGACCTTGCGGACAGTGCAGTATGTCGAGTCGACCACAATGAGCTGATTGTTGGCTTGATCGTAGGCAATTCCAATGTTGAAGTAATCAAATTCGGCGGTCGGTCCCGTGCCATCAGCCGGGGGTGTGGGGTACGTTCTGTTTGACTGCAGACCACCGGCGAAGGTGGTCACAACGCCAGCAGGGGTCACTTTGCGGATGACCTTGTTTTGGGTGTCCAGAACGTAGACGTTCCCGTCTTTGTCGGTGGCCAAGGCGCCGGGATTTTGGAAACTGGCCAAGCCGCCCGTGCCATTCACAAATCCACCCTGGGCATCACCTCCAGCCAGCGTGGCAACCACCCCGGCTGACGTGACTTTGCGAATCCGATTGCCCCGGTCGGATACATAAAGGTTGCCTGCAGCATCTTGGGCCAGGCCTTGTGGAGAGTAGAAAGCTGCAGCGTTGCCGGTGCCGTCAACATCTACTGTGGAACCATTGGGGTTACCAAAGGACGTCACCATACCTGTGTGCGTCAGCGTGCGCAGGCCCATGGAGAAACAATAGAACGAGCAAAAGGAGCCTGCATCACCAATCGTGACCACGGTGTCCCCATTCGACCGAACGACCATGCCCTGCCCTACCACTGTCCCATCACTGGTGGTGGTGCCCCCCAAGCCCACGTTCAACACATCCAAACGGGCTGGATGCGAGGTAACCGTGCCCAGAACATTGCTGATCACAGCCCTGAACAACTTGCCATTGTCAGCCTTGCCGACCGGCGGGGTTGTGTAGCTGCTGGCGGTAGCTCCGTTGACATTGGTGTATGAAAGCCCAGCATCCACGCTCACTTGCCACTGGTAGCTCGGCGTCGGCGTACCTGTTGCGGCAACAGCGAACGTGCCGGTGCGAACAGCACCGAAATCGTTGTCCGGATAGTTGGCAATCACTTCGACAGCATCGGACACCACGCTGGGCGTCACGCCCGCACTGACCGTCAAAGCAATCGCAATGCTGGTCACCGTCCCCTGGCTGTTGCTCACCACCACCCGATAGCGCTTGCCGCTGTCTGTTGCGGCCGTCGACGCCAGCGTGTAGCTGCTGCCGGTCGCTCCGCTGATGTTGGAGAAAGAAACGCCACCGTCGCTGCTCAATTGCCACTGGTAAGTGGGCGCGGGGCTTCCCGTCGCCGCCACGGTGAAGGTTACAGCCTGCCCTGTGATCGCGCTTTGCGCAAGCGGCTGTGTGGTGATGGCGGGCTTGGCGCTGGCGGCCGCCACCGTCAGCGTAGCCGGGCTGCTGGTCACACTGCTCAGGCTGTTGCTCACGACCACGCGGTAGCGCTTGCCTGCATCGCTCGCTGCCACGGCCGTCAAGTGCAGAGTAGGCGATGTGGCTGCTGCGATGTCCTGCCAGTTTGAGCCATCGCTGCTGACCTGCCACTGGTAGCGCAAAGAAGTGCCCGTGGCCGTCACGCTGAAATCTGCCGTGCCACTGGAGGTGGCTGCGACATCGGCAGGCTGGACGGAGACAGTCGGCGCGGTGGCCGGCGACACGGTCAAGGTGACCGCCGAGCTGTAGACGGTCCTCCCACCGGATGTCACGCCAACCCGGTAGGACTGGCCGCTGTCGCCCGCCGACACCTTGCTGACCGTCAGGCTGCTGGCGGTGGCACCTGCGATGTCCGCCCAGCTCACGCCCGCATCGGTGCTGCGCTGCCACTGGTAGCCCAAAGACGAGCCTGTGGCCGTGATGGCGAAAGTGACGCTGTCGCCCGCGACAGAGGCTTGCGACAGGGGCTGCACCGTGATGCTGGGACCCGCACCGACGCCCGACGGAGACGCACCATCGCCGCCTCCGCTCCCTCCACCACCGCAACCCGCCAACATCACACACGTGAGCGCCACCACGCTCAGAGAAGTCAGTAAAGGCAAACGATGAGAATTTCTGGTCATGCTGGGCTCCTGAGGATCTGCGGTGTCAAGTACCCATGCCGGGCACCATGTGGATGCAAGTCATTTTGGGAAGCCCCCCGGTCACGATCAAGCACCACACGGTGATGCCGTGACGGTTGTCGATGAAGAACCATGAATGAGCATGGCGGATTCATGCTTGTTCATCGGGAATCACCCAACACCGTGTATCGCGCTCAGCTGGGCCCGCACTTGCCCATCGTCTTCCTCATGAGGAACCACTCCGAAGGTGACCAGATCTCGGCCCTGCGGGCGGGCGTCGATGACCACATCAGCAAGGATGAGTCCTTGAGGTTTCTGGCTACCCGCATCGAAGCGCTGTTCAGACGGCTCGAGGTGTACCGGTCGGCACCGCAGCCGCGCACAGCGGCCAACCAGACCCAGACTGAGGCGCTGGTAACTGTGCCGCGTGCCCAGGCAGGTGCGCTCTGCTGGCGAGCGGCCCGGATCGTGGTGGCGGCCAACACCATCACGGCCCACATCAAGGCCAATCACCGCCTTGAAGCCCCATAGCGACCATCAGGGGCGCAGTGAGGTGCTGGTTCAGCAACCTCAGTCTCACGCCGACACGCTTCACTTCCATCCGGTGCTTTCGAAGAGGTTTCAGGGCTCACGTCTGACGTTGTCGAACAACTTGGATGGGGTTTCGTGGTTCCAGATCCAGACGGTTCCATCCGTGCGCAGTGCCCCTGCAAAGACTTGGGAAAACTCGATGTCGACCACGTCGGACAGCCCCGGCACCATGACAGGTTCATCCTCATCGGCGCCAGGCGCCGCGCCAGCGCGCAAGCCCGGCACCGGCCTGTGATCTGCTGAAATCACCTCGGGGTTGGCTGGTGCGCAGTTTGAAGCCAGGGCCACCATACAGGCCAGCAAGTGCTTGGTTTGACGGATAACACATTCCTCCGTTCTTGGGCCATCACGTCAGGCAAGCACATGATTCCAGGGCTTTGTGCAACAAAGCCCTTCTACTTCGCCACGGTTGTCACCACCCCGTCGGGGGTGATCTTTCGGATGGCATGGTTGCCCGTGTCAGCGACAAACAGATTGCCCGCAGCATCAACGGCAAGACCGTAGGGCGT
>CANBUA010000252.1 GCA_947372535.1 Burkholderiales bacterium
AGGCTCGCATCGTATTCACCACGCCCGAGCGCCTGGCCGATAAGGATGCGCTGTCCTTATTGTCGCAACACCCCACCAGCTTGTTAGTGGTCGATGAGGCGCACTGCGTCTCGCAATGGGGCCACGATTTCAGGCCCGCCTTTTTGGAAATTGCTTCTGCACACGCTCTATTGGGGCACCCCACCTTACTCGCGCTGACCGCCACAGCCACGGAGGACGTCATCGCCGACATCTGCCAGCAACTCAATGCGCGAGACCTCGGCGTGATCAACACCGGGATTTACCGGCCAAATTTGCATTACCGCGCCAAACAGGTGGTCAATGAGGCAGAAAAAATCGCCCAAACACTCGCCATGGTGAATGGCATGACCGGCTCAGGCATCGTCTACGGCGCCACCGTCAAGGCCGTGGAACAGGTTTACGAAGCGCTCAAAGCGGCGGGCGAGTCCGTCACGATTTACCACGGTCGACTTCCCAAGGCGGCCCGCACGGCCAATCAGGATGCCTTCATGCGCAATGAAGCGCGCGTCATGGTGGCGACCAATGCCTTCGGTCTGGGCATCGACAAAGCCGACACGCGTTTCGTGCTGCACTACCAGATGCCATCGGGCCTGGATGCCTACTACCAGGAGTCGGGCCGGGCAGGGCGGGATGGTGAGCCAGCCGTCTGTACCTTGATGTACTTGCACCAGGACCGCGCGGTACAACGCTTTTTTCTGGCTGGGCGTTACCCTGATCTGGAGGATGTCGATGCGCTTTACCGTGCATTCATCCAAGGCCCGCCCGAGGGTCAACGCCATTGGACGCTGACCCTCTTGCAAGAATCCTTGCAGCGGCCACGCAACAAGCTGCAAGTGGCATTGCGCCTGTTACGCCAACAAAAGATCGTGGCGCAAAACCGCTTGGGTGAGCTGCGCCTGCTGCGTCAAGGCCTGAGCGACGACGCCATGGACCAGCTCCTGGCGGCCTACCGGGACAAGCGAGAGGCCGACAAAACCATGCTGGAACACATGGTGTTTTATGGACAAACTGGCCTGTGCCGGTGGAAAGTCCTGCAAGACCATTTTGGAGAAGGCCAGGACTTCAAACAATGCGGTACTTGCGACAATTGCCTGCGCTTGAGTGCCTTGCGCCAAGCGATCAACGATCAGCCAGCGGCCAATGTCGAGGCAGGGCCGGCCGAATCGCCCCGGGCCGCCTATGCCGTGCAAGATGCCGTGCATGTGCCGCGTTACGGCCGGGGCATCGTCACCATGGCCGATGCGGAATCTGTCACCGTGGCGTTTCCCAATGGGGCTTCACGATGTTTCCTGTCTGCGTTTGTGAAACCGGCCAAACCAACTAAACCGTCCAAGGTCTTGGTCGCCCAGGCCTGATCGACCCTTCATGACCACTCATCGGCCTTCGCCAAAAAGCACCATCCGCATCGGCATCTCCGGCTGGCGCTACGAGCCATGGCGCGGGGTGTTCTATCCGCCCAAGTTGGTGCAGCGCAAGGAGTTGGAATTTGCCTCCCGCGCGCTGTCGAGCATCGAGATCAACGGCACCTTTTATGCGCTGCAAAAGCCTGCGAGCTTCAACCAATGGTTCGAGCAGACGCCTGATGATTTCGTGTTCAGCGTCAAAGCGCCCAAGTACATCACCCACGTGCGGCGCCTGAAAGACGTGCACCAGCCTATCGCCAATTTTTTTGCCTCGGGGGTGCTGTCCTTGAAACAAAAACTGGGCCCGGTGCTGTGGCAGTTTCCGCCGAGCTTTCGTTTCGATGCCGACCTGATGGCGGCGTTCCTGAATGATCTGCCACATGACACCGAGGCGGCCTTGAAACTGGCGCGTCAACGCGAGGATTTCATGGCAGATCGAGAAGATTTGCACTTCGACCAGAAACGCCCTTTGCGTCACGCCATCGAAATCCGGCATGAGAGTTTTGCCGATCCGGTTTTCATCAAGATGCTGCGTCAGCACAAGGTGGCCCTGGTCGTGGCGGACACGGCTGGCAAATGGCCGTACCTCGAAGACGTGACGGCAGACTTCATGTACCTGCGTCTGCACGGCGATGAAAAGCTCTACGCCAGCGGCTACACGGACAAGGCCTTGGACCGCTGGGCCGAACGTGTCGCAGCGTGGTCCAAAGGATCGCAGCCAGCGGATGCCCATCTGGTGGCAGACGGCGATCCTCCCAAGCGGGCGCACCGTGACATCCATTGTTATTTCGACAACGACATCAAGGTTCGCGCGCCATTCGATGCGGGCACTTTGATGCGAAAACTGGGCCTGCCCAGCAACGTGCCGGAGGACAAGCAGCCTTGAGTTGAAGCTTTCGTGGAGTCGATCACAAATGTGCGCTGTAGGTGAAGTTGTTTCCTGTAGCTGCTTGCTAAGTCATTGATTCTTTTTGGACTGCAAAGAAGAAGGAAACACTTTCACTTCTCGCGTCTGCCATGTGAAGGTATTGCCTCAGTAGCCAAATCAGGTGAATCTATTTCCTCGGTAACCAGTTGGTAGTGAAGACGTTTCCTCGCTGACCAGTTGGCTGTGAAGATGTTTCCTACGTAGCCAGTCATCAGTGCGGAAGCGGAACCTTGGCCTCAAGCCGGTCTACACACAGGTGCGCAGCCGGAAGATCAATGGCATGGCCGAGAGCTTTTAGTCATTTCAGGATGTGTAATGCCGCTTGCGGCATCCGTCTCAGTGGTGGTCGCTGCCCTGTGGAGCTCCGCTCGATGCACGTCCGATATCGCAGCAAAACCGCCACTCACCAAGCAAAGGCAGCTCAAGGCTGGGTGCTGCCGCTGAGTTTTGGCGGACCAGCGACCGCTGACCGCGGCACCGGTCATTGGACCGCTCGTTGGTTGCTCGGGCATGAGCAAGATATGGCTCATTCGATACTCCATGCGGTTGTATTCATCTCGCATTTCCTCTTCTGACACCTGCACTGCTATCTCGTCAGCATTGGTTCGGGGTGTCGCATCCTGTTAACGTCAAGGCAAAGAGGATGGCATGGACAGTTTTTCGCATGTCGGGGCTCGGGATACGGGGGCAAGACCAATTCCTTGCTGCGGCGCGCAGAATGGAAATGACACGAACAAGGGTGTCGGTAAAGTAGCCATCAAGAATCTGTCGGCAGCAGAGCTCAGCCTTGAGCGTCTCACCTTAACCGTTTGACATGGGAGTTGGGTTAGCATCGCCCATACAGAGTAAAAATACATTCATTTAACAGGGAGAGAGTCCATGAGCCATCACATTCACTGGCCGCGCGCTGCGGTCGGCTGCGCCATTGCTTTGCTTGTCCAATCGGTACAAGCCGCAGATTACTACGTTGATTCCGCCGCGGCCACAGGAGGCAACGGTTCACTGACGAGCCCTTGGAACACACTTGCGCAGGTGAACGGCGCCCCGCAGGTCACCGCAGGCAACCGCGTGCTGTTCAAGCGTGGGGGCGAATGGCAGGGCACGCTGACGGTCAAGAATGGCGTCACGTACGAGGCCTATCCCGAGCCTTCATCGCTGCCCCGCCCGATCATTCGGGCATCCAAGTATGTTGGCAATTTGAACTGGAAGCGTAATGCTTTTCTAAGCAATATCTATGTTGCCGACACGCCCGGGTTGGCGTTGAGCGGTACCGATGTCGACAACGTGACTCACCCCGCAGCCATCACTCAGCTCGTGCTTGCCGGGACACGGCTGCAGCGCGCCCGGACCCCCAATGTCGGCGCAGGCGTTTTTGGCGCGGGCCAGAATCGATTCGCGCGAGCGCTCAGTGGCTCTGGCCCCATAGCCGGTAGCACGACCGGTGAGCAAGCCCTGGTCCACGAGTCTGCCCTCATCCCGTCAACCAGAACAGCGTCGGACTTGGTGGGTGCACAGGCGATGGTCAAGAACGCCTCGTGGATCATGAAGCGCTACAACGTGACATCGGCCGATCGGAATGCGGCGCGATTGGGGCTGACACCTGATCCTGTATGGGGCGGCGACAACTCCATTCCTGTGTCCGCAGCGTATGGCTTCTGGCTTGAGAACAAGCTGTGGATGCTTGATAAACCGGGTGAATGGGTTTACGAGGGCGGCAAGTTGTATGTGTGGATGCCGGATGGCTCGAGTCCCGTCAACAAGTCGCTCTATGCCTCGACCAATGTGCACGCTGTGGCGGGTTACGGGGTCCGCAATGTCACGGTGCGCAATCTCGAATTGCTCGACGCTCGCGGCGATGCATTGGCGATCTCCGGCCTGAATGGCAACGGCGCAGCCACGAACGTGGTCATCGACAAGGTGGTGGCTGCGCGAGCGGGCGGCGTCGGCATCAAGGTGATCCACAACACCAATGGTTCGGGCGTGATCTCGAACTCCACGGTCACGGACAGCCTGAACATCGGCATCTACCTCGGCACCGATTCCACGCGCAGCATCCACGTGACGGGCAACACCGTGCAGAACGCCGGTATCGGCAGTTTCGCGGCAGCAGGCATCTGGCTCGGCAACAAGAGCAACGCCATCAACAACACCGTGACCAACTCGAGCTACATCGGCATCAAGGGCGCCAAGCTCAATGTCATCGAGCGCAACGTGGTGTCGGGCAGCTGCAAGGAATTCGACGATTGCGGTGGCATCTATGTTCGTGGCCTCGACCCTGCCGATTCGGAGGCCGGTCACATCAATGCCGTCAGCAGCCAGATCAACCGCAACTACATCGATGGTGGCCTGCTGGCGCATTCGCTCGACCGCATTGACGGCACGCCGTCTTCCTTGACATCGCCCTTCAGCGGCACCAATGGCATCTACCTCGATGACTTCAGCGGCAACGTGGAGATCGCCAGCAATTTCGTGACTGGCTTCGATACCGGCGTCATGCTGCACCACGGCAGGGACGTCAGCATCACGGGCAACCGGCTCGTAGACAATCGCCGCACGCAGATCTACATGCAGGAAGACAACTACAGCGGTTCGCGGCTGGATTTGTCTCCCTACTGTGCAGGCTTGGCAGGCTGCAACTCGCAGAACTACCTCATGGGCAACCAGGTGGTCGGCAATGTGATGATGTCGAAACACCTGCGCCCGATGATCGAGCACACGAGCGATTTCGCGGGTGAGGCTGATTTCGCGCGCTACGCCTTGAATCAATATGCCATGCCAGATGCGGCGCAGTTTGTGTACCTTGGCCAGTCGCTCAAGTCGTTCAGCCTGTGGCGTCAGACCCCGGTGCCGAATTCAACGTCCGTGTACCAGGATGCTGACGCTTCGTTCTACAACACGGCGCAGGGGCCGACGCCTCTGGACGTCCAGGCCAACATGGTAGCGAATGGCGAGTTCACCCAGCAAGGAACGAACTGGCAGGGTTGGCGCACTGTGACGCCCACGTATGGCACCACAGGGTGTTTCGATGGCGCTTGTCTGACGACCTCGCCGGGGGCGGATGCCCAGACGGTTTCCGGCAAGAAAGTCTTCATTGTTCACACGCAGTCACCCATGGCTGTGGAGCAAGGCAAGAAGTACGTCGTGGTGTTTGATGCCATGGGCAGTGCGGAGGATGACTCGGTGAATCTGAACCTGACCAGGGTGGATAACTTTGCACCGCTGTCTGACTACCGTGGCGTCACCCTCGGAAAAGTATGGAAACGGCATGTGGTTGTCTTGTCGTCCAGCCCGACCACCGCTGGCAACGCACGCGTGGATTTCCAGTTCAACGCCAATTCAACCGTGCGCATCGATAACGTACGGATGGTGGCCATGCCCTGGTGATCTGACGCCGGCAGATGAGGGGCGCTGAACCTCAGTCAGCGCTCTTATGCTTGCCGGGGCCCGGCAGATATGATTGCACGGCCTAGTCCACGTACTTGTGAATTTCCAGCTCGGAGCGGGGCTTGCCCTCGCCGAGCATGGATTCCGCGAAGTCGTCCAAGGGCACGAACAACTTGTCGGGCGCGCCCTTGAGCTTCAGGGGCTGGTTGCGGGCGATCAAACAGTCCCACTTGGCCCGTACCGCCGACCACAAGGGTTGGGGGTGCGGCAGAAAACTTGGACTGGTTAAACAGCGATTCCCAAGCTTCGGCGATGTTCGATTGGGCTGCGGGCTCCAAGCGAGACTTTGATCCGTGCCTCGTTGTACCACCGGATGTAGGTATCCAAGTAGGCGATGAACTCGTCGATGGTCGTGTGCAGCCAGTCGCGAGAGAAGAACATCTCGATCTTCAAGCGGCCGAAGAAGCCCTCGCACGTGGCGTTGTCTGGTGAGCACCCCTTGCGCGACATGGAGCGAATCAGCTTGGAGTCGGCGATCCGCGATAGCCAGCCTGGCCAACGATAGTGTCCGCCACGGTCCGAATGCACCACGGGCCTAGAACCGCTGTCAACGATCTTGTCGATGGCCGCGTCGAGCATCGTGTTCACCAGCTCTGCATTGGGTCGCGTACCGATCGACCAACTCACGACCATGCCATCAAAGCAATCGATCATCGGCGACAAGTAGACCTTGCCTGCAGGGATCTGGAATTCCGTGATGTCGGTGAGCCACTTCTCGTTCGGTGCACTGGCGCTGAAATCACGGTTGAGGAGGTTGTCCGGCGCGGGACTGATCTCACCCATGTACGAGCCGTATCGACGACGCTTGCTTGTTGCGGCGACCAGGCTTTCTTGCTTCATCAGGCGCCGCACCACCTTCTCTGACACGGTCATCGACCTCTCGGCCAGCGAGGCGTGAATCCGCCGGGAACCGTAACAGCTGTAGTTGCGCTCAAAGATGACGTAGTCCCGTTTGAACGTGTTGACGAAGCTCTCGGCTATTCCATTGCTTTGCGGGCTGCACACAAGCGTATTGACCGGCTTGAGCCCCAGGTCCCTGGCGATGCGTCTGGTTTCGATGGCAATGTAGGCGCCGCCGTTGTCCGTGAGGAACTCAAGCTGGCGGGTGGCAGGGATGGCTTCGACGCAGCCGAAGCGCTTCTCCAC
>CANBUA010000253.1 GCA_947372535.1 Burkholderiales bacterium
GTTCTTTACCGCGGGTGTCGGTGAAGCGGAAATCAACGAATTTGACTTCGTTGTCCTTCACCAGCTTCATGACGTCTGCGACGGTCTTGTTGGCCATCAGGTGCTCCTAGCAAGAGGCTGAACGTGAATTCGATAAGAGGATCTGTCTGTTTCCGAATGAGAAACAGCGCGTCAGTGTAATAGCAGAAAGCGTGCCTCAACTGAGGTGGATCAGGGCATGGGATGGATGACAACGACCGCCAGGGGCCACCGAAACGGTGCAGATCGCGCACCGGTTGAGGCGACGCCAGGGTCGCCTGGCCCGACGATCCGTGAGAATGGCCTCCAACCAGGTGGCCAGATTTTCAGCAGGCGCCGAAGGCACCAGGCAGCGCACCATCAAAGTGCACAAAATAGCTCAACCCAGTCAGCGCACCGAAATGGGGCCAGTCTTTGCACCAAGTTGATTCAAGCCCAGCATCATCGCGTCGAAGGCGGCCAAGGCTTGAGCTTCATCGCCTTTGACGCCCAATTCGATATGGCGCCCATGCAATGGATCGTCAACGCTGGGCAGGCTGAAGACCTTCACAGGTGCAAACCGCGCCTCGATCTCGATCATCAAAGGTGTGAGCAGCGATTCGATCGCCCCATAAACGACCACCGCCTTCTCGGTGACCCGCGCGTTCCCGTGCAGATCGGCATGCAGGGTGTCCAGCGCCCACGCCATCATCGGCCAGGCCATGACCGGGAAGCCCGGCACGCAATGCACCCGCCCCGCCATGCTGAAACCGGGGATGCGGTTGTAAGGATTGGGAATGATGGTCGAGCCCAGAGGGAAGTGCCCCATCTGCAGGCGGCGCAACGTATCAGCCGATTGCGGATCAAAGGGGGTGTCGTCCTGCTGGGCCATCTCGCGGCAGCGTTCCAGGATCAGGGGCTCGGCATCGGGGTGCAGGCCCAGCGGGCGGCCCCAGGCCCTGGCGGCGCAGGCGCGGGTGTGGTCATCGGGCGTGGCGCCGATCCCGCCAAAGGAGAAAACGACCTCGCCGCTGTCCAGGGCCTCTTTCAGGGCCTGGGTGATGCGCTCGGGGTTGTCGCCCTCGTAGCGGGCCCAGGACAGGGCCATGCCTCGCTCGGACAGGAGTTCAATCGCCTTGGGCAGGTGCTTGTCCTGCCTGCGGCCGCTGAGGATTTCGTCACCGATGATGAGCACGCCTGCCATGTTGTCCTTTGGGGTTCACACGCTGTTCAATGTCGACGAGCATCTTGCCGCCTCAGGTCGCGTTCGGCCCGCGCCACAGCCGCTTCAAGCCCAGCCACTGTTGTTGCCACAAACCTTGGCCGTAATCGCGACCGCCGTATTCGGGCAACTGATCGCGGATGCCGGTGGGCTCGTAGCCCGCATCGAAACGCGCGGTACCAAACACGAGGTCCCACACGGGGAACAGCACCGCAAAGTTGCAACCGCCCAGCGTGCCGGGCTGGGCGCCTTCATGGCCCACGCCGATCGCATGGTGCAACCGGTGAAAACGCGGCCCCACGATCAGGCGCTCGCCCAGCCATCCCAGGCTGACCCGCGCATTCACATGCGACAGGTTTTCCATCAGTTGCGTGACGGCCACCACCGCGATGAACTGCCCTGGCGGCACGCCGATCACCCGGGCCGTGAAGGCGATCAGCACGTCGCGGATCATGTCGTCGAGCAGGTGATTGCGGTTGTCGGTCCACATGGTCATGTGGCGCTGGCTGTGGTGCACCGCATGCAGCGCCCACCAGCGGTTCCAGCGGTGTTCGCTGCGGTGGATCCAGTAGTCGAGCAGGTCAAAAGCCAGCAGGTAGATCAGGAAGCTCACCCATGCTGCGTCGCTCACACCCGGCCACAGGGGCGCCACCCAGGTGTCGAGCTGGAAGCCGTCCCAGCCGCGCACACGGGCTGCGCCAAACAGCTCATCCAGCAGAGGCTCGACCGAGAAGAACATGGCCACACGGAACAGACCCAGGCGATGGATCAGGGTGTAGGCCACGTCGGTGAGCACGCTGCGCCATGGCGGGTTGGCCTCCAGGGGCCGCCAGCGCTCCAGGGGGCCCAACACCCCCAGCAACACGGCCAACTGGATCAGCCCCACCAGCAGCCAGCCCGTGGCGTTGTAGGCGTCTTCCGAAAAGTTGCCCATGCCCAGCTGGTAAACCAGCGGCTGGACGGCGGCCTCGAACAACCAGGTCTGCAGGTTGCCGAAGGCGTCGGTGAAGGAAGTGATCAGGTCTGAAACGCTCATGACATCGACAAGACGAACACACAAAACGGCAGGAGGGCCGGTGGATCAGGGCGCCTCGCCCACCGCGGCAAAGTCCGGGTGCTCACGCAAGGTGGCAAAACACAGGCCCTTGGCCTTCAATCCCACGATGAGCGGCTCCAGCACGGCCGGCGCCCACGGGTCCTGGCGAGACCAGATCCCCAGATGCATCAACAGGATATCGCCTGCACGCACATCGCGCAGGGCCCGCTGCAGCAAGAACTCGTTGGGCCAACGGTCACTGGGCAGCTCGTCGCCCAGAAAGCCCGCGGGTGACCAGGGCACGTGGCGCCAGCCACAGGCCTGGGCGGCCCGCAGCAAGGCCGGCGAGGTCTTGCCACCGGGCGCGCGGAACAAGGCCCGCATGGGCTGGCCCGTCATGGCCTGAAAACGCGCAGCCGGTTGGCTCAGTTCGGCGCAGTATTGCTGAGGCGTCAGGGACAAGACCTGCCCCGTCTGCGGGCCTGCCGTGGCCTTGAATCGGAAACCTGTGGGGGTATCGGCCACCCAGGACAGGTGATCCCAGGTGTGCGAACCAAAGTCGTGCCCCTGTGCCGCCAGCGCCTTCCACCAGTCGGCCCAGTGGCCATCGAGCGTGCTGCCGGCCGGGCGCTCGCCCACGGGCTGCGTGCGCTCATTGGCCAGGAAGAAGGTGGCCTTCACATCCTGGCGCTTCAGGGTGTCGACGATGCCGGGCGCCACGCCCATGTGACCGGTGTCGATGGTCAGGTAGACCGGGTGGGCGCATGGAGCTGCTCCCGATGGGCCTGCGCCGAGCAGACAGGCCGCCAGGCCCAGGCCGCAGTGGAGCAAGCGTCGGTTGTGCATGGCCTCTGGCGGATGCCGTCGGTCAGGAACGCGGCGCGTGGTCCAGCGTCCAGACGCCGTGAGGCGATCGCCCCATCGGCACCTGGCGGACGACCTTGCCGCTGACCGTGTCGATCACCGTCAGCTTGCGGGCCCAGCGCGAGGTCACCAGGATGGTCTTGCCATCGGCCAGCATGTCCATGCAATCAGGGCCGCCCGGGGCCGGGTAGGTGGCCACCACGGTCAGGGTCTGCATGTCGATCTTGCTGATGGTGTTGCCGGCGCGGTTGCTCAGCAGCACATGGCGCTTGTCGCCCCAGGCGCGGAAGGCGTGGGCGCCATCGCCGGTCTCAATGCGCTTGAACAGCACAGGCTTGGGCCCGGTCACGTCATACACCTCGACAAAGCGGTCGCCGGTCAGGGCGATCAGCAGCTTCTTGTCGTCCGGGGTGACGAACACATCGGCAGGCAGCTTGCCGACGGGCACCTTCCAGCGGATGGCCTGGGTGGCCAGGTCGATGGCCACCAGCTCGTCGCTGTCCTGCATGGACACATAGGCCACGGTGCTTTTGCTGTCGACGCCAATGTGGCTGGGCGTCTTGCCCGTGGGCACGCGCTTGGCCAGCACCAGGTCGACACCGCCGGCCGCACGGGGCGTGGCATGGTAGAAATCGACATGATTGAGCCGGTTGGCTGCCGTGATCAGCCACTTCATGTCGGGCGAAAACTTCAGCTGATACGGGTCGGCGATCTTGTCGACCACACGCTGCACCTCACCCGTTTTCGGGTCGAGCATGGTCAGCGAATCACCCAGGGCGTTGGCCACCATCAGCGACTTTTCGTCGGGCGTCAGGTACAGGTGATGCGGCTCCTTGCCCGTGGGCACGCGGCGAATCTCTTTGTAGGTCTGCGGATCGATGATGCTGATGGTCGCATCCAGCGAGTTCAGCACGAAGATCGGCGAGGGCGGCTGAGCGTGGGCGGAAGAACCCACGGCTGAGGCCAGCAAAGCCAAGCTGGCCAGCCAGGGGCGGATCCGCAGGGCAGCAGAAGTCAGAAGCGGGGCATGCAAGGCTGGCGTCATCGGGTGAAAGCTTGATCGGTCAAGCTTTCCAGTTTAAGCGCAGTGCACGGCCGCCCCGGCTGTCCAGGGTCAACGGGGCTCCGCGCGCCAGAACTTCAGTCGTCGCCGCCCAGCACCGAGCCCAGCAGGCTGCTGGCGCCGCCAGCCAGACCCATGAGTGAGCCTTCTTCACGGCCACCGCCACCCGTCTGGGGCGCCGCGGCGAAGATCCGCGAAGCCAGGCGCGAGAACGGCAGGCTTTGCACCCACAGCTGGCCGGGGCCGGTCAGCTTGGCCAGGAAGACGCCTTCGCCGCCAAACAAGGCCGTTTTGATCTTGCCCACGTACTGGATGTCGAAATCCACGCCCTGGGTGTAGGCCACCACGCAACCGGTGTCCACCAGCAGGGTCTCGCCCGGCTTCAGATCGCGGCGCACCACCGTGCCACCGGCATGCACAAAGGCCATGCCGTCGCCCTCAAGGCGTTCCATGATGAAGCCCTCGCCGCCAAAGAAGCCGGTACCCAGCTTCTTCTGGAAGGCCACGCCCAGGCTCACGCCACGTGCGGCGCACAAGAAGGACTCCTTCTGGCAGATCAGGGTGCCGCCCAGCTGCTTGAGGTCCATGGGGATGATCTTGCCGGGGTAAGGGGCAGCAAAAGCCACCCGCTTCTTGCCCTGTCCGTGGTTCACAAAGACCGTGGTGAACAAGCTCGCGCCACTGATCAGTCGTTTGCCTGCGCCCAGCAGCTTGCCGAAGATGCCCGACTGTTGCTGGCTGCCGTCGCCAAAAATGGTGTCCATCTCGATGCCGGACTCCATGAACATCATGCTGCCGGCTTCGCCGATGGCGGCTTCTCCCGGGTCGAGCTCAACCTCCACGAACTGCATTTCCGCACCGCGAATTTCGTAGTCCACAACATCCATGCTCATGGCGATGTCCTTTCAGTGATTCTGTCGCTGGGGTGAATGCGGGGCCCTGAGGGCGCCCGCTGGCATTAACATGTGGCGCAGATTGTCTCCCAACCGAAACCCGATTCGACACCCGATCGGGCTCGCCCTTGTCCGTCGTGAACCTGCCGCTCGAACCTCTGCATCTGCCCACCCTCACCCTGGTGATCGGCGTGGTGTTGTTCACGGCGGCGTCCATCATGACCCTGGTGGGCGTCACCCAGCGCACCTACCGTGGTTTCTGGTGGTGGACTGCGGCCCAGTGGGGCAACATGGCCAGCGCCATTTGCCTGCTGATGTACCAGGTTCACCCCTGGTTCCTGCCCGCATCGACCCTGCTGAGCCTTCAGTGGCCGCTGACCATGCTGGCGGGCACCCGCCAGTTCTACGCACGCACCAACTTCCGCACCCCCCAGTGGACCGATCTGGCCTTGTTGCTGGCTGGCTTTGCCGTGTACTTCGTGATCTGGAAGCAGAACCCCGACGACATCGGGGCGCGGGTGGCCACCTTCAGCCTCATCAACATCTTGAACTACGGCTACACGGCCTGGCAGGTGCACTCCATCCGCGACTGGCGCCAGAGCCCTTACCTCAAGACCATCTTGTTCCTGCTGTGTGTGGCAGTGGTGGCCCAGGTGCCGCGCATGTTGGCGGCCTTCGGCAGTTGGGGTGCACCCATTGCCGATTCCAACCACGTCCAGCAACCCGTGGTGCTGATCGGCCTGGTGGCCGGCGTGATGTTCTCGGTCTACATGTGCCTGCTGCTGACCTACGAACGCACCGAGCAGGATTTGCGCGAATCCCATCGGCAGCTGCGCGTGCTGGCCGATTTCGACATGCTCACACAGGTGCCCAACCGCCGGCATTTCAATGAAATGGCCCAGCAGACCCTGCGCCTGAGCCCGCCCGGTCGTTCCTCGCTGATGGTGTTCAACATCGACCATTTCAAGCAGATCAACGAAGAAAGCGGCCACGCCGGCGGCGACGAAGCGCTCAAGCTCGTGGCCGGTACGGCCCGCAAGCTGTTGCGCAGCCGCGACCTGCTGGGCCGACTGGGCGGCGACGAATTCGTGGCCCTCTTGCCCGACACCTCCACCAAAGACGCGCTGCACGTGGCCGACCGCATGGTCCGCCACCTCGACCGCGAGCGCCGCGTGTTGCACCAAAAGCCACTGAGTCTCAGCTTCGGCGTGGTGCAGATCGCCGCCAATGAATCCATGACCGACGCCACCCACCGCGCCGATCTGGCTTTGCAACAGGCCAAGCAGCAAGGCCGAGGGCGTGCGGTGGCGGGTGACCCCGCAGCCGTGATCCTCCCGCCTGCCGCCCCCGCAAGCGCCGGCCCCGATGCGCAGGTTTCTGCTCTGACCGATGACGAGGCCGACACCGAAGCCAGCCAGCGCCGCCGCAGCAGCGACCTGGGCGACGGGGCACAGGGCTGAGCCAAGGACCTCGTTTGTCTCTCGCCGAACACAAGCCAAGTCATTGGGATGCCATCGTCATTGGCGCAGGTGCCGCCGGCCTGTTTTGCGCCGGCATGGCAGGACAAATGGGCCTGCGCGTGCTGCTGCTCGACCACGCCCCCAAAGTGGCCGAGAAGATCCGCATCTCAGGCGGCGGCCGCTGCAACTTCACCAACCTGGATGTGAGCGCGGCCAACTTCCTGAGCGCCAATCCCCACTTCTGCCGCTCGGCCCTGGCCGGCTACTCCCCGCAGGATTTCCTCGCACTGATCAAACGCCATGGCATCGCCTGGCATGAGAAGCACCGCGGGCAGCTGTTCTGCGACGAGCGTGCCGACGACATCATCCGCATGCTGCT
>CANBUA010000254.1 GCA_947372535.1 Burkholderiales bacterium
GATCGTGTCGATTCTAGGTGTCGGCCGACCAGGCAGGTGTGCCGACCCATGCGGGCATTCACCCATGGGCCAAGCCAGTCCAAGGGTTTACATCACCCCGATTCAGGGGAAGCGCTTGCTCAGGTAGGGCGAGCCGGCCAGCCCGAAGCGCCAGGGCACATCCACCGCTTTGGAGATGCCAATGCGCGGTCCGCTGACCACGTCCACCAGGCGATCCGCCGGCCTCAGCTCGAACGGCGGCGCATGCACGGAAAGCCCATCGTGCCCCCGCGTGATGCCGAGCGCCTGACACAGCCGCCCCGGCCCGCTGCCCAAAAGCCGCAAACCGTCCAGCCCGCGGCGCGCCTGCATGGTCTCGATGCCGGCCACCGGCTCGATCGCCCGGATCAGCACGGCCGCGCCATGCCCCACCTTGCCGCACACCAGGTTCACGCACCAGTGGATGCCGTAAGAGCGGTAGACATAGACATGCCCCGGCGGCCCGAACATCGTCATGTTTCGTGGGGTGGGCCCAGCAAAGCTGTGGGAGGCTGGGTCCTCGCGGTCGTAGGCCTCCGTCTCGACGATCACGCCACCCACCCCGTTGAGCATCAGCGTGGCGCCAATCAACTGGCACGCCACCTCGTGCGAAGGCGCCATGAAATCGATGGCGTCGCCCGGCTGGCAGGGCAGGTGGGGGTGTTGGGGGCTGGGCGGGGTCGTCATGTGAACCGGCAATCTACCCGATTGCCTGCGCCATCGCCCTGGCCGCATTTCATGGGTCAGGTAGCCGCCCAGCTCTGCCTACAATCGTCGCCATATGTCCAGCCCCAGCCAAGCCACCACCGAGATCGCCGCCACGGCCGCCCGCCTGGTCGTCGAGGAAGGCCTCGAATATGGACCCGCCAAGGCGCGTGCCGCCAAGCAACTGGGCGTGACCGGCCGTGCGGCCCTGCCCGGCAACGACCTGGTCGAAGCCGAGGTGAGGGACTACCTGTCATTGTTCTGCGCCGACACCCAACCCGGCGAGCTGGCCGCCCTGCGCCGCCTGGCCTTGCTGTGGATGACGCGCCTGAGCGAGTTCCGCCCCCACCTGTGCGGCGCGGTGTGGCGCGGCACCGCCACGCGACTGAACGACGTCCACCTGCAACTGTTCTGCGACGACCCAAAATCCACCGAGATCGCCCTGATCAACGCCGGGCAGGATTACGACGTGGGCAGCGCGCCCGGCCCGCGCGGCCAGAGCGTGGACCGACTGAGCATGACCGTGCAGTGCCCTGAACTGGGTGAGCCCATCGGCCTGCACCTGACCATCCTGGACCTCGATGACCTGCGAGGCGCCCTCAAGACCGACGCGCAAGGCCGGACCGAGCGCGGCAACCTGGACACCCTCAAGCGCCTGCTGGAGACCACTGCATGAAGAAAATGATGCCAACGACGACAACGATGACCCGCCCCGTGACCGTCCTGGTGGCCGCCCTGGCATTGGGCGGCCTGATGGCCATGCCCACGGCTCAAGCGGCCACCGCGACGACCGCCAACCCGTCGCAGGCCCCAGCCCAGGTCAATCACTGGCTCGGCCTGTGGCAAGGCCAGATCGGCCAGCATCGCGTTGTGCTGGCCTTGTCGGTCGATCCCAACCGCCAGCGCATCGAAGGCCGCTATTTCTATGAGCGCTATGGCCGCGACCTCAGCCTCTGGGGACCCGGCATCGACAACGGCAGCGGCCCTGGCACCGTCATCGAATTGAGCGAATGCCCGCCCGACTACAGCAGCAGCACCGAGGTCTGCGAAAAACCATCTGGGACCATGACCTTGCGCCTGGCCAAAGACCAAGCCGGCAAAACCGCCCGGCTCGAAGGCACCTGGCAGCCGCGCACCCTCGAAGGCCGCCGCCCGCCCCCCGGCTCGCTGCTCACCTTGACCCGCGTCGGTGACTACACGCCCACCGCCGAAGCATTCCAGGACGCCTATGAGCAGCGCCGCCTCAAAGGCGCCCAACCCAAAGTGACCAACGGCGGCCAGATGGGCCCGGTCGCCTGGCAGAACCTGGTGGATGCCCGCTCTGGCATCACCGTGCCCCAGTTCACCAAAGGCGCGAGTCCGAAGGCGCTGACCAGCATCAACCAGCAGCTCAAAAAGGGCTGGTCCGAACGCATCAGCAACGCCCTGACCGCCGTTGACCATGACGATGAGGTCAAGGTGGCCTTTGCCAATGCCCGCTGGCTGGCCATCACCTACAGCGTCGGTGCCTACTACCCCGGCGCGGCCCATCCCATCAACGGCTTCAGCGCCACCACTTACGACCTGGGCACCGGCCAGCCGGTCGATTGGGCGCGATGGTTCCGCTTCACCACGCCGCAATCGCAGAGCCTGGACATCAACCGCCGCGATCTGCTGGCCGCCCAGGTGCTCAAGGCCTTGGCGGCCCAAGTCGCCGTCGGCGCACCCAGTGAAGGCACGGGCGACGACCACTGCGCCCAGGTCGTGCTGGAACACTATGAATGCAAGGGCGCCACCTGCGCCAGCGGCGAGCTCATGGGTGGTCGCGTGCCGGGTGATTGGCAGGTCTGGCCGCTGGCCACCGGCCTGGCCGTGTCGCCCGATGTCTACAGCGAGGCTGACCGCCAGTGCCGCGGCAACGAAGTCGTGCTGCCCTGGAAGCAGGTCCGCGCCGCCTTGATGCGCCCACAGGATCTGCCATGAGCGATACCAACAACAACACGGACACGGTCGTGCAGCCTCAAAAACGCCGCCTGCTGGGGGCCGCCTTCGCCGTGGGCGCCGTCGGCCTTGGCGCAGGCGCATGGCTGGCCCGCCGCCACGCCAACGAGCCACTCAAAGGCGAGCCCTTGCCCGCCAATTTCTGGACCCATCAGTTCGACACGCTCGAAGGCCAGCCCCTGGCGCTGAGCCAGCACCAAGGCCAGCCCCTCCTGATCAATTTCTGGGCAACCTGGTGCCCGCCCTGCGTCAAGGAAATGCCCGAGCTGCAGAAATTTCACGAGGTGAACCAGCCCAAAGGCTGGGCAGTCATCGGCCTGGCCATCGACGGGCCCACCCCGGTTCGTGAGTTTCTGGCCAAAACCAAGGTAGGCTTCGCCATTGGCCTGGCCGGCTTTGGCGGGACCGAACTGGCCACGGCTTTGGGCAACGACTCAGGCGGGCTGCCTTTTTCCGTGATCATCGACCGCCATGGCCGGCTGCGGCAGCGTAAGATGGGCGCGACCCACTTTGATGAACTCACCCAGTGGGCACACAGCCTGGATTAGTCGCTCCAATTGCGGTTTTTTGCAAGCATTTGTGCTTAAAATCCGGCTACTTTCATTTCCTGGTCCGTGATTCGAGGGTTGCCCCTGAAGCAGCCCGCGTGGTCGACGGCCCATGACACATGCAGATTCTTGTGCTTCATGGCCCCAACCTCAACCTGCTGGGCACTCGCGAGCCGCAGGTTTATGGCGCCACCACCCTTGAGCAGATCGACACCGGTCTGGCCGAGCGCGCCAAAGCGCAAGGCGCTCAGTTGAGCAGTTTTCAGAGCAACCACGAGGGTGCGCTGATCGACCGCGTCCAAGCCGCACGCCTGGATGGCACCCAATTCATCCTGATCAATCCCGGGGCCTTCACCCACACCAGCGTCGCCTTGCGCGACGCGCTGGCGGGCGTGGCCATTCCTTTCATCGAGGTGCACCTCTCCAACGTGCATCGCCGCGAGCCCTTCCGCCAGCATTCCTATTTCTCGGACCTGGCCGAGGGCGTCATCGTGGGCCTGGGCGCCCTGGGTTACCAGCTCGCCCTGACAGCCGCCATCGCGCGCCTGCAAGCCCTACCTCATCCCGCGGCCTGACCCATCCCGGTCAAGCCCATCGAACTCATTGTCCCGGCCCACAAGGCCAGACACTCCCGGAGATACCGCCATGGACCTGCGCAAACTCAAGACCCTCATCGACCTCGTCTCTGAATCCAATGTCTCGGAGCTGGAGATCACCGAGGCCGATGGCAAGGTGCGCATCGTCAAGGCCGGCGCAGCGCCCATCGTCGTGACCACGCCTGCACCCGTGGCCGCACCCGCTGCCCCAGTGGCCGCAGCAGCCCCCACGCCTGCGGTGCCCGAAGCCGCGCCCGTCGAGACCGGCCACATCGTCAAATCGCCCATGGTCGGCACGTTCTACCGCGCCTCCAGCCCAGGCGCCAAGTCATTTGCAGAAGTCGGCGACCAGGTCAAGGACGGCGAGCCCATCTGCATCATCGAAGCCATGAAAATCATGAACGAGATCGAGACCGACAAGGCCGGTACCGTCACCAAGATCCTGGTGGAAAACGGCCAACCGGTCGAGTACGGCCAGCCGCTGTTCGTCATCGAATAAAGGCGGGGATCATGTTCAAGAAGATCCTGATCGCGAATCGGGGCGAGATTGCCCTGCGGATTCAGCGAGCGTGCCGCGAGATGGGCATCCAGTCCGTCGTCGTCTATTCCGAAGCCGACCGCGACGCCAAGTACGTGCGCCTGGCCGACGAGGCCGTCTGCATCGGCCCGGCTCCCTCCGCGCAGAGCTACCTGCACATGCCGGCCATCATCTCGGCCGCCGAAGTCACCGATGCCGAAGCCATCCACCCCGGCTACGGCTTCCTGTCGGAAAACGCCGATTTCGCCGAGCGCGTCGAGTCCAGCGGCTTCACCTTCATCGGCCCCACGCCAGAGTGCATCCGCATCATGGGTGACAAGGTCTCGGCCAAGCAGGCCATGATCAAGTCGGGCGTGCCTTGCGTGCCCGGCTCCGAAGGCGCGCTGCCCGAGGACAACAAGGAAATCATCCGCATCGCCCGCAGCGTGGGCTACCCGGTGATCATCAAGGCAGCGGGCGGCGGTGGCGGACGCGGCATGCGCGTGGTGCACACGGAAGCGGCCCTGATCCACGCTGTGCAGACCACGCGTGCGGAGGCCGGCGCGGCCTTCGGCAACCCGCTGGTCTACATGGAAAAATTCCTGGAGCACCCGCGCCACATCGAAATCCAGATCATGGCCGACACGTTCAAGAACGCGGTCTGGCTGGGTGAACGCGATTGCTCCATGCAGCGCCGCCATCAGAAAATCATCGAAGAGGCGCCTGCACCGGGCATCCCCCGCCGCGCCATCGAGAAAATCGGTGACCGCTGCGCCGCCGCCTGCAAGAAGATCGGCTACCGCGGCGCGGGCACCTTCGAGTTCCTGTACGAGAACGGCGAGTTCTACTTCATCGAGATGAACACGCGCGTGCAGGTCGAGCACCCCGTCACCGAGATGGTCACGGGCGTGGACATCGTGCAGATGCAGATCCGCGTGGCCGCTGGCGAGAAGCTTCCCTTCACGCAGCGTCAGGTGCAACTGCGCGGCCACGCCATCGAGTGCCGCATCAACGCCGAAGACCCGGTCAAGTTCGTGCCCTCGCCTGGCCGCATCACCATGTGGCATGCACCTGGCGGACCGGGCGTGCGCGTCGATTCGCACATCTACGCCAACTACTTCGTGCCGCCCAACTACGACTCCATGATCGGCAAGATCATCGTGCACGGCGACACCCGCGAGCAGGCCCTGGCCCGCATGCGCACCGCGCTGTCCGAGACCGTGATCGAAGGCATCCAGACCAACATCCCGCTGCACCGCCAGCTGATGGTGGACGCCAAGTTCGTCGAAGGCGGCACCGACATCCATTACCTGGAGCACTGGATGGCCGCGCGCAAGCGCTGATGCCAGCCCTTTGCCACCGAGCCGCTAGCGGCATTGAGCAAGCACATGCATGAACTGACGATGCGGGCCATCGAGGCCCAGGTCGAGATCCTCAGCGACGCGCTGATGGAGCTTGACGCCCTGTCGGTGTCCGTCGAGGACGCCGATGCCGACACGCCTGAAGAGAAAGCCTTGTGGGGCGAGCCCGGCATGCCTGTGGCCAAAGAGGCCTGGCTGCGCTCGACCATCAAGAGCCTGTTCCCGACCGAGGCCGCCGCGCTGGAGGCCGCCACCCTGGTCCTGGCACAAGACTGGGCCGAGGACATCCACGTGCAAGGCATCCAGGAAGTGGCCGACCAGGACTGGGTGCGCCTGACGCAATCGCAGTTCAAGCCCGTGCCCATCACCGATGACTTCTGGATCGTGCCCACTTGGCACGAAGTGCCCGCGCAAGCCAGCACCGTGATGCGCCTGGACCCGGGCCTGGCCTTCGGCACTGGCACGCATCCGACCACCCGCATGTGCCTGGGCTGGATCGCCCACCACGGTGCCGACCTGCAAGGTCAGCGCGTGCTGGACTACGGCTGCGGCTCGGGTATTCTGGCCATCGGCGCTGCCCTGTTCGGCGCGGCCAGCATCGACGCGGTGGACATCGACCCCGCAGCGGTCGAATCGACCCTGGCCAATGCACAAGCCAACCTGGCGCACCTGGCCGATTCAAGCGGCCGCCTACCCATCAACACGGGCCTGCCTGATCTGATCGGCGAGGCGCAAGGGCATTACCCAGTTGTGCTGGCCAACATCCTGGCCACACCGCTCAAGTTGCTGGCACCTTTGCTCTCCAGCCACGTCGCCCCGGGCGGCCACCTCGTCCTGGCCGGCATCCTGGCGCGTCAGGCGCAAGAGCTCAAAGATGCTTACGCCGGCGTGGGCCTGGCGTTGCAGGTGGCCAACGAAGAAGACGGCTGGATCCTCATGACGGCCCAAAAGGCCGCCTGAACAATGGCATAACGGTGGTTCTATGAGCCTGGCCACCCGTTGCACCCATTGCGACACGATCTTCAAGGTCGTGCAGGACCAATTGAAGGTCTCCGAAGGCTGGGTGCGCTGCGGCCGCTGTAACGAGGTCTTCAACGCCCTCGAAGGCCTGTTCGACATGGAGCGCGAGGCGCCGCCCCAACGCAGCCGCCCGGC
>CANBUA010000255.1 GCA_947372535.1 Burkholderiales bacterium
CCACGTCAGGCGCCGCCCTTGAGCATCCTTTGGATCACGCCCATGCGTGCTTTGGCCAATGACACGCTGGCGGCTTTGCAAGCACCTTTGTCTGCACTCGCACCGCGCTGGTCCATCGGCGCGCGCACGGGCGACATCAGCAGCGCCGAGCGCGCGCGCCAGAACAAACAACTGCCCACCGCGCTGGTTACCACACCGGAAAGCCTGAGCTTGCTGCTGACGCATGAGGAGGCCGCGCAGCGCTTGGCCCATGTCCGCCTGGTGGTGGTCGATGAATGGCATGAACTGTTGGGCACCAAGCGCGGCGTGCAGGTGCAACTGGCCCTGGCCCGCCTGCGCACCTGGCAGCCTGCGATGCAGACCTGGGGCCTGTCGGCCACGCTGGGCGATCTCAAGCATGCGCGCGATGTGCTGACTGGGCCAGACGGCGTGATGGTCCAAGGCGTCATGGACAAGGTCCTGTCGGTGGACACCATGCTGCCGCCCAAGGTCGAGCGCTTCCCGTGGGCCGGCCACCTGGGCCTGAGCATGCGCGAGGCCGTGGTCCACGAGATCGACATCAGCCGCAACACCTTGGTCTTCACCAACACGCGCTCGCAGGCCGAGCTCTGGTACCAGGCTTTGCTGGAAGCCCGCCCCGACTGGGCCGGCCTGATCGCCCTTCACCATGGCTCGCTGGACAAGGCCGTGCGCGAGTGGGTCGAGGCCGGCCTCAAACAAGGCAGCCTCAAGGCCGTGGTCGCGACCTCCAGCCTGGACCTGGGCGTGGACTTCGCCCCGGTCGAGCGCGTGCTGCAGGTGGGCTCGTGCAAAGGCATCGCGCGGCTGATGCAGCGAGCCGGCCGCAGCGGCCATGCGCCTGGCCAGCCTTCGCGCCTGAGTCTGGTGCCCACACACAGCCTGGAGATCGTCGAGGCCGCTGCCGCGCGCCTGGCCTTGTCGCAAGGCCAGGTCGAATCCGTGCACAGCCCCGACAAGCCCTTCGATGTGCTGATCCAGCACGTGGTCACCGTGGCTCTGGGCGGCGGCTTCGAGGCCGATCAACTGCTGCAGGAAGTGCGACGCACCTTCGCGTTTCAGCACCTGGCGCAGGACGAATGGGACTGGGTGCTGGACTTCGCCGGCCGTGGCGGCTCGGCCCTTCAGGCCTACCCCGATTACCGCCGCATCGAGCTTGGTGAGGATGGCCTCTACCGCGTGGTCAATGCTGCCCTGGCGCGCCGACACCGCATGTCGGTGGGCACCATCGTCAGCGATGCCAGCATCACCGTGACTTTCGTGCGTGGCGCCATGCTCGGCCAAGTCGAAGAGAGCTTCATTGCACGCATGCGCCCAGGCGATGCCTTCCTCTTCGCGGGCCGCCTGCTGGAGCTGGTGCGCGTCAAAGACATGACGGCGCAGGTCAAGCTGGCCACCACGCGCCGCGCCGCGGTGCCGCGCTGGAACGGCGGCAAGATGCCGATGTCGTCCAAGCTGGCCGATGCCATGCTCTTCGTGATGGCCCAGGCCGCGCAGCACATGGACAGCCTCGGCGAGGCCACGCCACCCACGCCGCAGGCCTCCCCCGAACTGCACGCCGCCTGGCCCTTGCTGGCCGTGCAGCACCGATGGTCGCAACTGCCCCGACCCGACGTGCTGCTGATCGAGCGCCTCAAGAGCCGCGATGGCCACCACCTCTTCATCTATCCCTTCGCGGGCCGGCAGGTGCACCTGAGCCTGGCCTCGCTCTGGGCCTATCGCTTGAGCCTTGATCAGCCCCGCACCTTTTCGATGTCTTTCAACGACTATGGCTTCGAGCTGTTGAGCGATCAGGAGATCAGCCAGGAGACGCTGGAAGCGGCCCGCTTGAGCCTGTTGGAGACCGAGACCTTGCTGCCCCATGTGCTGGCCAGCCTCAACGCCATGCAGCTGTCGCAGCGACGCTTTCGCGAGATCGCGCGCATTGCCGGGCTGGTGTTCATGGGCTACCCGGGCCAGCCCAAAAGCATGCGGCAATTGCAGGCCTCCAGCAGCCTGTTTTTTGAAGTCTTCCAACGGTACGACCCGAGCAACCTGCTGCTGAGCCAGGCCCAGCGCGAGGTGCTGCGCCACGAGTTCGAACTCGACCGACTGGGCGAGGTGCTGGCCAAGTTGTCGCGCATGCCTTGGCACATGGCCTCACCCCAGCGCTTCACGCCGATGTCTTTCCCGTTGTTGGTGGAGCGATTGCGTGAACAACTCAGTACCCAGAAGCTGCAAGACCGATTGGACCGGCTGCTGCGCGAACTCCATGCCGCCGCCGACGCGCCGCTCAAGAAGGCCAGGCAATGATGAGCCATCCACAGGATCACCTGCTGAACTGGACCTCGCCAGGTGGCCACCAGATCAGCCTGCACCTCACACCCGAGCGCGCCCTCTGGTGGCCGGCCGAGCGCACGGTGTTCGTGGCCGATCTGCACCTGGGCAAGGCGGCGGTGTTCCGCGCGCGCGGCCTGCCCGTGCCGCGCGGCACCACCAGCGGGACGCTACAACGCCTGTCACAGGTGATGGAACGCTTAGCCGCGCGCAAGCTGGTCGTGTTGGGCGATTTCCTGCATGCCCGGGAAAGCCACGCCGCACCCACTTTGGCGGCCTTGCGTGAGTGGCGCCTGCGCCATGTCGAAGTCGAATGCATCGTCGTGCAAGGCAACCATGACCGCCATGCCGGCGCGGTGG
Organism: Burkholderiales bacterium; assembly: GCA_947372535.1. The sequence continues at coordinate 2,695 of CANBUA010000255.1, forward strand.
AAGCGTCGCTGGGTTTCATCGCCCAAGCCCAGGCTTATCTGGGGCCAGGCCTGGTGGGCGTGCACGAGTCACACGAGGCCCGCGAGGCGCTTGCTCGTCTGGCCGACACCCCTTTGGTGCTGGCCGGCCACGTGCACCCGGTGGTCACCTTGCGCGGCAGCCTGGATCGTCTGCGCTTGCCGTGCTTCTGGCTGCGCCGTGACATCACGCACACGACGCTGACCTTGCCGTCATTCGGCGAATTTACCGGCGGCTTTGACGTGAGCCAGCAGGCGGGTCAAGTGTTCATCGTGGCTGAACGCGTTCAGGCCCTGGCCCGATCATCGGCCCCATCAACAGGCCTTTGAAAAATGCACCGACCATGAAAAACCGGCATGCGGTAATAACTACTGCATGCCGGTAAGTGAGTGAGCCGCAGGCTCACTCAGGTGCGCTGGCGATCAGGCCGCAGCGCGGAAACGATCACGCAGCAGGCGGATCTGGTCGTGGTTGGCGAGCACGCCTTGGTACTGGCGGTCGATCACGGTGCGGATCGACTCGGGCAGGGTCTTTTCCAGGGCCTTGCGGTAACGGGCCTTGGCCACGTCTTCACCGCGTTCGCACTCTTCCAGCAGGGCCAGGTCGGTGTAGCTGGTCAGGGCGCTGCGCACAGCGACCCAGCCACGGTGCACGGCACCGCCGATGCTGCCGCCGTCTTCTGGCTTGCCGCCGAGTTGCGTCACCAGGCCGGACAGTTCCGCCACGGCGGCACGGCACTGGCCACCGCGCGAGGTCAACAGGGCGCGCACTTCAGGCGAAGTCGCGTGCTCTGCGGACGTCTCGAAGCCATATTGGCCGTCCTTGCTGGTTTCGATCAGGTCATTGATGATGTCGATGGTGTCGTCGTTTTGGCTCATGAGTAGCTCCTTGGTCTGTCAAACAGAGGTGAAAAACCCCGAAGGGGATGATTCAAGCAGGGCAGATGGCGTGCCTGCGCCGCGTCAAGCGAGGTGGTCGGCAAGACGCCGCCTCAGCCGCAACTCGACCGCCATTCGTCCAAGGTGGTTTCCAGCAATTGATTGCCGTGCTGACGTGCCAGCTGGATCAGCCCTTCGACGTTGTTGTCGTTGACCAGTTCATGACCCAGGCCTTTTTCGAGCTCGCGGTAGATCGCTTGCGCATCGGTGATGGGGGTGTCGACGGTTGGCATGTCGTGGCTCCTGTGATGAAGCGGCGCCCGTGGCCGCGTTCACACCTGCGGCAAGCTGTGTGCCCATCACCCGCTGCTTGGTCAGCGTCGGTAGTGCAGCATGCGTCCGCGATAAGGCGCGGCGCCATCGGACATCAAGTTGTCGTCCAGGACGGTTTCTTCCAGTTCGTAGCCCAAGGCACGCATGTGCTTGTGGAAGTGGCCGCGGTTGCCCCGGTTCGGGTCCACGATCATGACCTCGCCGGTTGCGCTGGCGTGGTGCTGGATGAAGCCCGCCAGCACGCCTCGCTCGTCACGCTCATACAGCACGTCGCTGCCGATGATGAGGTCGAACGGCCCTTGCAGCCGCGTGTCGGCCAGGTTGTTCCAGTCGCCGCACACATAGGGCAGCGGTGGCAATTGGTTGAGGCTGAGGTTCTCGCTCAGGAATGCACCCGCCAGCGGGTGGCAGTCGCTGGCCGAGACGTCAAAGCCCCGACGATGGCACACCAGGCTGGCCAGGGCCAGGCCGCAGCCGATCTCCAGGATGCGCTCACCGGCCCGCACAGGCCTCAGCGCCATGGCGGCGGCCAGCCGGTAGCCCGAGGGCCACAGCAGGCCAAAGAGCGGCCAGGTGGCCGAGGAAATGCCCAGGGCTTCGGCCTCGCCATCGGGGTCGCAGAACTGCTGGCGATCCAGCAGCGAACGCATGTGCAGGCGCGGGGCGCCCTCGATGGCGACGTGTTCTTGTTTGAGCAGGTAGCCCGGCATGGGGCAGCCCTTCGCAGGTGCCCGGCCCATTGGGCAGCGCGGGCGTGTCAGTGGGCGTTTTGCAGCACAGGAGGTTCAGATCGAACGGGTGCAGCGTCTGGCGAAGGGGCAGCCAGGAGCCAGACGGGGCCGAGGGGAAGGCGCAGGGGCATCACGGAGGATGGGCCCAGTGTAACCGCCGGCTTCTGCGCTCTGGGTGTGGTGGTGCCCCTGCGGGGGCATGGTATTTTCCTGTCGAGCACAACTTCACGGAGATGGCGATGAGCGTGACCCCCTGGCATGGCGGTGTTGGGACATGAACACCCCCACCGATCTTCACACCATCGTTGACTTAACCAGGTTGGAAGCCCTCTTCAGCCGCCCGGCCGAGACCTCTCTGCGCAAAGAAGTGTGCAGTCTCCATCCGCTGTACCAGCAATGGATCGCGGCTTCTCCGTTTGCCGTGCTGGCCACCTCCGGCCCCAATGGCCTGGATGCCTCTCCGCGTGGGGATCCCGCGCCGCTGGTCACCATCGCCGATGCCCACACGCTCTGGCTGCCCGAGCGGCGCGGCAACAACCGCATCGACAGCCTGCGTAACATCCTGCATGACCCGCGTGTCGCCCTGCTGTTCCTGATCCCCGGCGTCGGCGAGACCCTGCGCGTCAATGGCCGGGCCCGGATCACCGTCGATCCGGCGCTGCTTGAGCGACTGGCCATGAATGGCGCCCAGCCCCAGTGCGTGATCGAGGTGAAAGTCGATGCGGTGTTCTTCCAGTGCGCCCGGGCCATCAAGCGCTCGAACCTCTGGGCGCCACCCGAGAAGCAGGCCTTGAGCGCCTCATCGGTGCCGACGGCGGGGGCCATGCTCGCGGCCCTCACCGACTCGGCCATCGACGGCGAGCAATACGACCGTGAACTGCCGGCGCGTCAGCAGTCCACCTTGTATTGAATCAGCGGCTCAGTAGATCCCCAAGGCGTAGTAAACACCGATCACCACGAACACCGCCAGGGTCTTGAGGCAGGTCACCGCGAAGATGTCCTTGTAGGCCTGCTGGTGCGTCAGCCCCGTCACGGCCAGCAGCGTGATCACGGCGCCGTTGTGCGGCAGCGTGTCCATGCCGCCACTGGCCATGGCCGCCACGCGGTGCAACACTTCCATGGGGATGCCGGCCTGCTGCGCATTGGCGATGAAGGTCTCGGCCATGGCCGCCAGCGCAATGCTCATGCCGCCCGAGGCCGAGCCCGTGATGCCCGCCAGCGTGGTCACCGTGAGCGCCTCGTTGATCAGCGGGTTGGGGATGTGGCGCAAGCCCTCCATCACGGCGATGAAGCCGGGCAGCGCGGCGATCACCGCGCCAAAGCCGTATTCCGAGGCCGTGTTCATGGCTGCCAGCAGCGAGCCCGAGACCGCCGCCTTGCTGCCCTCGGCGAAGCGTTCCTTCACCGCCTTGAACGCGAACAACAAGACGGTGAGGATGCCCAGCAGCAAGGCCGCCTCCACCGCCCAGATCGCCACCACGGCCGAGACCTCGCCCGTCACCGGGTGCTTCAAGCCGGGCAAATCGACGAGGTAGCTTTTGCCATACACGGTGGGAATCCACAGCGTGAACAGCTTGTTGAACACGGCCACCACGACCAGCGGCAGCAGGGCGATCCAGGGGTTGGGCAGTTGTTGCCCGGTCGCGGGCTTGTCGGGCTCGTTCAAGGTGTGCCAGCCGTAGCCTTCACCAGCCGCAGCGGCTTGCCGCCTGCGCCACTCCAGGTAGCTCAACCCTGCGGCCAGGATGAACACCGCGCCGATGCTGCCGAGCCAGGGCGCGGCCCAGGTGTCGGTGTGGAAGAAGGTGGTCGGGATGATGTTCTGGATCTGCGGTGTGCCGGGCAGCGAGTCCATCGTGAAGCTGAAAGCACCCAGTGCGATGGTGCCGGGTATCAGCCGCTTGGGGATGTCCAGTTGGCGGAACAACTCGGCCGCAAACGGATAGACCGCGAACACCACCACGAACAGCGAGACCCCGCCATAGGTGAGGATGGCGCACACCAGCACGATGGACACCATGGCCCGCGCGCGGCCCACCAGCGCGATCACGGCGGCCACGATGGACGAAGAAAACCCCGACAGCTCAATCAGCTTGCCGAACACAGCGCCCAGCATGAACACCGGGAAGTACAGCTTGATGAACTGCACCATCTTGTCCATGAACAG
>CANBUA010000256.1 GCA_947372535.1 Burkholderiales bacterium
ATCGACATGCAGGGCAGCTACGACGTGGTCCGCAAACTTATCCAGACTTACTCATCCAGCTCGCCCTTGGTCACCAAACTGATGGTCGATGGCATCTATGAAGTTGGCGGTATCGTGCCCATCGGCGCGGCCTATCCCGTCGTCAACGATCGCCGCCTCAACACCGTCGAATCCCTCGCCGGCAAAAAGATTGCCTCGTTCGACTATGACAGGGCCCAGGCCGTGATGATCCAGCGCATCGGTGCGCAGCCCGTTTCGGCGGACATCACCAATTTCTCGACCAAATTCAACAATGGCTCGATCGACATGATCGCCGCGCCGACCCTGGCTTACAAGCCACTGGAGCTCTACAAAGGCATCGGCACCAAGGGCGCCATTTCGCGTTTCCCGATCATGATCCTGACCTACCAGATGATCATCAACCGGACCAAGTTCCCCGAAGGCTTCGGCGAAAAGTCCCGCGAATACTGGATGACCCAGTTCGACCGTGCCATGCAACTGGTCAAGCAGGCCGACGCCAGCATTCCGGCTTCGACCTGGATGGACATGAGTGCCGAGAATTCCTATAAATACACCTTGATGTTGCGGGAGTCGCGCATCGACATCGCCCAGAAGGGCCTCTACGACAAACGGGGCCTGAAGGTGATCAAGAAAATCCGTTGTTCGGTGAACCCCGCCGATCCGGAATGTTCTACCAAGTCGGAAGAAGACTGGAAATAATCCCACCGCTCCGACCGTCGTTCGCAGGGGGTGCCACCCGCGCCCTCGTTTCTGAGCTTCAGCGCCCTGTCAAGCCTGAACATCAAGAGATCTTTCATGCATAACCCGTCTTCCTCGAAATTCATGGGTCGAACCCTCCTAGAGTGGTTCGCCAGCTTGCCCGTGTTTGCCTTGTTGTTGTTGACCCTGATCATTGGTACGGGGGAAATGGTCCACGGCCAGTTACTCAAACTGGGCGAGTCAATGTTTGGCGATACCGCCGGCCAGGTGCAGTACTTCATGCTGCGCGCCGAACCCGTCGAGCCGAGCTGCAAGCTCATTCCCGATCTGGATGCCGAGGTGCGCAAGCAGACTGACTCGTCGGCCAAGCCCTCCGGCGACGACATCGACAACATGTTCGGTGATGCCAAGGTCGATCCTGTCGTCCTGCGCAAGTCGCTGGAACAGGCCAACGGCATCTGCCAGTTCAAGCACGACATGTACAAGCGGGTGATCAATCACCAGACCACGCAGGTCAAGGCTTACCGCATGCTGGAGACCAGCTTCTTCGCGCTGTTCGAGATCGGCACGCAGAACCGTCCGCTGATCCTGCTGCTGATGGTGGCCATCGCCGCCATCACGACCACGCTGGGCTTCCACCACATCGGCATCCGCCCCGCCCACTACAGCAAGGATTACAAGCTGGCCTCGCTCAGCATCGCGGGGGCGTCGAGTCTGCTGCTGTACTCGACGGTGAGCTACCTGATGATCCTGCGCAACTCGGGTGTCGGCGTCGAGCATGCCTTGATTCACTACATCTGGATCGCCCTGTTTGCCACGCTGCTGCTGATCTGCCTCAAGCGCCTGATCGTGCCGGTGGTCTCGCCGCACGGTGAAGGTACCTGGCGCGAAGCCGCCTTGTCGGTCCCACTGTTTGCCGTGATGGGCATCAGCTCAGGCATCTATTTTCTGCTGCACCGCCACCCGGCTGGCTTGGCCATCTACATCAACCAGTTGATGGAATTGCCCGGCATCTTCATGAACCTGGGCTTGTTCATCTGGGCCGGTATGTTGCTCAAGCAGAGCCGCATCGTCGACCTGTTCATGAACATCTTCCGGCCATGGCGCCTGTCGCCCCAGCTGCTGACCTACATCATCTTGCTGGCCGCCGCCGTGCCAACCGCCTACACGGGCGCCTCCGCCATTTTTGTGATTGCCGCTGGCGGCATCATCTACCACGAGGTTCGCGCTGCCGGTGGTGAGCGCCAATTCGCCCTGGCTGCCACGGCGATGTCGGGCGCCTTGGGCGTGGTGCTGCGCCCTTGTCTGCTGGTGGTGCTGATTGCCGCGCTCAACAAGCAAGTAACGACCAGCGGCCTCTACCACTGGGGCTTCTACGTGTTCCTGGTGACCTCCACGCTGTTCTTCCTGGCCTCGCAGATGCTGCGCACCCAGCGTGCCAATGTCGAATCGCCCTTCATCGCCCTGCCCGCCTCCATCCGCGAACTGGTGCCTTTGCTGCCCTACATCGGTGTGGTCATCGTGATCGTGGCGCTGTACGAATTCGTGCTGGACACCAAGCTCAATGAAATCACCGCGCCGACCATCATGCCGGTGCTGATGATCCTGATCCTGGTTTTCGACAAGGTGCTCAACAAGGGCAAGGCCGAGATCACACCCGACTACGCCAGCCATCGCCAGAGCGGTGTGGAAACATCCATCCGCTATGCCACCAATGAGACCATTGGCCACATCGGTGCCCTGCTCTCGCTGATGACCTTGTCGCTGGCCGTCGGTGGCGTGATCGAGCGCTCCGAAATCATGGGCCTGGCGCCCACGGTGTTTGAGAACCACTGGACGGCCATGGCCTTCCTGGTTATCACCAAGGTGATCCTGGGCATGTTCATGGATCCGTTCGGCGCGGTGCTGATCGTCTCCGGCACGCTGGCCCCCATCGCTTATGCCAACAACATCGACCCGGTTCACTTCTGGATGATGGTGTTGGTGGCCTTCGAGCTGGGTTACCTGATGCCACCGGTTGCGCTGAATCAGCTGCTGACACGTCAAGTGGTTGGCGAGGCCGAGGTGAACCTGGCCGACAAAGAAGTGCGTCACCTGGGCTTCTACCGCCGCTACGAGCGCTGGATCCTCCCCTCAGTGGTCATGACCATCGGCCTGATCATCGTGGCCTTTGGCCCGTTGCTGGTGATCGACGTGCCCGCCCTGCACTTCGTCAAGGACTGGTTCGTGCCGCCCGTGCAATGAGGCCCTTGATGAGGCGCGATTTGGCGCCTTGAGAACCGACCGGCTGAGGGCTTGCTGCCCCAGCCGGTTTTTTCATGCGCCAAGGCAGATTTTGACCATCGACTCACCCGAAGGCGGGAGCCCGGCACACTCTCGTCGGTGGTAAGGTTTGCGCTCATGCGCCCTCTGCCCAGGCCTTTGCCGATCTCTTCGATGTCACGTCTTTCACGAGCCCTTTCTTTGCCTCATCCAACCTGGATGCGCCGTGCCGGCATCGGCGTCTTTGGGAGCTTGTTATGCGGGCTGCTCGCGTCTTGCGCGGGCTTTCGCACACCTGGATCCGCCGCCTCGGCAACACCGGCTGGCATCACCATGGGCTCGGGCTCGCCTTCGCCTTCCGCGGCCGCAGTGATCCCACCGAATCCGGCCTTCGACACGCTCATCAAAGGCGCGGAACGGCAGGATGGCCTGCTGCCGGTGTGGAAGCGCCAGGACAAGGTGTGGATCGAACTGGCGCCTTCTGATTTCGGCAAGGCTTTTTATCTGTCGCCCAAGCTCAACACCGGCCTGGGCGAAGCCGGCTTCTTTGGTGGGCTGCTGTCCAGCCGCTGGGCGCAATTCGGCCGGCCGCAGTGGGTCGAGTTCAGAAAATCTGGGCAGCAAGTACAGCTGATCGCGGTGAACGCTTCCTTCATCGCCACGCCGGGCTCACCCGAGGCCAGCGCGGTGCAGGCCGCGTTTTCGCCCAGCCTGCTGGGCAGCGTGGTGGCCAGTGCGCCGCATGCCGAACGAGGCACCGTGCTGGTCGAGGTCTCCAGCCTGCTCACCGGTGATGTCCTGGGCCTGGGCATCCACTTGCAGCGAGCTTTCCGGCAAGGCTACAGCCTCGATGCGCGCAACACGGCGCTGACGCAGGCCAGGAGCTCCAAATCGGGCTTGATCTTCGAGGTGCAGCAGCATTATTTTTCCACCACCATCGGTGTGCCTTCGGGCACCACGGGGCCGCAGCCTGCCGTCCCGACCGGTCTGCCCGATGTACGCAGCCTGTTCCTGACGGTGCAGTACACACTGTCCACCTTGCCAGCCCAAGCCATGCCCGTGCGTCTGGCCGATCCGCGCGTGGGCTTTTTCACCACCACGGTGGCTGATTTCTCGCAAGATTTGGCCCGCACGCCCCGTCAGCGCTTCATCAACCGCTGGCGTCTGGAAAAGAAGGACCCCAAGGCGGCCTTGTCGGAGCCGGTGCGGCCCATCACCTACTGGCTGGACAAGAGCATCCCCAGAGACTATGTGAGCACCATCCGAGAAGGCATCCTGGCCTGGAACAAAGCGTTCGAAGCCATCGGCTACAAAGAGGCCATCGTGGTCCGCGAAAGCACTGGCGACCTGCCGCAGGACCTGGTGGGCAATGGCCAGGCCATCATCCGCTGGATGACCAATAACCGCCCCAGCTTCGGCGCCATCGGCCCTTCGCATGTGGACCCGCGCACCGGAGAAATCCTCACGGCTGACATCGGGATGGAGAGCTTGTCCTCCCGTGCCGTCCGGGCGGTGCGCTCACAGATCCTGGTCGGTGGCCACGAGGACAAGGGCTCGGACCCGCACGCTGGCGAGGAACGTTGCGAGCAGGCCGACATGGCCTCTGAACAGCTGGCCTATGGGCTTGATCTGCTGACCACGCGCGATGGCCTGAGCCCCGACAGCCCCGAGGCCAAGGCCTTCATCCTGGCCTACCTCAAGGACACCACCATGCACGAGGTAGGGCACACGCTGGGCCTGCAGCACAACTTCCGGGCTTCGCGCTGGCGCACCGCCGATCAACTGAACCAGTTGGACCTCACCACGCGTGAAGGCAAGAGCGCCTCGGTGATGGACTACGCGCCCATCAACCTCAACGTGCCCGGCCAGCCCGCCGGCGCGCCTTTCCAAACCGTGTTGGGGCCCTACGACTTCTGGGCGATCGAATATGGCTACAAGGTGGTGGACGGCACGCCGGCCGAGCAAAAGGCCACCCTGCAACGCATCGCCGCACGCAGCCAAGATCCGGCCTGGCGTGAAGCGCTGGACTTTGGCACTGACGAGGATCAGGCCAGCGGCGTGGACCCCTATTCGCTCACCTTCGACTTGGGGCGCGACCCCGTGGCCTTTGCCCATCAAAGGCTGGCCGTGGCGCGTGACCTCATCGCGCGTCAGACTTACGCCAAACTGGGCACGGATGATGAGCCCGCCGTCCTGCGCCGCCGCGTGCTTTATGCCGTCAGGGACATCAGCCGCGCCACCACCGTCCTGACCCGTCAAGTCGGCGGCCTGGTCAGCCGGCGTGATGGCCCGGAGAGCACGCGTGCCTTGCTCGATCCTTTGCCCGCCGCCGCCCAGCGCGCGGCGCTGTCCATGTTGATCGATGAACTGCTGGGGCCTCATGCCTTGGTCCTGCCACCGGCCCTGCAGCGGCGCCTGGCCCCGGATTACTTCGAGCGGGACGAAGGCGTACCCGATGCCAGCGGTGGCGCCACAGGCTTGGATTTTTCCGCGGCCGAGCAACTGAGCGGCCTGCGCCGACAGGTGCTCACTGCACTCATGAGCGACGACCTGGCTGAGCGACTACTCGACAACATCGACAAGACCCGTGACCGCGAGCGCAGCCCACTCACCGTGCGTGAACTGCAGCGCAGCCTGCGCGAGGCCATCTGGCCACTCAAAACCTTCGATGCGGGCGACGAAGCCCCGTGGGTGCGCAACCTTCAACGCGACTACGTCAATCGGCTGACGGCCAGCGTGCTGCGCGGCAGCGAGCGCGCCGACATCCGCGCCCAGGTGCGCCAGCAGGCCCGGACCCTGGTCGAACAACTGCAACGCTCTGCCAAGGGCGATCCCGACAGCACCGAGCAAGCGCATCGCCGCGATTGCCTGGAGACGCTCCAACGCGCCCTGTCGGCCACCGTTTTGCGCAGCACGCCGTGAGCCCGAGAGAAGACGCCTCCGTGACGACATCAGAAATCCCATCCCCGACTGAGGCAGCAGGCACGACCGAGCCTCGCATGGCCATCAACCCTTCGCTCGCCGCCGTGTTTGCCTCCACGGGCCCGCTGGCCCGCGCCCTGCCCGGTTACCGCGTGCGCACGGAGCAGATCGAGATGTCGCAGGCCATCCTCAGCGCCATCCGCGACGGCACATCCGTGGTGCTGGAAGCCGGCACGGGGGTGGGCAAGACCGCTGCCTACCTGGTGCCTTCGCTGCTGGAAGGCGGCAAGGTGATCGTCTCGACCGGCACCAAGGCCTTGCAGGACCAACTCTTCAACCGCGACCTGCCCAATGTGCGCGACGCCCTGGCCTTGCCGGTCAAGATCGCCTTGCTCAAGGGCCGCAGCAACTACCTGTGCTGGCACCACCTGGACCGTACCAACCAGGACGCCACCCTGCTCGGCAGCCGCCAGGAGGTCAAGGACCTGGGCCTGATCAACCAGTTCATCCACCGCACGCCCACGGGTGACAAGGCCGAATGCGCCACCGTGCCCGAGAGCGCGCCCATCTGGATGCGCGTGACCTCCACGCGTGAGAACTGCCTGGGCAGCGAGTGCAGTCGCTATGCCGATTGCTTCGTCCTCAAGGCCCGTCGCGAAGCACAGGATGCAGACGTCGTGGTCGTCAACCACCACCTGTTTTTCGCGGACCTGATGCTGCGCGAAGAAGGTGTGCCCGAGTTGCTGCCCAACGCCCAGACCATCATCTTCGACGAAGCCCATCAGTTGCCCGACACGGCCACCATGTTCTTTGGGGACACGGTCTCCAGCGCCCAACTCATGGACCTGCTGCGTGACACCAAAGCCATTGGCCTGGCGCATGCGCGCGATGC
>CANBUA010000257.1 GCA_947372535.1 Burkholderiales bacterium
CGGTCTTCAGCGACCACACGCTCCGAGATCATGATCGAGTCTTCGAAGTTGTAGCCGTTCCAGGGCATGAAGGCCACGAGCATGTTCTGACCCAGGGCGAGTTCGCCCAGGTCGGTCGATGCGCCGTCGGCGATCACGTCCTTCGCACCCACGATGTCACCGCGCTTCACGATCGGGCGCTGGTGGATGTTGGTGTTCTGGTTGGAACGCTGGTACTTGATCAGGTTGTAGATGTCGACGCCGACTTCACCGGCCACGGTTTCCGCGTCGTTGACACGGATCACCACGCGGTTGGTGTCGACGTAATCGACCACGCCACCGCGCTTGGCGGTGACCACGGTGCCCGAGTCGACCGCGGCCACACGCTCGACGCCCGTACCGACCACGGCCTTTTCAGGACGCAGCACCGGCACAGCCTGACGTTGCATGTTGGCGCCCATCAGTGCGCGGTTCGCGTCGTCGTGCTCCAGGAAGGGCACGAGCGAAGCAGCGACCGACACGATCTGCGTCGGCGCCACGTCCATGTACTGGATGCGCTCAGGCGAGGTCAGCACCGATTCGCCGCTTTCGCGGGCCGACACCAGCTCGTCGGTCAGACGGCCATTGGCGTCCAGCGAGGCGTTGGCCTGGGCGATGACGTACTTGCCTTCTTCGATGGCCGACAGGTAGTCGATGATCATCGTGGTCTGGCCGTCGTTCACCCGACGGTACGGCGTCTCCAGGAAGCCGTATTCGTTCAGGCGGGCGTACAGGGCCAGCGAGTTGATCAGACCGATGTTCGGGCCTTCAGGCGTTTCGATCGGGCACACGCGGCCATAGTGGGTCGGGTGCACGTCGCGGACTTCGAAGCCTGCGCGCTCGCGGGTCAGACCACCCGGGCCCAGGGCGGAGACGCGACGCTTGTGCGTGATCTCCGACAAGGGGTTGGTCTGGTCCATGAACTGCGACAGCTGCGACGCACCGAAGAACTCCTTCAGGGCCGCAGAAATCGGCTTGGAGTTGATCAGGTCGTGCGGCATCAGGGCTTCGGTTTCAGCCTGGCCCAGACGCTCCTTCACAGCCTTTTCAATACGTGCCAGGCCCGAGCGGTACTGGTTTTCGGCCAGTTCGCCCACGCAACGCACGCGGCGGTTGCCCAAGTGGTCGATGTCATCGACTTCGCCACGGCCGTTGCGCAGCTCCACCAGGATCTTGACCACCGACAGGATGTCGTCGTTGGACAGCACCATGGGGCCGGTGCCGATGTCGCGGCCCACACGGGCGTTGAACTTCATGCGGCCCACGCGCGACAGGTCGTAGGTGTCTTCGTTGTAGAACAAACGACCGAACAGCGCTTGCACAGCGTCTTCGGTGGGCGGCTCGCCGGGGCGCATCATGCGGTAGATGGCCACGCGTGCTGCGAGTTCATCTGCCGTTTCGTCGGTGGCCAGCGTTTGCGAGATGTAGGCGCCTTGGTCCAGTTCATTGGTGAACAGGACGTCGATGTCGAGGATCTTGGCGCCGCGCAGCTTCTTCAGCAGCGCTTCGGTCAGCTCTTCGTTGGCCTTGGCGATGATTTCGCCGGTGTCCGGGTCGACCTGGTTTTTGGCCAGCACGCGGCCCAGCAGGAAGTCTTCCGGCACGCTGATGTGCGTGGTGCCGGATTGCTCCAGGGCGCGGGTGTGACGCGCGGTGATCCGCTTGTCTTTTTCGACGACCACGGCACCCGACTTGTCGGTGATGTCGTAGCGGGCGATTTCACCCTTGACGCGCTCAGGCACATAGGCCATCTGGGCGCCGGAATCCATGAGCTTGAACTGGTCGTTCTGGAAGAACGTCGACAGGATCTGCTCGTTGTTCATCCCGATGGCCTTCAGCAGCGTCGTCACCGGCATCTTGCGGCGACGGTCCACGCGGAAGTACAGCAGGTCCTTCGGGTCGAATTCGAAGTCGAGCCAGGAGCCACGGTAGGGGATGATGCGGGCGCTGAACAGCAGCTTGCCCGACGAGTGGGTCTTGCCCTTGTCGTGTTCGAAGAACACGCCAGGCGAACGGTGCAGCTGCGACACGATGACGCGCTCGGTGCCGTTGATGATGAAGGAACCGTAGTCGGTCATCAGGGGCACTTCGCCCATGTAGACCTCTTGTTCCTTCACTTCCTTGACCACCTTGGACTGGGACGTGGACGTCTCACGGTCATAGATGATCATCTGCAGGCGCGCACGCACGGCCGACGCGAAGGTCAAACCCCGCAGCTGGCACTCACGCTCATCGAACGCCGGTTTGGCGATGTTGAACTCGATGAACTTCATCTCGACGAAGCCATTGTGCGAAACAATGGGGAACGCCGACAGGAAAGCGGCCTGAAGGCCCTCGGGTTTGCGCTGCTGCGGCGGGACGTCTTTCTGAAGGAATGCGACGTACGAGTCCTTCTGCATCGTCAGCAGGTAAGGAACGTTGAGCACGCTGCCGCGCTTGCCGAAACTCTTGCGAATCCGCTTGCGCTCAGTGAAGCTGTAGGGGGTTGCTTGCGCCATAAACTCTCCGTTTCGGGCACCAAAAAGGGTGCGCCGTTTCGAATTCAGCCTGTTCCCTGGCCAGGGACAGGGCTGTTGTTCGGCGACTGGCCAATCGGACATTGCATCCGAGGCTTGGTGGTTGGCCACTACCAACCGCTGGCAGACAACCCCGTGAGCTGAATGGACCATACGGCGTCCATTTGTCACAAGGCTCGACCAAACCGGTTCTCCGCAGTCGGTTCAGAGAACACTCGAACCGACCATATTACCACCGATTTGGCCAGTCAATACCGCTCCTATTGACTTTTTGCTGTGGCCGGCGCTGTGGCCGGTCTCAGGCTCTGTGGCTCTGTGGCTCTGTGGCTCTGTGGCTCTGTGGCTCTGTGGCTCAGTGGCCGCTGGTTTCGCGGCTGAGTTCGTCCTGGGCGCGGCCGGCGCGGTCCAGGCGATCGGGGATGCCCGCACGGCCATCGTCGGCCGGAGGGGGCGAGCTGCAAGCGCTCAGCGCGGCGCCGGCCAGCACGGCCAACACCAGGAGAACACGGCGGAAACGGGGCGTCATGGTGGACTCCTTTCTGCAGCTCATGGCTTGGACTTGACGATTTCTGCTGCCAGCTCGTCCTGGCCTTGCTTGGCCTGCCACTTCTGCCAGGCGGCCTCGTCGTTCTTCATGCTGGTCATGATGGCCTTCTTGGCATTGGCTGCAGCGGTCACGGCATCCAGGCCCACATAGACGTAGAAGGTGCCCTTGGGGCTGGTGGCACTGCGGAAGACCTTGGAGCCGGAGATGTTTTCCGCGGTGATCTGCTTGGTCACACTGGTGTTGGTGCGGTCAACGGTTTCCTTGCCCACGGCGCCCGTGGTTTCGGCGAACTGCTTGATCATGCCGGTCACATAGGTGTTCATGTTCTGGGCGAGTCGGAAACGGGCCGACGCCGTGGCTTGGTCACGCACGAACGCCACTCCGGCCGCCGATTTCTCGAACGAGCCCATGGCGCCCACCGCCACACCGTCCACCGGCGCATCGCAGACCCACAACGGAGCGGGATCCTGAGGCGAATCGGGGTAGCCGCATTCGGTGATGGCCTGTGCCGGGGGCTTGCTGCCGCAACCGACGAGTGCGATGGCAGTCAGGGCCAGGGCGAGAGGCGCCAGCATGGCGCTGCGCGAAAGGCGAGTAGATGGGCTCATGGTGTGTTCTCCTTGTTTGGCCTGATTCACTTGATTTGATCGACCTTGTCGGCCAGCTTGTCCAGAAAGGTCTTCGGGCGGTGCTTCTGCTTGACCAGATCACCACGGTGGACCTTGGGCACGTCGCCCTCATCATCCAGGGTGATCCAGGCCGACGCATCGGCGAATTGCATGGGCGCCACGGTACCGGTGCCCACCAGGATTTCTTCGTGCGCGGGCGCCGACTTCAGCAGGGTGGCGTCGTTGGGACGCAGGGAGTAGATCTCCACGCGATCGCCTGGCTGGAGGCCATCGGCCTTGCCCACCGAGATCTGGAAGGCAGAGGTCTTGCGTTCGTTGTGGATGCGGCGCTGAACGATGTAGCCCTTGCTGGAAAACAGGTTGAGCAAATCCGGTGCGGCACTGCGGACGGCGTCGTCCGCGGCCTGGCCCAGCAAGGCGGTGCCAATGGTGTGGTTGGCGGCCTGGCCCGCGTCCGTCACGCTGGCCGAACCCCGACCGTTCACGGTTCCCAGCAGGCGCAAGGTGGGCAGCTCATAGACACGCACCACGGCCGACACGTTGGCGACGTGCTCATAGCCGGCAGGGCTGGCCGCCAGCTTGGCCAGCAGGGTCGCCCCCACCGGCGCCGTGGCCGCGTGGTAGACCGCAGCATAAGAGCTGTTGAGCACCGCCGGCTTGATCGCGTACTTGGCCACCTTGGGGCCTGCATAGGTGGCGCCCGAACCGGTGTTCAGCGCTTCGGCCTTGCGCAAGGATTCGTCCAGGTTCGGGGCCAGCGCATCGTCCACGATTTCGATGTTGCGGCTGCCCAGCAACTGCTCGACCGCCTTGGTCAACTGCTTGCCCAACTGCGCCTGACGCGCCAGGCTGAAACTGCCATCCACACCATCGACCACCACCACCTTGGTGTTCTCGCGGTCCTCGTTGACGAGGGGCATGACCTCGGCATCGAGCAGGGGAGCGGCCACATAGGCCGAGGCGTCTTTGAGGGTCGGGGCAGACGAACAGGCCGACAGGGCCAATGACATCAGCGCGGCAGCCGCGATTGGCCAGTGGCGGCCCACCAGGGGCGAGGACGTGGACATGGGACTCAGACTCCGTGGGTTGAACTCGATCATGGTCGGGCTGGATGGCGGGGGCGCACCCCGGCCAGTTTCATCGCTGGGTTGACTGAACAGACAAGGGCTGGATCCCCAGCGCGGCCAGGAGGCCCCCTGCGCGCAAATCCTGCTGCAGTTTCATCACGGCTTGCTGGCGTGCCGCCTTGGCGTCGGTGCGGGAAGCGCCGTTGATGACGTGCTCACGCGCCGACAACACCGTGCCCCGCGCGCCCTTGAGGGTGAGCTTGACGGACAACTTGGCCAGGGCGTCCTTGCCGAACTGGGAATCCTGCTGTCCCACCGTGACGTCCAACGTGCCTTGAGATGCCGAGGCTTGCTCGGTCAGCTTGAGCCCTTGCTCGGTCAGCAAGGCGGAGACCACCCCCTTCACATCGGCATCCACCGCAGCCGCCTGGACCATGAGCACCAGACGGGATGCTGCTGCGTCGGCATCGGCCAGACGCTGCTGCAGATCGCTTTGTTTTGCCGAATCTTCACGGCTCAGGTCCAGGGGCTTGAACAACATGTACAGCCCCTGCTGGGCGGCCAGCAGAGGGCGAGCGCGCTGCAAGGCGATGTAACGATCCAACGGGCTCGCACCCGTTCCGGCCAGCAACTGGCTGGTGAGCAGGTTCATGCGCTGGATGCGGTCTCGCGTGTCAGCCAGAAAAGCCTGACGATCCACCTTGACCAGGGCATACACCCCGGACGGCGCCGGCGCCGATTGCACCAGGGTGTACTGCCGGAATTCGGTCTTCTGGATCTCGGACATCAAGGAACTGGACGCGGAACTGTCCACACGCCCGTTGGCTTCACTGACCTGGCTGCGCACGGAGCCCGACACGCTCACCCGCAGCTTGCTGGCCACATCGCGCAGCGCCAGGCGGGTGGCGGTGCCCACGTCCAGGCCTTCGCCCACACCGTACATGGCATCGTCGGTGTCACCGGGAGGGCTGACCATCCAGCTGGGCACTTCTGCCGCCGACGGCGTCGACTTCATCGTGATGCAGGCGGACAACATCAGCAGGGACAGCCCAAGCGCCACCCCGCTCAGGTTCCGCAGGGCCGATCGGGGCGCAAGCGCACGGAAACACAGCACGTCAAACGCCCTCATCCCAGACTCCATCCCGTTTCAATTGATTCACACCTGACCATGAGGTGCGACCTTGGCTGGCGAACATACCATGTACTGGAAAGCGGTCAGCCAGAGGTCGAGCCGGCAGTGTCACTATTCGTAAGGATGAAAAAAAACCGCCTCTGTGCGAGGCGGTTTTCTGGCGGGCCGCCCGAAGGCAGCCCAGGCAACCAAGTGAATTACTTGAGTTCGGCCTTGGCGCCAGCGTCCAGCAGCTTCTTGACAGCGGCTTCGGCGTCGGCCTTGGCGATGGCTTCCTTGACGTTCTTGGGAGCGCCGTCGACCAGGTCCTTGGCTTCCTTGAGGCCCAGACCGGTGATTTCGCGCACGGCCTTGATGACGCCAACCTTGTTGGCACCAGCTTCGAGCAGCACGACGTTGAATTCGGTCTTTTCTTCGACGGCAGCAGCAGCAGCGCCGCCACCAGCGCCGGCCGGAGCGGCCATTGCAGCGGCGGACACGCCGAACTTCTCTTCGATGGCCTTGACCAGTTCGTTGAGTTCCATCACGGACATGCTGTCCAGGGCGGTCAGGAATGCGTCTTTATCGAATGCCATTTTGGGTTCCTAAAATCGGTTGAATGTTGAATCAGTACGGAGCGCGGGGGCTCAGGCGGCCGGAGCTTCTGCGGCCGGGGCTTCTGCAGCCTCGGCGGGGGCGGCTTCGCCACCACCCTTTTGTTCGCCCAAAGCAGCCAGGACGCGTGCCAGACCCGAGATCGGCGATTGCAGCAGGCCACAGATCTGGGCCAGCAGCACTTCCTTGCTCGGGATCGAGGCCAGGGCCTTGACGCCATTGGCGTCCAGGGCCTTGCCGGCGTAAGCGCCAGCCTTGATGACCAGCTTGTC
>CANBUA010000258.1 GCA_947372535.1 Burkholderiales bacterium
GGCACCCCAGCGGCAAAACAGTAAGGGTGATATCGACGAGCCTCTAGGCGACTTGAGCGCATGCCGCCCTGGGGTAAGCTCGCTTGCGTGAGCAAACCGATCATCATTCAGGCCAGAGACGCCCTGGCGGCAGGCGTGCGCCTCAAGGACTACGACATCGAAGGCCTGCTGGGTGTGGGGGGCTTCGGCCTGGTCTACCGAGCCCGCGAAGATGCCCTCCAGCGCGAGGTCGCCATCAAGGAGTACCTCCCATCGTCCATGGCCAGCCGGGGCGCGGACGGCAACATCACCCTGCGCTCGCCGGAGTACCAGGAGCCGTTTGACCTGGGCATGCGCTCCTTCATCAACGAGGCACGCCTGCTGGCGCGCTTCGACCACCCGGCGCTGGTGCGCGTCATCCGCTTCTGGGAGGCACGGGGCACGGCCTACATGGTCATGCCCTGCTACGACGGCCCGACCTTGTACGAAGCCCGGCGCGCCATGCCGGCCCCGCCGACCGAGGCGTGGATCAATGCCCTGATGGAGCCCTTGCTGGGCGCGCTGGAGTGCCTGCACCGCGAGCAGGTCTACCACCGTGATGTCGCGCCCGACAACATCTTGCTGATCGACGATCAGGATGCGCCCACGGGCCTGCGTCCGGTGCTGCTGGATTTCGGAGCGGCCCGCCGCGTCATCAGCGACCACACCCAGGCCTTGACGGCCATCCTCAAGCCCAGCTTCGCGCCCATCGAGCAGTACGCCGAGACCACCTTGCTCAGGCAAGGCCCCTGGACCGATCTGTACGGCCTGGCCGCCGTCCTGCACTACTGCATCACTGGCCGCACACCTGTGCCCGCCACCGCCCGCGCCGTGCACGACGACCTGCCCAGGCTCAGTCAGATGGCCTCGGCCTTCGAGCAGGATTTCGGGCGCAGTTACAGCCCGGCGCTGCTGGCCACCATCGACAAGGCCTTGTCGGTCAAGCCGGAGGATCGCCCGGCCTCGGTGGCCGCCTGGCGGGAGAGCTTGCAGGCACCTCTGTCGACTGTGCTCGCGCCTTTTGCCCCCTTGATCGATGAGGGCAGCGAAGGTTTCAAGGCAAGCCAGGACATCGCCCGCACCGAGCCGGCCGTGGCGCGTGCCGTCTGGAACGAGCGCACCGTGGTCGTGAGCCCACCGGGCCTGCCGCAAGCCCCCCCGAGTTCATTCGCGGCCACCTTGCCTCTGCGGGCCGTGGTGCCCACAACGGTTAACGATGAATCACGCTTTGGTGCCAGCCTGCACTGGCCCCGGCCTTTGGTGTGGGGTCTGGGCGCGGTGGCATTGGCCAGCGTGGTGGGCTTGTCGGCCTGGTCGGTCAAGCGCGATCGGCAAGACAACCTGTCCGCCAATGCGCCTGCAGTGGCGACCGCCCCGCTCGCGGCGGCGGCGGGCACCAAGCCATCCCAGCTCAGGCCAGTCACGGCGTCCTCAGCCGATGCGGGCGAGGTGATTGAGGAGGTGGAGACCACCGCCCATCGCGCCAGCCAGCCTGCGCTGAGCCAAGCCAGCGATGCGGTGTCCGAAGCACAGCGCAAGCGCGAGGCCCGTGCCCAGGCTCGCAAAGCCAAAGCAGAGGCCAGGGCCGAAGCCAAAGCTGACGCCAGCGCTGCAGCCCTGAATCCTCGTCAAGCCTGCGGCGGCCGCATGTTCATTGCCATGGCGTTCTGCATGAAGCGCTATTGCAGTAACCCCCGCTACACCCAGCATGCCGAGTGCGTGCACATGCGGGCCCAGGAGCGGGCCCAACGCGAGAACCAACGTGGCTATCCCTGAGCGAGATCAGGCCGCTTGACGTGGGGCCTTCAAGGCCAGCATGGTCATCTGCAAAAGGCGGGCATCACTGCTGGCGCGGTGGCGCGTCAGGTTGAGCTTGCTCGCCACCGACAGCTTGAGCTCGTGCCAGCGCGCTGCATCGGCATCGGTCATCAGGGCTCGTAAATTTTCAAGCCGGTAGCTGGGCACCAGGTTGGCCGCGTCATAAAGCTTGTTCAGCCAGGTGTAGTCGTGCGCCCAGGCATCGGAATAAACCACCATGCCACGCAACCATTCATTGAGCGTCTGCGCGATCTCCAGGCTGAGGCGGCCATGCTGATCAATCTGCTCACGCGTGATCTTGTGAACGGCGGCAGCATTGGGGTCCCAGTGCTGCCAGCTTGGCTCGGGCCTGACCAGCGAGCACCAACTGCGGCCATCGGGCAGCACGACGCCCACCTCGATGGGGTAGCTGCCCAAGCCAAAGCCGGACGCCTCGATGTCCAGGATGGGCGGTGGCAGTGCGGTCAAGGAAGTGGTGGCAGACATGGTGCCCTGGGTGAAATTGGAATCGTTGGCCACAAGTCTCTCATTGCCGGTCCGATGGGAATGTAAGGGTTTGAACCTCATTTGCCGCACAGTTGTGCCAATTACTGCACACATGCAGTGGACCTGCTCCTGCCAATGCATGCGACGTGCCAGTTTTGCCACACGGCGCTAACATCGCGGATCGGACGATCTCGGCGTCGCGCCCTTCATCTTGTGCCCATGACTTCAATTTCTACTTCGCCCACATCGCCTGCCTTGGCCGATCTTTCCCTGGCTGTGCTTCAGTTCAATCCGATCGTCGGTGACCTGTCCGGTAACGCTCGGCAAATCATCGCGCTGGCGCGCCAAGCCCATGCCCAGGGGGCAAGGCTGGTGATCACGCCGGAGTTGGCCCTGTGCGGCTACCCACCGGAAGACTTGCTGCTGCGACCGCGTTTCATCGACGCCTGCCAGGACGAGTTGGTCGGCATGGCCGAGGCCTTGGCCGACCTGCCCGATCTGCACCTGATCGTGGGTCACCCGGCCGCAGCGCCAGCGGCGGGCTTTCGTTCCCGCTCGGTGGCCGAGGCCGGTCTGCTCAACGCCGCCAGCCACCTGCATGGTGGTGCGGTGACGGCCACTTACGCCAAGCGAGAACTCCCCAACTACCAGGTGTTTGATGAGCGGCGCTACTTCCTCAGTGGACGCGATGTGGGCTTTGGCCCCCTGGTGATTGAGGTGCAAGGCTGGCGCCTCGGCGTGCTGATCTGCGAGGACGCTTGGTTCGAGGAACCTGCCCAGGCCGCCATGTCCGCCGGTGCCCAGGCCCTGCTGGTGATCAATGCCTCGCCCTTTCATGCAGGCAAAGCCCAAGAACGCGAGCAACGCATGGCCGACCGTGCGCGTGCCTGCCAATGCCCCCTGGTCTATGCCCACCTCGTTGGCGGCCAAGATGAAGTCGTGTTCGATGGCGCGTCCTTCGCGGTCGATGCGGGGGGTGCCGTCGTGGCCCGTGCGCCATCTTTCGAGACCAGCACCTTGATGATCAGCCTGGCGTCCACGGGGCAGGTCAGTGGCGTGGTCCATCCTTTGCCCGACCAGGATGCCGAGATCTGGCAGGCGCTGGTCACGGGGGTGCGCGACTACCTTGGC
This sequence comes from Burkholderiales bacterium, assembly GCA_947372535.1. The sequence goes on from CANBUA010000258.1 coordinate 3,454, forward strand.
AAGAACGGTTTTCCGGGCGCGATCATTGGCCTGTCCGGCGGCATCGATTCGGCCTTGGTGCTGGCCATCGCCGTCGATGCCCTGGGCGCGGACAAGGTCCGCACGGTGATGATGCCTTCGCCCTACACGGCTGACATCTCCTGGATCGACGCGAAAGACATGGCCGAGCGCCTGGGCGTGCGCCATGACGAAATCGCCATCGCGCCCATGTTCGACAACTTCAGGGCCTCGCTGGCCCCGCTCTTCATTGGCCGGGCCGAGGACACCACCGAAGAGAACATCCAGGCCCGCATCCGCGGCACCCTGCTCATGGCTCTGTCCAACAAGACCGGCGCCATCGTGCTGACCACGGGCAACAAAAGCGAGCTGGCCACGGGCTATTGCACGCTCTATGGTGACATGGCCGGCGGTTTCGCCGTCATCAAGGACTTGGTCAAGACGACGGTCTACCGCCTGTCCAACTGGCGCAACGCGCAAGCCCGCCTGCGCGGCGAGGTCGAGCCCATCCCCGAGCGCATCATCACCCGCCCACCCTCGGCCGAGTTGCGCCCCGATCAGACTGACCAGGACAGCCTGCCACCGTATGACGTGCTTGATGGCATCCTCTCGCGTTACATGGAGCATGACCAGTCCATCGACGAGATCGTAGCCGCAGGTTATGCGCAGGCCGATGTGGACCAGGTGACCCGCCTGCTCAAGATCAATGAGTACAAACGGCGCCAAGCGCCGATCGGCATCCGCATCACCCACCGTGCTTTCGGACGTGACTGGCGTTACCCCATCACCTCGCGTTTTCGCCAATGAGGCGGCCTCAGGCCTTACCCTGAGCCGCTTCCGTGCTTAAATTGACGTTTGAAGACACCAAACCTTAGATCGCGTCTGCCTTGCAGACCCCTGGAGATTTTTCGATGAAACAAATCACCGCCATCATCAAGCCCTTCAAGCTTGAAGAAGTCCGCGAAGCCCTGGCAGAAGTCGGCGTGACCGGCCTGACCGTCACCGAGGTCAAGGGTTTTGGTCGTCAGAAGGGGCACACCGAGCTCTACCGTGGCGCCGAGTACGTGGTCGATTTCCTGCCCAAGGTCAAGGTCGAGGTGGTGGTCAAGGGTGGCGATGTGGACCGCTGCATCGAAGCCATCGTGAAGGCCGCCAAGACCGGCAAGATCGGTGACGGCAAGATTTTCGTGACGCCGGTCGAGCAAGTCGTTCGCATCCGCACGGGCGAGACCGACGAAGCCGCCGTCTGACCCTTCAGGTTCCGCTTTGAACGCCACCCGGCGCCGCTGCCAGCGGTGCAGGTGGCTTTTGTGTTTTGAGCTGGATCGATTGCGCGTGCAGGCGGTCCAGCAAGCGCTCAATCTGGTCGTCCACCAGCAGCAGCTCATGCACATCGGGCCATAAAAAGCCCTGATCCTTGCTGTGCTGGATGAAGGCCAGCAGGTGGTCAAAGTAGCCGCCGACGTTGAGCAGGCCCAAGGGCTTGTCGTGGTACCCCAGCTGGCGCCAGGTCCAGATCTCGAAGATTTCTTCCAGGGTGCCGATGCCGCCTGGCAGCGCCACGAAGGCATCGGACTGCTGGGCCATGCGGTGCTTGCGCTCGTGCATGGAATCGACCACTTCCAGCGTTGTCACACCCGGGTGCCCCAGTTCGCGCTGAACCAGCCGATGCGGGATCACGCCGATGACCGGCGAGCCGCCCGCCAGTGTGGCATCGGCCACGGCCCCCATCAGGCCCGTGCTGCCGCCGCCATAGACCAGTTGCCAGCCGCGGCCAGCCAAGGCGCTTCCGCATTCCTGCGCGGACTGCATGAAGGCCGCTTCGTTGCCCGGACGTGAGCCGCAGTAGACGCAGACGGAAAAAGGCGGCGTGGATGGGTTGGAATCGTTCATGCGCGGGTGTCGATCAAGCGGGTTTTGCACAGGTGGTCGTGCAGGAACTGACGCTGGGGCGTGAGTCTGCTCAAGCCCGCGTACAGGACGATCCATACCAGCATCAGCCCCAAGATTTCGTATTTGCGGTGCCACTGGGCCAGCCAGCACATCAGCAGTGGCGGCCAGAACCACAGCCAGGACAAGACATAGCGAATGGCCGCCTGCTGCAAGGACAGTGGCAGCCCATCGGCCCGCAGCACGCGCAATTGCCAGGTTTTCATCGCCAGGGTCTGGCCACCGTTGACCCAGAACCAGATGAAATACGCCGACAGGGCCAGGAACAGGACGGCCTGCATGCCTTCGCGGTGCTGCATGGCGTTGTGCTGCTGCACGGCCACCGAATAGGCCACGCCGACCGCCATCACCACGCCAAACAGCAACACGCCTTCATAAAGAAAAGCCGCCATGCGGCGGATGAGGGCAGGTGCGGGTGCCTGGGCACGTTGCTGACACTGGGTCAGCGTCAAGGGCGGAGTGGGGGGCGGTCGAAACATTCGCGCCTGGAAGCCTCAGCTCAAGCCTGGCTCAAGGCTTGTCGGCCGGCGATTTGACGACCGTCACTGGCGTCATGCCTGCACCTTGCGAACCCTTGCGGGGCAGCATGGTCTGCGGATCAACGAAGACCGTGCCGGTAGAAATCCGTGGCAAGCCGGCGTGCTGGTGCAAGGGCGGCGTGGCCGTCTGGGTGACCAGTGAGGTGGTGGCGCCAGGCCCCGCCTTCACCAGCGTGGGCGTCACCGCCTTGGGCGACGCATTGGCTGCGCCAGGCACCAGGTTGGATTTGCGCCCGCCGTTCTTGAGGCTATTTTGCGCAGCCACACTTTGACCTTGCTCGCGCGGGCCCGCTTCCGAATCGGGCAGCAGCACAGGTTTTTGCTTGCGCAGGGCCTGCTGGGTGAGGTCCTGACGCGCCTCCGGGCTGAGGGCCTGGTAAGCCGCCCACTTCTGTTGGCGCTCTTGAGGCGTCAGCTGACGGGAATTTTGAAAACGCAAGCGGGCCTCGCCGCGTTGTTGCGGCGGCACCTTGGCCCATTGGGTCATGCGGTCCTGGATCTTTTTCTGAGCATCGGGCGACAACTTTGGGTATCGAGTGGCCAGCGTGGCCCATTTGTCGCGGCTTGTATCGTCCATGGCGGACCATTGGCCGGCCAAGGGGGTCAATACCTTCTTCTGACTGGCGGTGAGCGCGGCCCAATGTTCAGCCGCGACCGTGGTGGCAGAGGCGCTGGGCGCAGCTGGCTGGCTGCTCCTCACAGGCAAGGCTGCCTGCGCGCAGGACCATGCCAACAGCAAGGTGCCCAGCCATGGCGCTATCCACCAGGCCAAGCCTGCGGTGTTCCTGCTCGAAGACATCTGGGTGTCCTCTTCAGGGGTGGCCGGTC
>CANBUA010000259.1 GCA_947372535.1 Burkholderiales bacterium
GCCCAAAACCCCGATCACGTCAGCATGGCGCTGTTCTGTGACTTTGAAAACGTCGCCCTCGGTGTGCGCGACGCCAACTACGACAAGTTCGACATCAAGCGCGTGCTGGAAAAGCTGCTGCTCAAGGGCAGCATCGTCGTCAAGAAGGCCTATTGCGACTGGGAGCGCTACAAAGGCTTCAAGGCCACCATGCACGAGGCCAATTTCGAGCTGATCGAGATCCCCCATGTGCGCCAGTCGGGCAAGAACTCGGCCGACATCCGCATGGTGGTCGATGCCCTGGACCTTTGCTACACCAAGGCCCACGTCAACACCTTCGTCATCATCTCCGGCGATTCGGATTTCTCGCCCCTGGTGTCGAAGCTGCGCGAGAACGCCAAGCAGGTGATCGGCGTGGGCGTGAAGCAATCCACCTCGGACCTGCTGATCGCCAACTGCGACGAGTTCATTTTTTATGACGACCTGGTGCGCGACAACCAGCGCCGCCAGCAGGCGCGCGGGAATGAGGGCAACGATGGCCGCGACAACAACGCCAACCGCGAGCCCCAGCAACGCCGCAGCCCCGAAGAAGAGCGCAAGCGCAAGGACGAGATGGCCAAGCGCCGCGCCAAGGCCATCGACATCGCCTACGAAACCTTCGATGCGCTGATCAGCGAACGCGGCGACGGCGGCAAGATGTGGGCCTCGGTGCTCAAAGAAGCCATCAAGCGCCGCAACCCGGGCTTCAATGAAAACTACTTTGGCTTCCGCACCTTCGGCAACCTGCTGGAAGAGGCCCAGGCCAAGGGCCTGATCGCCTTCGGGCGCGACGAGAAATCGGGCGCCTACGTGTACCGGCCCAGCGCCGAGGCTCAGGCGCAAGCCCAGGCCACCCAGGGCAATGTGGAGATGCCGGTCGACAGCGCTGTCGAAACCGCGCCCATGGAAGCGCCCGCAACCGAACCGCGCCGCGGACGTCGCTCGCCCTCGCGCCGCGCCGAAGTGGCTGCCGAAGCGTCCATGCCGATTGAGCCCGCCCCCACCCCGGAGCCCGAAGCCATTGAACAGGCGGAGCCCCTCCCTGAAACTCAACGTCGCTCGCGCTCAGGCAGAGCCCGAAGTGCAGCAGCTGAAACGGATACCGGTACAGGTACGGGTACAGGTTCCGACACAGTTTCTGCCACGGGTGGCGCCCGTCAGGGGCGCGGTGGCCGTGGTCGAGGGGGCAAAGCCGCCCTGGCCGCATCCAACGAAGCGAGCGACGCCGGCAACATGGCCGCCGAAGCCCCGGCAACGGTGCCAGCGCCGCCCGTTGCGCCAGAAGCGGCCGAGCAGCCCAAAGCGGCCAGCCGTCCGCGCCAGCGTCGCAACAGCGCAACGACCGCGCGCCGCAAAGCGGACGCCTGAAGGGCCTTGATCGCCATTGCAAAAATAAGGGGGCAAGTCAGCCCCTGCTCGCCCCCTGAATGCAGGCATCCACCATCAGGATGATGACCCAGCGCCTCTGAGTCATTAACATCCTGATGTTTGCGAAACAGTTGCTTGCATGGGAGTGTGTATGTCGGTGTGTTCTGGGGTGCGCATGCACCGAGCTTGGCAATCCGTGGCAAGCGCCACCCTGTTGGCGGTCCTGGCCGCGTGCGGCGGCGGCGGCGGGGGCAGTTCTTCGACACCTCCCCCTCCAGAGACCAGCCAGCCGGCATCGGTCGACACCCGCAGCGGCGACAAGATCCGGCTGGGCGGCGTGGTGTCCAAGGGTTTGCTGGGCAATGCCGATGTGCGCGTGCTGTCGGTCAAGACAGACGGCACGATCGATGAAAGCGGCAGCCTGGCCACCGGCGTCACTGCGGACGACGGCAGCTACCTGACCTCCGAGTTCACCATCACCGGGCCTTTCGTGGTCGAAGTCAAGGCCAAGCCTTGCAGCGACACCACCATCGGCACCAATTGCTCCTATCACCAAGACGAAGTCAAGGGCGCCAGGCAATACCTGCCCACGGCCTTCCAGATCCGCGCCATCGTCACCGCCGCGCCGGCAAATGACCGTGTCAACGTCACCCTGTTCAGCGAGTTCGCCATCCAGGCTGCGCTCAAGGCCGCGGGCGGGCTGAACACCGCCAACATGACCAAGGCGCAGAGCATGGTGAACAACCTGTTCGGCACCACCGACCTCAACACCGTCATCCCCAAGACCTTGGGCAACAGCCTGACGCCGGCCGAAGCCCGTCTGGCTGCCTTGCTCAAGGCCGCGTCCACCGTGGCCAGCAATGCCACCGCGCTGGCCAACATCGGTTGCGCGACCGAGACCTCGGGCACGCCTGAAGCCACGCTGTGCGTTGTCAACAAGCTCTCTGGCAACGCCAACACCAGCAAGTACGTGGGGGACACCCCGGCCGTTGCGGCAGAACTGGACAAGGCGCTGCAAACCGTGGTGACCGCGGCCAACAGCGCCGAACTGACGGCCGTGGTGAGCACCACCAGCGACAAGCTGACCAACGAGACCCTGAGCGTGCCCGCCCCGGCGAACACGACCGTGGGCGCCTACGACGCCATCAAGGCGCTTTTCAATGACCTCGTGAACACCGCCCGCAGACTGCTCACAGCCACGGACGGCGAAAAGACGCTGCAAGAAGCGCGCGCCTTCGAAGCACAAGCCAAGGACCTTCAGGTGTCGGGCGACACGCTGATCGACGACAGCATCGCGCTCGAAATGGGCGTGGAACTGTGGCGCAAGTTCGAGGTGAGCCAGGCCAAGGTATCGCAGTCCCAGCACCGGGACCTCGCCAACCCCAGATTCCTGCCCGCGGGTGTGCACTGCAAGCTGCAGAAGGCCAATGGCAACGATGGCTCGGGCAACCCCGTCTATGCCGACGCCGTGATCACCGATGCCCCGGCTGACATCGCGCGCGCCACCTGCCGCGCCGACTACGCCTACAACGTCAACTTGAGCACAGGTGGGCCCACCTACACCGCGTTCAGCGGCAGCCACATCTTCGTCATCGTGCGCACCACCCCCTCCGACAACCAGCACTACACCTACAAGAGCGTGGCGGTGAACGACCGGCGGCAGGTGACCATCGACTGGGGCAACCAGCAAGCCTCGGACACCGCGCCCGACCAACGGGTGTTCCTGCAAAACGCGGCGGGCACCGGCACGCGCACCTCCACCAGCAACATCGGCAACGGCACCCCCGATGCCACCCTCGTCGCCGTTTGGGCAGGCAGCATGACCGTGTCCAGCTTCGACACCGATGGCACGCCCAACGGCCTGCAGATCAGCGGCGACATCCCTGAGAAGATGATGACCGACGGCAGCCTGACCCATGCCGCCACGTCACCCAACCTGGCCCACATGCAACTGAGCGACAACGTGACCGCGCTGACAGTGGGCACGCACCACGAAGGCACGTTCGCTGGCACGATGGTGGCCATCGGGGCAGACAACAGCACCGTCATCTACACGCTCAGCCTGGCCAATGGCGAGCTGACGGTGGACAACGAAGAGCTGACCTACGCCAAGTTCACCGGCACGCTGCTGGCGACCACGTCGAAGTTCGTGGGCACCGTCGACGGCACGCGCACCCAGTTCGTTTCGGTGGACAGCCCCAACGCCACCATCACCGGCAAGCTGTACCACCTGAGCACGCCGACCGACACAACGACCACGCCGTTCGTCGAAGCCAAGATCAGCTACGAAGGCGACAACAGCCACTTCGACAACGTCAGCCCCTACAGCACCAGCAACTACCGGATGCACAAGGTGGAGTTTGATGGCTACATCACCGCCCCCGACAGCCCGAAGATCCGCGTGGCCTTCACGGGTGCGGGCAAGCAAGTCACCGCCACCTACCAGTTTGGCATGGACACAGCGGATGCCGTTTCGGGTGACTTCTTCGTCTACAACAACGACGGCAGCCTGAAGCGGGATGTGACGTTCAGCTTCCGATCGCCCGACACCAGCAACGGTCAAGCACGTCTGCTCACCGACATCGTCGACCCGACCAACAAGGTGTCCTTCTCGTTTGGCTACAACAGCCACAACAACGCCAATGACATCAACAAGGCCGACACCTGGGCCGACATCCTGGTCAATGGCGTGACGCGAGGCAAGCTGGACACCGACACCGGTTCACTGCCCAAGGTGTTCCTGGGCAACGGCGAGAACTTCTCGCTCGACACCGGCACGATCCAGTACTGATCCACCCTCCCCCCTCAGCCGCCCTCATCTCGAGGGCCGTTTGTCATCGTTCAACAGGACTCCACATGCCGAAGCTGCACAAAGCCCTTGTCGCCTCCCTGGTGCTGATTGCCGGAGCCGCACAGGCCCAGTTGCTCCCCGATATCAAGCCATCCGCAGACCGAGGCTTTTCTTACTTCCTGGGTGTGGCACAGCAGACCACCAGCTATTCTGAAAAGCCTTCGATCTTCAAGGTGTCCATGGCCACCAAGACCCGATCGGCCATGCTGGTATCTGGTGCGCTGTACGCCTTCAATGACGACGTGCTCATGTCACTGGACAACCTGAGCACCTTTGCACCGGTCAGCAGCCGGGAGACCTGGACGACCAGCGCCAGCACCCTGCCGGTGAAAGACGCCACCACCGGTAACTGGGTGGAGACCCCTGTCACCGGCCCGTTGCTGCAAACCGATCGCTTCAGCCTGAGCCAGAGCAACACCCGCGTGTTGGGATACCTGCGCAGCCTGAAGCACACCTTCTTCGTTGGCGGCTTGAATTTTCGTTCGCAATCGTTCAAGCGCTACGACTTCAGGGTCTACCAGAGCCAGATCGTCAGCGATCAACCTATCCCCACAGAAGAGACCAGCAGCGAACTGGTGGCGGAATTGGGGCTGGCCTTTGAAAGCGAGCGCGTGAAGGCCTCCGCCACCCACTATGGTTTTCGCGTCACGGTAGGCACGCCCTTGTGGCGCAGAACGACCAACACGAACTACCCGGACTACAGCTTTGACAACCGCGCCGGCTGGGATGCCAACTTGGAAGGCCGCTACAGCTGGGCCTTGACGGACATCGTCCACATGGGCTTGTGGGGCAAATACAGCTTTTCGGAACGCAGCAAACAGGTTTTCTCGGAAGGCAGTGACAAGTTCGAACTGCCCCAATCCCACCTGCGCTCCACCACCGTCGGCGTCGAGCTGCTCTGGAAGCTCTGATGCCTGTTCGGCATCTTCGGCCCGTCGTGCAGGCCACGGCCACGCTGGCGCTGCTGGCCACCCAGGCCAGCAGCCACGCCCAGCCGCTGTGGCCTGACGGCGCCGAGCTGACCCTGAGCACCGAGCGCTTCAGCGATCCCTTGCCCCTGTCGGACCTGCTGGCCAACCGCCTGGAAGGCCTGCGCCCACGTCACGACCACAGCCTGATCTACCTGCGCGATGAAGCCCGCATCACCGCGCACTGGGCTTCGCTGTCGCTGAGTGCACTGGCGCGGCAATCGGCCACGCTCACGGCCGACCGGGGCGCCACGGTGCTCACCCAGGACATCGCCGCATCGGGCCCGCCTGCGGGCGACTACGACACCCAGGTGAGGCTGCGATTGCGCGGCTTCGCCGGCTGGGGCCTGGCGCTGGCCTGGCAGGATCAGTGGGCCGCAGCGGGCCTGCAGTGGCGTGTCGGCCTGCAAGGCCTGCAGCTCCAACGCCTAGTGACGCGGGACGTCAGCGGCTGGGTGCACTTCGATGCCCTCAGCGCCGGCTACGCCACCCAGCTGCAATCCGAACAGTTCAACGATCGCCACCACTATCCCTTCCAGGGCCCGGCCAACTCGGAAGGCTGGGGCGTGCTGGGCAGCCTGCACCTGGCCTGGCAGGCTTCGCCAGACTGGTCATGGCATGCCGGCATCGACGACTGGGGGCAATTGCGCTGGAACCGCATCGCCCATGAAACGGCCATGCTGGACACCCAGGTGACCCACACCGACGGCCAGGGCAACGTGGCCTATGCCCCGCTGATCCAGGGCCGCAACAGCCAGGACACGCTGACCCTTGCGCCCATGGCCACGCTGAGCGCCGGCGTGAGCTGGTCGTGGCAAGCCAGCCGAGCCGTGGAGATCGACCTGCGCAGGTTCATGGGCACGCAACCCTGGTTGCCCTACAGCGGCGTGCGCATGGACCTGGGTGGCTGGGAGGCACGCACGGGATGGCTGTGGCATGAACGCGCGCTGCAACTGGGGCTGAGCCATGGGCCCTGGCAGGTGCAGGCCGCTGCCGATGCGCTGGACGGATCCGCCCACACCCGGCAGCTTCAGCTGAGCTGGCGGCAAGGCTGGTGAGCGCGCGGCGCAGCGGCCATGAAAAAGGGCCGCGGATGCGGCCCTGGTGGTCGATCGGATGAATCGCTTCAGAACGAAGCGCCGAATTGGGCCAAGGCTGCCACTTCGCGGTCTTTCGAATAGGCCACCGACAGCTGCAAACCCAACAGGCTCACACCAGCGGTGATGGCGCTGTACTTGGCCTTGATGTCATCGCGGAAACCCAGACGCAGCTTGGCCACGTTCCAGGCGTTGAGTTCACCGCCCACCGCGAAGATCTGGCTCGAATCCGTGCCCGTGCCCACCACCTTGTTGGCGGTCAGGTCCAGATCGGAGGTGAGCGTGCCGTACTTGCCCACCCAGGCCGCACCCACGCGCACTTGCGGCGCCAGCTTCACATCCTGCGTGGCGTCGGCCGTCTTGTAGGTGTGGGGGATCAGGTTGCGCACCACCAGGCCCAGGCGCACGTTTTCGTAGGAGCCGGCTTCGAAGGTCTTGGCCAGGCCCACGTC
>CANBUA010000260.1 GCA_947372535.1 Burkholderiales bacterium
GTGGTCACGCACGGCGACCTCAGGCACCTGGATGATCCCCAAGCCGGCCAGACAGGCCGCCATGTAGGCATCCGAATTGTTGACGGTCAGCACGCCCGGCATGTTGATGAACCGTGTTGCACCGCCGTGTTCATCCTGGTATTCGAAGCCGGCCGATTTGCCACCCAGCGTCGGCACGTAGTGGACCAACTGGTGAGAGGCCAGGTCCGCCAGATTTTTGGGCTTTCGGTGGCGCTTGAGGTAGTTGCGGCTCGCGCAATTGACCATCCCGAAGTGCCCCAGCGGCCGCGCAATCAGGTTCAGGTCGGCCAGCACGCCCACGCGCAGCACGCAATCGAAGCCTTCGCTGACGACATCAACGCGGCGGTCGGTGCTGCTGAGCTCCAGTTGCAGGCCCGGGTGCTCGCGCAAGAACGCAGGCAGTTGCGGCACCACGATGTTGCGCGCCGTGCTGCTGGGCAGGTCCACCCTCAAGCGTCCGCTCAGGGTGGCCGGGCTACCCGCGAACATGGCTTTCAATTCATCCAGGTCGCCCAGCAGGTCCTTGCAACGCTCGTAGAAGGCCTGACCGTCCTGCGTCATTTGAACGGTGCGCGTGGTGCGGTGCAGAAGCCTCGTGCCCAGCTCGCCCTCCAAGCGTTGCACGGCCTGCGAGATGCTGCCCTTGGGCAGGCCCATGCTGTTGGCCGCTTGCGTGAAGCTCGACAACTCGGCGACCCGGATGTAGATCTGCATGGCCTGGACCTGATCCATGGACTGCCCTCCTCATTGTTCATGCGATGAGAACAGTCTAATCAATTTCGATGTGTTTATCTCATCGATCCATCTCAATAGACTGCATCCATGCCTTGGACATCAACCCTACATGGAGCCCTCATGGACCACACATCACCCGCCCCCATCGCACTCGTGACCGGCGCCAGCCGCGGTCTGGGCCGCAATGCCGCCTTGCACCTGGCCGCCAAGGGCAGCGACCTGATCATCACCTACAAGAGCAAGCAAGCGGAGGCCGAGGCCGTGGTGGCGGAGATCCAAGGCTTGGGCCGTCAGGCGATCGCCTTGCCGCTGGACGTCGAGAACAGCCGGTCCTTTGATGCCTTTGCACAGGCGGTCAAGGCGGCCCTGCAAAGTAGGTGGCAGCGCAACACCTTCGACCACTTGGTCAACAACGCAGGCATCGGCATCAACACGCCTTTTGCAGAGACCAGCGAGGCGCAGTTCGACCAGCTCACCAACATTCACTTCAAAGGCGTCTTCTTTTTGACGCAGGCCCTGCTGCCCTTGATCGCCGATGGCGGGCGCATCCTCAATGTCTCCACCGGCCTGACGCGATTTGCGCTGCCGGGCTATGCCGCCTACGCGGCCATGAAAGGCGCGGTCGAGGTGCTCACGCGCTACCTGGCCAAAGAGCTGGGCCCACGCGGCATCGCCGTCAACGTCATCGCGCCAGGCGCCATCGAGACGGACTTCGGCGGCGGCGCCGTACGTGACAACGCACCGCTCAATGGCTTCATCGCGTCGCAGACGGCGCTGGGCCGCGTCGGCCAGCCCGACGACATCGGGCGACTGATCGCGGCCCTGCTCTCCAGTGACGGCGCCTGGGTCAATGCTCAGCGCATCGAAGCCTCGGGCGGCATGTTCCTCTGAAAGTGGTCGAGTGCAGCGGCCTCGATCAGGCGTGCGCCCGGTCAAGCTTGAACACGGCCACCGATCGCACCAGTTGCTGGGCCTGGCGCTTGAGGCTCTCGGCTGCAGCGGCGCTTTCTTCGACCAACGCGGCGTTCTGCTGCGTGCTGTGGTCCATGTGGGAGACGGCTTCGCCCACCTGCGCCACGCCGGCGCTTTGCTCGCTGCTGGCATGGCTGATCTCGCCCACGATGTGGCTGACCCGCTTGATGGCGGCCACCACCTCCGCCATGGTCGCGCCGGCCTGATCGACCAGCACGGAGCCATGCTCGACCCGATCGACGCTGGCCGAGATCAAGCCTTTGATCTCCTTGGCGGCTTCGGCGCTGCGCCCGGCCAAGCTGCGCACTTCGCTGGCCACGACCGCAAAGCCCCGGCCTTGTTCGCCGGCACGCGCCGCTTCGACCGCTGCATTGAGCGCCAGGATGTTGGTCTGGAAGGCGATGCCATCGATCACGCTGATGATGTCGGCGATCTTTTTGCTGCTGTCATTGATGGACCTCATCGTGGCAACCACCTGATCGACCACTTCACCGCCTTTGATGGCCACGGTGGAGGCGCCTTGCGCCAGCTCGTTGGCCTGCGTGGCGTTGTCGGCGTTCTGCCTGACGGTGGAGTTCAGTTGCTCCATCGAGGCGGCTGTCTGCTGCAAGGCACTGGCCTGCTGTTCGGTGCGCTGACTCAGGTCGGCATTGCCCGTGGCGATCTGCGCGGAGCCCGTGGCGATGCTGTCGCTGCCCTGGCGGACCTGCGTGACGATCTCACCAAGGCTGTGGTTCATGCGGCCCAGGGCCCTCAGGAGTTGAGAGACTTCATCGCGGCCCGATGCATCGATGTGCAGGGTCAGGTCGCCTGAGGCCACCGATTCGGCCAGGCGCAAGGCCTGTCCAATGGGCCCGGTGATCGCGCGGGTCACCAGCACGCCGGCCAGGGTCGCGGCTGCGAGCGCGATCACGCAGGCGGCGATCAAGTAGTTGCGTTGCTCGGCATAGCGTGCCGTGGCTTCCTGTGTGAGCTGCTGAGCGCGCTCTTCGGAGTAGACGCTGTACTCGCTGGTGGTCTTGGACAAGGCGGCCAACAGCGGACGGCACTCGTTGTTCATCTTGGTGATGGCTTCGTCTTTCTTGCCCTCCAGGGCCAGGCCCACGATGGCCAGGGCCACCGGCCGGTAGGCCTGCTCGACGCGGTCCATCTCAGCAACCAGGCTGCGCGCCCTGTCCGTGACGTCCGAGCCTTTGGCGATCATGTCCTTGAGGCTGGCCAAATTGCTCTGTACCTCTTCGTGCGCGTTGGTCACCTGCGCTTTTTCAAGGGCCATGTCCGTCGGCGTGGTGACCAGCACGAGGTTGCGCGCAGCGATGGCCCGTCGATCGACGGCGGTTCGCAAATGAGCGGTTCGGTTGACCCGCGCGTTGACACCGTTGATGTAGGCCGAGAAGCGGTCGTTGGCATCGTTGAGGGACTTCAAGGACAGCCCGGCAACGATCAAAACCAAGAAGGCAAGAGCACCGAATGCGGTGGCCAGCTTGCCGCGAACGCTCATGTTCGCAAAGATGGAGAGGCTCATGACTGGATCACCTTCCGGATGAGATGGATGTCCAGAGAGCGACCTCTGGAAGGTCAAGCCCTAACACGCTGCAGACTGGTGCCCGCTCCCTGCGTGTGTTGTGCGTGAAAAACTTATCGGCTCGTGGTGATCCGAACTGAAGCCATCACAGCACTCGCAAAAGGGTTAATCGCGCGCCATGCGTGCTATTTCGAAGAGGCCAAGGGGCCCACAGCTTGCGCGTACTGAGCCAGGATGCTGCCCAAATCCTGGTCTTGCCGCACCGTTCGAGGAATCAGCGCCCGGTCCTCGATGCCCGCCAAGTGTTCGGCCATCAAGCGCATGGCCGTGGGGCTGTCCCGCCGCGCCATGGCGTCGATCAGGGTGCGGTGCTCGTTCACGGCGCAATCGGACGAATGAGGGCGTCCGTACACCGCCAGGATGAGCGAGCAGCGTGTGGTCACTTCCGACAGGTAGCGGGTCAGCAGCGGATTGCCGCTTAGCCGTGCCAGGTGGATGTGGAACTCACCGGCCAGCCGGATCGACACATTGGCCTGGCCCGCCTTGGCCGCCGCCTGCTCCTGGCGCACATGGGCCTCCAGGGGCGCACGCCAGGCCGCCTGCCAGCGCTCGCAGGCCAGGCGCACCACCTCGGCCTCCAGGCAACGACGCACCTCGAACACGGCGCGGGCCTCGTCCAGGCTGGGCTGCGCGACGGTGGCAGTGCGCTTGTTGCCCACCTCGATCAACCCTTCTGAGGCCAGACGCGCCAAAGCCGCGCGCACCAGGGTGCGGCTGATTTCGAACTGCTCGGCCAGCGGATCTTCGGGCAGTTTGGTACCCGGCGTGAGCGCTTGCTCGATGATGGCCTGGCGCAAAGCCAGGTAGGCGACATCCGCCTTTTGTGACAAGCCCATGGGAGGGGATTGTGCCTTGAAAGTTGGCCCGCACCGTTTTGGTGTTTTTCTTGGGCACATCTATTGCATGCAAACATTTGCAATCACGTATACATGATTTATCATTGAAGGATACGTGATGAGTGTCCACCCCTTGTCACTGGAGTTCTTTCATGAAACGTCGTCAATGGCTGCAAGCCGCGGCCCTGAGCACCGTCGCCCCCGTGTCCGCCACACTGTCCACCTTGGGCGCCCAGCCCATGGCCCATGCGGCCACCACCAAACCGCTGAAAATCGGCTTTGTCTACCCCGGCCCCGTCTCCAATGTGGGCTGGACCTTCCAGCATGACCTGGGCCGCAAGCTGGTCGAAAAAACCTTCGGCGCCCAGGTCCAGACGGTGTTCGTCGAGAACGTGCCCGAGTCCAACGATGCCGAGCGCGTGATCCGCCAACTGGCCATGGACGGCTGCAAGGTGATCTTCACCACCTCCTTCGGCTTCATGGCATCGACCCTGAAAGTGGCGCAAGATTTCCCCGATGTGATCTTCGAGCACGCCACGGGATACAAGATGGCCAAGAACGTGGGCATCTACCAGACGCGTTTTTATGAAGGCGCCTACCTGATCGGCTTGCTGGCCGGCCGCATGACCAAGACCAACACGCTGGGCTTCGTGGCCTCCTACCCGATTCCTGAAGTGCTGCGCAACATCAATGCCTTCACGCACGGCGCGCGCAGCGTCAACCCCAAGGCGAGCACCAAAGTGGTCTGGATCAACAGCTGGTACGACCCGGCGCGCGAGCGTGACGCGGCGCTGGCACTCACTGGCCAGCAATGCGATGTGCTCTACCAGAACACCGATTCACCGGCCATCGTGCAACTGGCGCAAAGCAAGGGCCTGTATGCCTTTGGCCAGGACTCGGACATGCGCAGCTTCGGCCCCAAAGCGCACCTGACGGCCAACACCGTGAACTGGGGCGTCTATTACGTGCACAAGGTGCGCCAGGTGTTGGCCGGCCAATGGAAGGCCGAGGACACCAAGTGGGGCATGAAGGAAGGCATGATCGAATTGCCGCCGCTCAACCCTGCCGTGCCACCCGATGTGGCCAAACTGTTCAACGACAGGAAGGCCGACATCCTGGCCGGCCAATTGCATCCCTTCGCCGGCCCGGTGAAAGACCAGTCCGGCGCCCTCAAGATCGCAGCGGGCCAGACCATCACGGAGAACGATTTGTGGAGCATGAAGTGGTACATCGAAGGGGTGGAGGGCAAACTGCCATGACCGCACAGCACATCGACTTCCCGGCCTTGACGGTCTACCAGCGCTACAAGCTGATGGCCAGCCTCATCGTGCCTCGGCCCATCGCGCTGGTCACCACCATCAACGCGCAGGGCGTGGTCAACGCGGCGCCGTTTTCCATGTTCAACATGGTCGGCGAGGACCCGCCCCTGGTCATGGTGAGCGTGAACCACCACAACAGCCAGGGCCGCCAGAAGGACACCGCCACCAACATCCTGGCCAATGGCCAGTTCGTGGTGCACCTGCCTGATGAGGGCCTGGCCGAGGCCATGCATGCGTGTGCCACGGAAGCACCCGAAGGCGTGAGCGAGCTCGACCTGGTCGGCCTGGCCACGACGCCATCGCGCACCTTGGCCGTGCCCAGCATCACGGAGGCGCCCGTGGCCTTCGAATGCGTGCTGCACGAGCATTTGCAGAACGACAGCCGCCACGTGTTCTTCGGGCGCGTGCAGTGGCTGCGGGTGCGCGAGGGTTTGGTGGACACCGAGACCTGGCGCGTGCGCCTTCAGGATTACTTCCCCGTGGCGCGCTTTGGCGCCAGCTTCTACGTGCGCACGCGCGACCGCTTTGCCATCGCCGAGCGAGACGCCACGGCCACCACCGACAGCCGCAGCACGAACATCGACGAGATCTGAACCATGACCTCACCGACTTCCACGATCAGCGACGACGACCGCGCCCACTTGCGCGCAGCCATCGAGGCCAGCCAGCAAGCACTGACCTCGGGCAACATGCCCTTTGGCGCCAGCCTGGTCAAGGACGGGCAACGGCTGTGGGTGGCACAGAACAACCAGTGCACCTCGGGCGATTTCACTGGGCATGCCGAGGTGGTGCTGGTGCGCGAGGCGCGCCTGGCTTTGGGCGACCAAGCCACGGTGGGCGCGACGGTTTATGCCAGCGGCGAGCCTTGCGCCATGTGCGCCGGGGCCATGTTCTGGGCCGGCATCCGCCGTGTCGTGTTTGCCGCCACCACGCCGGACATCGAGGCCGCCTTGGGCGGGCCTTCCTTGCCCCTGCGATGCGCGGATGCGCTGGCGGGGACGCAACCGGCCGTGCAGGTGGAGGGGCCCTGTTTGCAGGAGGAAGCGGTTGGGGTGCTACAGGCTTGGCCTTTGGCGGATTGAGCAAACCGCGTAGGCGTCTTCCCCAATGAGGCGACCGCCGTCTTGACTTACCACGTGAAGCAGGAAGTCGCTGCCCGCGGGCAAGGCGAGCCCACCAAGCAGGAGATGAACGACTCGTCCACGTGGATCCACAACGGTGACCGCTGGCAGTGTGTCATGCACACGGAGACGCCGGCGGACA
>CANBUA010000261.1 GCA_947372535.1 Burkholderiales bacterium
CCGATGAAACAGGTGCGCTGGTCAAGGGCCATCCGCGCCACCCCATTGTGGAAGACGCGGTGGTGATCTATGCCGGTGCGACGGTGCTGGGACGCATCACCGTGGGTGCGGGTTCGAGCATCGGCGGCAACGTGTGGTTGACGCACAGCGTGCCGCCAGGCAGCCACATCACCCAGGCGCAGACCCAATCTCGCGACACCCCGGCGTGACACCCCCGCCTGAGCCCGCATCTGTCGACAACCGTTTCCCTCCGATTTCTTCACCCCACCTCAGACCTCTTCAGGAGCCCGCATGGCCAACAACCACGAACAAAGCACCGCCCTTGGCGACATCGCCGCCCGGCAACTTGCCATCGCCACCCGCACCGTGCCCCAGATGGGCACGATCACGCCGCGCTGGCTGACCCACCTGCTGCAATGGGTGCCTGTGGATGCCGGTATCTACCGCGTGAACAAGGTGAAGGACGCCTCCAGCGTGACGGTGGATTGCTCCGGCCGCGACGAGCGTGAACTGCCGCAGACCTTCGTCGATTACATCGAAGACCCGCGCGAATACCTGCTGTCTGCCGTGAACACCGTGCTGGACGTGCACACCCGCGTGTCCGACCTGTACTCCAAGCCCTACAACCAGATCGCCGAACAGCTGCGCCTGACCATCGAGACCATCAAGGAGCGCCAGGAATCCGAGCTGATCAACAACAAGGAATACGGCCTGCTCAACAGCATCGCGCCGCATCAGCACATCAATACCCGCACCGGCGCGCCCACGCCCGATGACCTGGACGAGCTGCTGAGCAAGGTGTGGAAGGAGCCTGGCTTCTTCCTGGCCCACCCGCTGGCCATCGCCGCTTTCGGCCGTGAATGCACCCGCCGTGGCGTGCCCCCGCCCACCGTGTCGCTGTTCGGCTCGCAGTTCATCACCTGGCGCGGCGTGCCGCTGATCCCTTGCGACAAGATCCTGATCGAGAACAACAAAACCAAGATCCTGCTGATCCGCACCGGTGAAAGCCGTCAGGGTGTCGTGGGCCTGTATCAGCCCGACCTGCCTGGCGCGCAGAGCCCCGGCCTGGCCGTGCGCTTCATGGGCATCAACCACAAGGCGATCGCGTCCTACCTGGTGTCGCTGTATTGCTCGCTGGCCGTCCTGACGGACGACGCCATCGCCGTGCTCGAAGACGTCGAGGTCAACAAGTACCATGAGTACAAGTGACAACAGCGCCCTGGGTCTGCCCGATGTGGCGGAGCTGACCCGGTTGGCCAACCAATTCTTCTCGGCGCTGCCGGGACAGGCACCGTCGGCGGCACCCGCTGCGCCGGGCCTGCCCAGCGGGCTGTCGCATCTGGGGCCGCAAACCGAAGCGGGAGGCAGCAGCCATCCGCTTGCGGTGCAAAACGTGCCTGCCAGCCGCGCGGCCACGGGCGCCCATTCGGGCAGCTTGCCGTCCACACCGGCCTACGAAGGCTTGCCGTCCGTGCCCACGGTGGCACAACCCGGTCAGGTGCCGGCATCGTTTGGCCGCGAGCTGCCCCTGAACGCGCCCGTGCAGCCGCCGCCCGCCGATAATCCGGCAGCGTTGACGCGAGGGGTGCAGCCCATCCTCACGGTCAGCCCGACCGATTGGGGCCTGCCCAGCGATCAGGATCTGAGCGAGTTGCTGAGCCTGCGTTCGCCCGAGCGCGTGCAGCGTGGACCGGCCAGCCCGGGTCAGGCCTCGTCCTTTTACTTCCTGGCCGACGGCTTTGCAGGCCTGGGGCACCTCGGTGGGGCCCAACCTGGTTTGCAGACGCCAGGGCAGTCGGCCCGGCCGATGTCGCCGCAGGCCAATGGCTTCACGCCGCCTTTCGATGTGAACCTGGTGCGGCGGGATTTCCCCGTGCTGCGCGAGCACGTCAACGGCAAGCCGCTGATCTGGCTGGACAACGCGGCCACCACGCACAAGCCGCAATCGGTGATCGACCGGATCTCGTACTTCTACGCGCACGAGAACTCGAACATCCACCGCGCGGCGCATGAGCTGGCTGCCCGGGCCACGGACGCCTACGAAGGCGCCAGAGAAAAGGTGCGCGGCTTCATCAACGCGCGCTCGGTCAACGAGATCGTGTTCGTGCGGGGCACCACCGAGGCCATCAACCTGGTGGCCAAGAGCTGGGGCCAGGCCAATCTGCGTGAAGGCGACGAGATCATCGTCAGCCATCTGGAGCACCATGCCAACATCGTGCCCTGGCAACAGCTGTGTGCCACCACGGGCGCGAAGTTGCGTGTGATTCCGGTGGACGACGACGGCCAGGTGCTGCTGGACGAGTACGCCAAGCTGCTGGGCCCACGCACGAAGGTTGTGTCCTTCACCCAGGTGTCCAATGCGCTGGGCACCGTCACGCCGGCCAGGCAGATGGTGGCCATGGCGCACAGCGCCGGGGCCAAGGTGCTGGTCGACGGTGCGCAGTCGGTGTCGCACATGCGTGCCGACGTGATGGACCTGAACTGCGACTGGTTCGTGTTCTCCGGCCACAAGGTGTTCGGCCCCACGGGCATCGGTGTGCTGTTCGGCAAGGAAGCCTTGTTGAACGACACCCCGCCGTGGCAAGGTGGCGGCAACATGATCAAGGACGTGACCTTCGAGCACACGCAATACCACGATGCCCCGGGCCGCTTTGAAGCCGGCACAGGCAACATCGCGGACGCGGTGGGCCTGGGTGCGGCCATTGACTATGTGCAGCGCCTGGGCATCGACAACATCGGCGCCTATGAGCACCAGCTGTTGTTGTACGGGACCCGCCTGTTGAAGGATGTGCCTGGCCTCAAGCTGATCGGCACGGCGCCGGACAAGGCTGCGGTGATGTCCTTCACTTTGCGGGGCTACCAGACCGAAGAGGTCGGGGCCGCCTTGAACAAGGAAGGCATTGCCGTGCGTTCCGGCCACCATTGCGCGCAGCCCATCCTGCGTCGCTTCGGGCTGGAGGCCACCGTGCGACCCTCGCTGGCGTTCTACAACACCTGCGCAGAGATCGACACCCTGGTGGGCGTGCTGCACAGGCTGGCTGGACAAAAGCAGCGGCGTTGAGCTGCTGCCGCAACGCGTCGGTCGCTCAGTGGCCGACGCGTTGGGTCAATGCGGCCACCCGTTCTTGCAGTGGCTCCCTTTGTGGTGCGCCTTCCGGCAGAACGGCCAGCAGCCGCTTGAAATAGCCCAGCGCCGCCTTGTCATCCCGGCGCTCCATGGCCGCTTCACCCGCCAGGCCCAAAGCCGTTTTGTGACGAGGGGACAGTTTCAAGGCCCGAGCGATCAAGGCTTCGGGCTCTCCGGCCAGGGTCTGCCCCTTGCTCATGGCAAGGGTCACGGCGTATTGGCTGAGTGTGTCCGCGTCGCCTGGGGTCAGCCGGGCCCAGGACCGATAGGCCGACACCGCCTCGGTCAACATGCCGGCTTGCTCACACTGTTGGGCCAGCTGCTTCCACGAGGCGACATCACCAGGTGCGCGCCGCAGGTAGGCAATGAGCCCGGGAATGTCTTGAGGCGTGGCCGCAAGGGTCGGCGTCGCCTGGACCGATCCCGGACCTGTGCCCAATGCCTCCCACTGCCCTACTTTCAGGTAGCTCAGGCTCAACCCGGCCACGACCGCCGTGCTGAGCCAGATGGCTGTCCACCGGCTGATGGACGGTGCTTCGCCGGCTGGCCCGGCTCGCAACAAGGGACGACACGCCAGCCAGCATGTGCCCAGGGTCAAACCCAGGGCCAGCAAGGCAAAGGCCCAGGTTGCGGAGCCGGAGGCTTCAACCATGATTCAAGCGGCGTTCAATGCGCGTCGGCGACCTGGCCGTTGTAGGCCTTCAGGTCATCCAGCTTGACCACACCCGGGCCGTGCAGGGGCACCAGTTGTTGAACATCCAGTTGGTACTGGGCGATGTTCGTTTGCAGGTTCACGGCATAGGGGTTGGGCGTGGCAGGCGGCTTTGCGTTGGGGGCCAAGGGCGTGTAGGCGTCCACTTCGATGGCGATCTTCTCGGCAGGCAGGTAGACCAGCACGAAAGCATCGTTGTGGGTGTTGCCTGCCAGCGGATAGACCTCGATCTTGCGTTGGCCATCGGTCAGTGCATACACCTTGTCCAGGCCTTCGAACTTGGGCTTGACGGGCTTGGCTGCCAGGCGGTCCGGCTGGATGTGGTGAGGCTGGGTCCAGACCTTCTGGTAGTAGCCGATGTTGGCCTTGTGGGTGACCACGGTCGCGCCTTCGGCCACCAGGGTGCGCAAGCCGCCGGAATGATCGAAGTGGGCGTGGGTGTTGACCACGTAGCGGATGGGCTTGCCGGGGATCACTTCCTTGATCTTGTCCACCACGGCCTGGGCACGGGCTTCATTGAGCGGCGCTTCGATCAAGACAACGTGATCCTTCTGCGCAATGGCCACGCTGTGATGGGTGCCACCGGTGAGGTAGAACACGCCATCGGCCAGCGGCGTGCAGGTAACTGTCACCGCTGGCGCCTTGGCCGTGAGGATGGGCTCAGGGATGGCCAGGGGCTGGAAGGCGTTGAAGCGCACTTCCTTCACGTCCAGGTCCAGCACGGGATGCCCCCCCTGATTGCGCACGATGTGCGCGGGGAAGCGCGAGGCGCCTTGGTCGGTTTGCCCTTCGAACAGTGTTTCGACCAAGGTGTCACCCAGAACCGGGCTGTCGATCCAGGTGCGCACGCGTGTGACCTGGTTCTGCGCATCCAGCAGGCCTTCGAAGCGGTGGGTGCTGTCCAGCTGGAAGCTGACTTCGTTGCCGCCCTTGACCTTCTTGGTCTTGGCGCCGAAGGCCAGCGCGGCCTTGAGGAAGCCTTGCGGGGTGGACCAGATCTCGGCCACACGCTCTTCCACAGCAGC
Organism: Burkholderiales bacterium; assembly: GCA_947372535.1. Next base: position 4,865 of record CANBUA010000261.1, read on the forward strand.
CGGTTGCAGGGAGGCGGTGCCAGTGGGCGTCACGGCGTTGTTCCAGGCCAGGTTGGCGCGGATGTTCTGGTCGACCACCTGCTCGGTCGGCGCGGGGCGGACGCGCTGTGGCTCGATGGTCTGCAGACGCTTGATCTGCACGCGAGAGCTGGCCGACTCGAAGTGAACGCCAGCCTGGTAGCTGCTCACATCAAAGCCGGGCCACGGCAAGGTGGGCGCAGGTGCCTGGCCAAACTGGTACCAATGACCGGTACCCGAGAACTCCAGCGACTGGACGTCATCCAGCTTGTACTGGCGAGCCGCGTCTTCGACCGGGCCGGCATGGGCCAGGGTCGAGGCCACCAGCAGTGCACCGGCAATGGGTTTCCATGCCAGCATTGCGAGGCTGGCGTTGGTCTTGTGGGCATTCATGGCTTGCTCCAATCGAGTGTGTTGAGTGTCAAAGTCAGGTCTTGTCGGCCGGCTTCTTCTTGTCGGCTTCTTTCGCAGGCGGAGGGGCGGCTTTGGCCAGCACCCTTTCCCCAGGCTCCAGCGCGTCGGCCGGGTTCAGCACCACGGCGTCCTTCGGGGTCAAGCCTTCAAGCACCTCCACCTGCTTGCCCAGGTCTCGACCCAGCTTGACGGGCTTGATCACGATCTGCTGCTGCGCATCCACCACGGCCACGCGCGCGCCGTCCTGGCGAAACTGCAAGGCATTGGGTGGCAGGAGCAGCGCCTTGGGCGAGCCACGCAGCGTCAGCCCCACCTCAACGTAGGCGCCGGGCAGCAAACTGCCATCGGCATTGGGGATGCGCACTTCCACCTCCAGTGAGCGGGTGGTGGCATCGATGCCGCCCGACACCCGGGTGATCTCGCCCTGTACGGGGTGGACGGGCCTTTCCAGCAGCTTCACCTGGACGGGCTTGCCCACCGCCACATCCCCGGCATAGGCCTGAGGCACGCCCACGGTGAGCCGCAATTCGCGGGTTTCGGACAGCTCATACAAAGGCTTGCTGCTGGTGGCACTGCCGGCAGCCACCAGTGCACCGACGTCCACATGGCGCCGAACCACCACGCCATCGAAGGGCGCTGTCACGCGGCCAAAGTCGTGCAACTCCTGCAAGCGCCGCACGCTGGCCTGCGCGGCAGCTTGATCGGCCTGGGCCTGTTGTTGCGCCGCGCGGCGCTCATCGACCTCCTGTTGAGAGACCGCCTTGCTTTGCCGCAAGTCATCCCAACGCGACAAGGACGATTGGGCCAGCGCCAACCTGGCCTTGACCTGTTCCAGCACCGCCCGGGCCTGGGCCAGGTCCTGATCCACCTCGGGGGTGTCGATCACCAACAGGACTTCGCCCTTTCGCACCACATCGCCAATGTCCTTCTTCCAGTCCCTCACATAGCCATTGGTGCGCGCGTAGATGGCCGCCTCGTTGCGCCCGTGCAGGGTCGCCGGCAAGGCCACCTGGCGCGGGGCCAGGGCCGGTTGAGCCAGGGTGGTCAACACGGCGCGCATGGCATTGCCACGCGCACTGTCAGCCACCTGGCTGGCGTGAACACTGTTGACGTAGGTGCGCAGCCCCGCACCGCTCAACAAGAGCGTCAGGCCCACCTGGGCCCAGCGGCCGGCACGCCGAACGGCACGCGGATGGCCTGCGCCCTGGGGGCGCGCCGTGACGGCCGGAGCGGCTCTATCGGCATCCGGGGGCTCGTGCGGCGTTTGGGGAGACAGAACAGCATTCATGGCGAACTCGGTGCAAAAGGTGTGTCAAACGGCTGGAGCCGAGATCGGATGCAAGGCAGGCAAGTGAGAGGGCTGCCGCCTGGCAAGCCAGCCGTGGACG
>CANBUA010000262.1 GCA_947372535.1 Burkholderiales bacterium
TTGACTTCGCGCTCCGAGATGCGGGACTCCAGCCCCATCATCGACAGTTTGGCGCGCTGCTGCTCCGCTTCATCGGAGCTGCCGTAGGCGCCGGCCTGCACGTAGTAGATCAACGGATCAGCAGCCGGATCGGTGGACACGGCATCGCCAGAAAGGATGGCGGCCGGGTTGCGCGCCGACGATGCGGCACCGCTGGCGGCCCTGGCCGGCTTGGGCGAGGAGGCGCCGTCGGCGGGATCGGACGCACCCGATTCAGGCGCGGAGGCGATGTCCTCGGCCACCGGCTTGGGCACGGCTTTGGCCTTGGCGGGGTTGGCGCCGTAGAGTGGGGAGTTGGGGTCCCAGTTCTTGTTGTGCTCGGCCTCGGCGGCGTCTTGCTCGGCGGTGCGCTGGGGCACCTTGTCCACGAAGGGCAGCGGCACCTTGGTGACGTACAAGGCCACGGCCAAGGCCAGGCCCAAGCCAATCAGCAGGCCGACGATCATGCCGAGGAAAAAACCTCCGCGTTGGGATTTCATGGGGACGGGTCCTTTGGAAGGCATGGGTTACATCTTTTCGGGCGCGCTCACGCCCAGCAAGGACAGGCCGTTGCGCAGCACCTGGGCGGTGGCGGCCAGCAGGGACATGCGCGCGCGGCTGAGTTCGACATCATCGACCAGGAAACGTTCCGCAGCGTAGTAGCTGTGGAAGGCGCCGGCCAGGTCGCGCAAGTAGAAGGCCACGTCGTGCGGCGCCAGGCCCAGGGCGGCCTGGGTGAGCATGTCGGGGTATTGGGCCAGCTTGCTCATCAGCGTCAATTCGGTGTCGGCAGTGAGCAAGGCGGCGTTGGCAGCGTTCAAGGTGCTCAGGTCGCCACCCTTGTCAGCCACCCAGTCGCGCAACACCTTGCTCATGCGGGCATGGGCGTACTGGACGTAGAACACCGGGTTCTCGTCGTTGGTCTTGAGCGCCAGGTCGACATCGAAGGTGAACTCGGTGTCGGCCTTGCGGCTGATCAGGAAGAAGCGGACGGCGTCCTTGCTGGTCCACTCGATGAGGTCGCGCAGCGTGACGTAGCTGCCGGCGCGCTTGGAAATCTTGACTTCCTCGCCGTTCTTCATCACGGTGACCATCTTGTGCAGGACATAGTCGGGCCAGCCCAGGGGGATGCCGACGCCAGCCGCTTGCAGACCGGCGCGCACACGGGCGATGGTGCCGTGGTGGTCGGAGCCCTGGATGTTGACGACCTGCTCGAAGCCGCGCTCCCACTTGGCGATGTGATAGGCCACATCCGGCACGAAGTAGGTGTAGCCCCCGTCGGACTTGCGCATCACGCGGTCTTTGTCGTCACCGTAATCGGTGCTGCGCAGCCACAGGGCGCCGCCCTCTTCGAAGGTCTTGCCGGCGTCCTTGAGCTTTTGCACCGCCGCCTCGACGCGGCCGGAGGTGTAGAGGCTGGACTCGAGGTAGTAGTTGTCGAAGCGCACGCCAAAGGCTTGCAAATCCAGATCTTGCTCGTGGCGCAGGTAGGCCACGGCGAACTGGCGGATGCTGTCACGGTCTTCGGGATCGCCGCTGGCGGTGAACTCGCGGTCGTCGGCCTTGACGGTTTTCTTGGCCAGAAAGTCGGCGGCGATGTCGGCGATGTAGTCGCCGTTGTAGAACTTCTTGCTCTCCGGATTCTCAGGATCGGTGGGCCAGCACTCATCGCCGGGCTTGAAGCCCTTGATGCGCAGCTGCGTGCTGTGGGTGAGCGTGTCGATCTGCACGCCGGCATCGTTGTAATAGAACTCGCGCGTGACCTGCTGGCCTTGTGTCTCGAACAGGTTGCACAGGGCATCGCCGAGGGCGCCCTGGCGACCATGGCCCACGTGCAGCGGGCCGGTGGGGTTGGCCGAGACGAACTCGGCCAGCACCTTGCGTGCTTGTGCGGGCTGGAAGCCGAAGCGCTCGGCCTGGGCCAGCACCTCGCCCACCACGGCCTGCTTGGCCTCGGGCTTGAGGCGCAGGTTGATGAAGCCCGGGCCTGCGATCTCGACGCTGCTCACCCAGCGCTGCACGGCGGGCTGGGCCTGGAGGGCATCGGCCAAGGCCTGGCCCAGCTCTCGGGGATTTTTCTTGAGCGCCTTGGCCAATTGCATGGCGGCGGTCACGGCCAGGTCGCCGTGGGCGGCCTGTTTGGGGGCTTCGAAGACGGGGGCGGCGGCCGGCGCATCAGGCGCCACGGCATGCAGGGCTTGACCGAGGGCCGCCAGGAGTTCACGCTTGACTTGGATCATCCCGGGATTCTACGGGGTGACCAAGATGCGGCGCGCGGCTGGGTGAAGCGTCGAACTGCCGCGCAGGGCGCACCCTTTTCGCCCGCTGAAAACCACGCCTTGCGTGAAAAGATCCCGGTATGCAGCAGCAGGCCCGCCATGATCGACATCGACACCTCTGAAGGCCAGATCGGCAAGTACCAGGTGATGCGTCGCCTGGGCGAAGGTGCGACCAGCGAGGTCTTCCTGTGCCGGGATGAGTTCTTCCAGCGCAATGTGGCGCTCAAACGGGTGCGCTCGGCCGCCTTGCTCGATGCCGTCGATGGGCCGGTGTATGCGCGCTTTTTCGCGGCCGAGGCGGCCCTGGTGGGGCGATTGCAGCACCCGAACGTGGTGCAGATCTTCGACGCGGTGGCCGACCCGGTGGCGCCTTACCTGGTCATGGAGTACGTGCCGGGGACCACGCTCAAAAGCTTTTGCCGCTCCGACCAGTTGTTGCCGCTGGAGCTGATCGTCGAAATCGGCTTCAAGCTGGCGATGGCGCTGGGCTATGTGTTCCGCGAAGGCTTGATCCACCGCGACGTCAAACCGGCCAACATCCTGGCCATCACCAATGAGCAAGGCCTGGTGACCGACGTCAAGATCACCGATTTTGGCAGCGTGCTCAACCTGACGGCCGAAGCCACGCAGATCCACCAGGTCGGCTCGCTGGCCTACATGTCGCCGGAACAGCTTGATGGCGAGGTGCTCGATTGCCGCACCGACATCTACTCACTGGGCGCCGTGCTCTACCACCTGATCGCCGGGCGGCCGCCTTTCGAGGCGGGCTCGCAGGCCGTGCTGATGAACCAGATCTACAACCAGGAGCCCGCCCCGCTGCGCGGCCTGCGCGCGGGGGTGAACCAAGCGGTCGATGAGGTCATCCTCAAGGCGCTGGCCAAGCGCCCGCAGGACCGTTATCCCAACTGGGATGCCTTTGCCCAGGCGCTGTCGGACCTGATCGCCAGCCGCAAGGTGCCGCGCGGGCAGTTGCAGGGCGTGCTGGATTCGGAGCGCTTCAACCTGCTGCGCTCGCTGGATTTTTTCACCAGTTTTGGCGATGTGGAGCTGTGGGAAGTGGTGCATCGCGCCAAGTGGCAGCGCTTCAACTTTGGGCACCCGCTGTACCGGCGCGGCGAAGAGGGGCGCAGCTTCCACATCATGGCGCAAGGCAGCGTGGAGGTTTTCCGCGATGGCAAGCGCGTGGCACTGCTGGGCGCGGGCACCTCGGTGGGCGAGATGGCCTACCTGGCGCCCAGCCCCGAACTGCGCCGCCACAGCACCGATGTGATCGTGTCGGAACCGGCCACCACCATCTCGTTCACGCCGGACTCGATGGGACAGTTGAGCCCCAACACGCGGCACCTGTTCGACGAGGCCTTCATCCGCGTGCTGGTACGGCGTCTGCATGCGGCGCATGAAGCGCTGGCGCATCCACGGCGGATCATGTAGCCCGCCATGCGGATGCGGGCCAGCGTGGGCCTCGGCGCCGCGCCGCCAACCAACCGGCGATGGGCAGCCCCGCCAACATCATGGCCAGTGCTTCCGATTCTGGCACCGCCACCACTTGGGCCTGGATGGTGATCCGGCTCAGTTCGATGGAAGCCTCGCCAAGGTCCGTTTCCTGGTGGTACTGCGGAAAACCGATGTACACCGGCTCGTCGCGGTAGTAGCAGATGGACGGGTCATCGGCCTCGCAGTAGTCGAGCACCCGGTCGTAGTGGTCCAGGATCAGGTCGACACCATCGAACACCTGGATGGTGTCGAGGTTGGCCGTGGCGCTGAGGCCGCCCTGGATCTGGGGCGCCGATGGCCCGTCGATCACTCCACTGACTGTGAAGGCGCCGCCGCCGCTGCCCGTGGCGCTCGGCAAGGTGGCACCCGGCCCCCACCCCTCGACCGAGCCCGGCGACTCGATGTTATGAAAGCCCGAATAGCTGATGGTGTAGGCCGTGATGGCATAACCCGACCGTGGCGTGAAATTGAACAAGGCGTTGAAAGTGGCCGTGCGCGTCTCGGGGCCGTAGTTGACGTAGCTGGAGGCCAACGCCGACATGAAGCCGTTGAAATCGACCTGGACACCATTGCCCACCTGGTTGAAGGACAGCGAAGATGGCGCGATGTCTTGGGCGCCGCCATAGGCGCTGTCTCGCCAGAAGGAGAAGCCGTCGGTGTCGAAATCGATGGTCACTTGGGGGGCCACGTACTGAACGACCTCGGCCTGAGCGGCCACGGCGACGAGCAAAGCCAGGGCCGCCGTCATGTCTGATCGCACCAGGGTCGCGGCATTGGAAGGAATGCGCATGGGGCCCGCCTGTGGTTTGTTGAATGATTTTGCAGGCTACAGGAGCTGGCGCCAAGCACCCATCCCTAGCTTGGTGCCGGCTCAAGCTCTCCCCGCCTTCCCGGGCATGTCGTCCGATCACCACGCTTGGCGCGTTAAAGCACTGGCGGACGCCGCCCGCGCCGCCTAGACTGGCTCGCCGACCTCCGGTCGTCGCCCCACCCCTCAGACCCCACGATTGAAGGACATGACCATGCGTTTGCTGATCGCCTCCCTGCTGCTGGCCCTGACGGCCGGCCTGGCCCACGCGGCCGATGCCACTTGTGAAAGCAAGGCGGCCGAGAAGAAGCTGGCCGGTGCGGCCAAGAACAGCTTCGTCAAGAAGTGCACGAAGGATGCTGGCCTCACGGCTTGCGCCACCACCGCCGCCGAGAAGAAGCTGGCTGGCGCGGCCAAGAACAGCTTCATCAAGAAGTGTGAGAAGGACGCTGCCGCAGCGCCGGCCGCATCCAAGTAAGCCCGTCAGGCATCAAGGGACGCGCGCTTTCAGCGCGTCCCCACACCCCGGGCCAGCATCACGGCCAACAGCGGCACGATCACCAGCAGGTGGGCCTGGATCAAAATCCAGCGGCGCACGCTGCGGACCTCATCGTTGGAGGGCAGCACCTGCGTGGCCTCCAGTTGGCGGCGCCAGCGCATGAAATGCAGCGTCGGCTTGATCGACATCAGGCCAATGACCACAAACAGCGTCACCTTGACGTGCAGCAAAGGCTGGTGCCAATACCAGCCCACCCCTTTGACACCCCACACCGTGCGAGCGACCCCGGTCAGCAGCACCGCCACGGCCGCGACCATGTAGAGCATGTCCACGCGGCTCAGGCGCCGCACCACGGCGGCATTGATCCATTCAGGGCGGCACAAGGCCGCTTCGCTGGTGAGGAAAACCACCAAGGTCAGGATGGCGACGAAGTGCGCATAGGCCAGCAGCGATTCGATGAGCATGGGTGGGCAAACCTCCAGGAAATTGAATGACCCACGGCAAAACGCCCGGACTGGCCGGGCGTTTGCAGATCGTCAAGGATCAGGCCTCGGGCGAGGCCATTACATCACTTCTTCTTGTCAGCTTGGGCGGTCTTGGCCGTTGAGGCTGCGGTCGAGGCCTTGTCGGCAGCGGCTTCAGCCTTGCTAGCGGCCTTGCCAGCCTTCTTGGCTTGCTTTTCAGCCTTGTCCTTGGAGGCTTCGGCATCCTTGGCGTCGGCCTTGGCGGTCTTTTCTGCCTTGGCAGCGGCGGCGGCGGAAGCCTTTTCGGCAGCCTTGGCAGCTTTTTCAGCCTTGGCGGCGGCCTTCTTGTCGGCCTTCTTCTCGGCCTTGGTGGGCTCGGAAGCGACAGCAACTGGCGCGGCAGGCGTGGTCACGACAGCGGTCTTGGCGGCTGGTGCCGGCGCCATCGTCGTGACAGGCGCAGTCTTCTCGGTCTTGGCCACAGGGGCAGCGGCCACACCGTTGAAGGTGGCGCCGTTGACCGTCAGGCCAGCGGCCGACAGCTTGGCGGCACTGCCTTCGCCGACGCCTTTGACGCGCTCGATGAAATCAGGCCAGTTCTTGAAAGGGCCTGCCTTGCGGGCTTCCACGATCTTGGCCGAGGTGGCTGGGCCGATGCCCTTCACGCCGTCGAGGGCCACTGCGTCAGCGCTGTTGACGTCGATGGCGAAGGCTGCAAACGAGGTGAGGAGTGCAAAAAGCAAAGCGGTCAGTTTTTTAAACATGGTGTGTCCTTCAAGGAGTCGATCAGGAATGGTCACTTCACACAACGCGCGCCAGCCCCAAGCGTTGACACAAGGACACATTCAACTGATGAGGTCATCCCGCTCGGTCCAGTAAACCGGATCGCCATAAGTCTGTTTGACGAAGTCGATCCACAAGCGAAGCCGCAAGGGCAGATGCTTGCGCTGGGCAAACACGGCATAAATGCCGTTGGGTGGCGCGGCATGGGCGTCCAGCACGCTGATCAGACGGCCCGAGCGCAAATCGGCCTGCACTTCCCACAGGGATCGCCACGCCAGCCCCA
>CANBUA010000263.1 GCA_947372535.1 Burkholderiales bacterium
TTGGCGAACGGGCAGACCAAGTCGATCACCTTGATGCCGGTTTCCAGCAGCTCTTGCGAGGGCGACAGTTCGTCGTACGCAGGGGCCTTGCGGTGGATGGGGGCCGTGTGCGTCTGGTCCACAGGACCACGCTCGTCGATGGGCGCGCCGAGCACGTCCATGATGCGACCCAGGGTCGCCGGGCCCACAGGCACGGTGATCTGGGCGTTGGTGTTGCTCACCACCATGCCACGGCGCAGGCCGTCGGAGGTGCCCAGCGCAATCGTGCGGACCACGCCGTCGCCGAGTTGCTGTTGCACTTCCAGGGTCAGCGCGGAGCCGTCCATCTTCAGGGCGTCGTACACCTTGGGCATCTGGTCGCGGGGGAATTCCACGTCCACCACGGCGCCGATACACTGAACGATCTTGCCCACTGCTTGAGTGTTCGCCATTTTTCGTTCCTTCAATCAATAAAATCTGAGGTCAAACCGCGGCCGCACCGGCAACGATTTCGGACAATTCCTTGGTGATCGCGGCCTGGCGGGTCTTGTTGTAGACCAGCTTGAGTTCAGCGATCACTGAGCCTGCGTTGTCGGTCGCGGCCTTCATGGCCACCATGCGCGCCGATTGCTCGGACGCCATGTTCTCGGCCACGGCCTGGTAGACCTGTGCTTCCACGTAGCGCACCAGCAGTTCGTCGATCACGGCCACGGGATCGGGCTCGTAGATGTAGTCCCACTGATGGGTTTGCTCGTTGGCCAAGTCGCCAGCCTTGAGCGGCAGCAACTGTTCAACCAGGGCTTCTTGTTTCATCGTGTTGATGAAGCGCGTGAAGCACAGGTAGACCGACTCGAGCTCGCCCTTGGCGTACGCATCGAGCACCACCTTGACAGGCCCGATGAGCTTTTCGAGGTGAGGCGTGTCGCCCAGTTGGGTGACATGCGAGACCACCTTGGCGCCAATGCGGTTGGCAAAGCCGAAGCCCTTGTTGCCGATGGCGACGACCTCGGCCGTCTGACCGGCCGCTTCGAGTTCACGCAGCTTGTTGGTCAGGCCGCGCAGCACGTTGGTGTTCATGCCGCCGCACAGCCCCTTGTCGGTGGTCACCACGATGATGCCAACCTTCTTGGCGCCAGTGTTGGCGATCATGAACGGGTGGACATACTCAGGGTTGGCCTTGGACAGGTTGGCAGCGATGTTGCGCACCTTCTCTGCGTAAGGACGAGCAGCGCGCATGCGCTCCTGCGCCTTGCGCATCTTCGAAGCCGCGACCATTTCCATGGCCTTGGTGATCTTCTTGGTGTTCTCTACGCTCTTGATCTTGCCGCGTATTTCCTTGCCTGCCGCCATGGCGTGCTCCTTTAGGCGAAAGTCTTCTTGAACGCGACGACGGCCGATTGCAGTTCGGCTTCAGCGTCTTTGTCCAAGGCCTTCGCGGCTTCGATCTTGCTCAGCAGCGCAGCGTGGCTGGTCTTGAGGAACTGATGCAGACCCGACTCAAAAGCCAGGATCTTCTTCACGTCCACATCGTCCATGTAGCCCTTGTTCACGGCGAACAGCGTCGCGCCCATCAGCGAGATAGACAGCGGCGAGTACTGAGCCTGCTTGAGCAGTTCGGTCACACGGGCGCCACGGTCCAGCTGCTTGCGGGTCGCTTCGTCCAGATCAGAGGCGAACTGCGCGAAAGCGGCCAGTTCACGGTACTGCGCCAAGTCGGTACGGATACCGCCGGACAGGCCCTTGATGATCTTGGTCTGGGCAGCACCACCGACGCGCGACACCGAGATACCGGCGTTGATGGCGGGGCGGATACCAGCGTTGAACAGCGAGGTTTCCAGGAAGATCTGACCGTCGGTGATCGAGATCACGTTGGTCGGAACGAACGCGGACACGTCACCGGCTTGCGTTTCGATGATCGGCAGTGCCGTCAGCGAACCGGTCTTGCCCTTGACGGCGCCGTTGGTGAACTTCTCGACGTAGTCGGCGTTCACGCGGGCTGCACGTTCCAACAAGCGCGAGTGGATGTAGAACACATCGCCAGGGTAGGCTTCGCGGCCTGGTGGGCGACGCAGCAGCAGCGAGACCTGGCGATAAGCCACGGCTTGCTTGGACAAGTCGTCATAAACGATCAGCGCGTCTTCGCCGCGGTCGCGGAAGTACTCGCCCATCGTGCAACCCGAGTAGGGAGACACGAACTGCATGGCAGCCGACTCGGAGGCCGAAGCGGCCACCACAATCGTGTAAGCCATGGCACCAGCGTTTTCCAGGGCGCGCACGACGTTCTTGATCGAGGATGCCTTCTGACCGATGGCGACGTAGATGCAAGTGACGCCTTGGCCCTTCTGGGCGATGATGGCGTCGATGGCCACGGCCGTCTTGCCGGTCTGGCGGTCACCAATGATCAGCTCGCGCTGGCCACGGCCGACGGGCACCATCGAGTCGATGGACTTGATGCCGGTCTGCAGAGGCTGCGATACCGACTCACGGGCGATCACGCCAGGGGCGATCTTCTCGATGGGAGAAGACAGCTTGGCATCGATCGGGCCCTTGCCGTCGATGGGCTGACCCAGGGCGTTGACCACGCGGCCAATCAGCTCGGGGCCCACGGGCACTTCCAGAATGCGGCCCGTGCACTTGACGGTGTCGCCTTCGGAGATGTGCTCGTACTCGCCCAGAATCACGGCGCCGACAGAGTCGCGCTCGAGGTTCAGGGCCAGGCCGAATGTAGGGATGCCGCTGGCGTTGGCAGGGAACTCCAGCATTTCGCCCTGCATCACATCGGACAAGCCGTGGACGCGGACGATGCCGTCGGTCACCGAGATGACGGTGCCCTGATTGCCAATGTCGGCAGCCGCGCCGAGACCTTCGATGCGGCTCTTGATCAGTTCGGAAATTTCTGAGGGATTCAGTTGCATTTGCTTTGCTCCCAGTCTGGTCAATGGCTGCACACCGGTGCAGATCCAGTTGACAACAACCGGCTGTATTCAGGGGTCACTTGAAGGCCCCGAAAAGGCCAGCCAGTGGGTTTGAGCGACTATTCTTTGATGCGCAGAGGCTCCAGCTTCAGGCCAGGAGTGCCGACTTCATGCGTTCCAGGCGGGCCTTGACGGAGGTGTCGAGCACCTCGTCACCCACCACCACACGCACGCCGCCGATCAGCTCAGGGTCCACCTGGACCGAGAGCGTCAGTTTGCGCCCGAAACGCTGCTCCAGCGCACCTTGGATGTCGGCCAACTGGGCCGCATCGACGGGAAACGCACTGTGCACAACAGCTTCGGACACGCCCTGACGGGCACGCACGAGGGTTTGGAACTGCTCGGCCATCAACGGCAATGCCGCCAGACGACCGTTGTCCAGAACGGTACGCAAGAAATTGGCCACGGCCGGAGCCAGAGCCACCTTGGCGGCACCCGTCATCACCTCGAACACTTGTTGTTCGTTGAATCGGGGGTTGCCGGACAGCGAGCGCAATTGCGGGTCGCTGGCCACGTCAGCCAAGGCTTGGACCTGTCCGAGCCAACCATTGAGGTCGGCATCGGGGGCGGCCTTGAACAAGGCTTCGGCGTAAGGACGGGCGATGGTGGCAAGCTCGGCCATGATCAAAGCTCCGATTTCAGGCGGCTCAGCAGATCCGCATGGACCTGGGCTGAGACCTCGCGCCGCAGGATTTGCTCTGCACCCTTGACGGCCAGGCCAGCGACTTGTTCGCGCAGGGCTTCACGAGCCTGCACGACCAGCTGGTCGGCTTCCGCCTTGGCATCAGCGACGATCTTGGTGGCTTCGGCCGTTGCACGGCTTTTGGCTTCCTCGACCATGCTGTTGCCGCGCTTTTCAGCGTCGGCAATGCGTTTGGCGATGTCGTCACGGGATTGAGCAAGTTCTTGCTGCACGCGCTGGTTGGCGGATGCGAGTTCTGACTTGGCCTTGTCGGCAGCAGCCAGACCGTCCGCGATCTTGGTAGCGCGCTCGTCGAGAGCCTTCGTGATCGGGGGCCACACGAATTTCATCGTGAACCACCACAGGATCATGAAGACCACGATCTGCGCAATCAGCGTTGCGTTCAGATTCACGGCTCTAACCCTTTCTCGGTTAAATGAACAATGTCAGTCGAGAAAAAGACCGATTACTTGGCGACGTTGGCAACGAGCGTGGCCACGAAGGGATTGGCGAAGGCGAACAGCATGGCGATACCCACGCCGATCAGGAAGGCGGCGTCGATCAGGCCGGCCAACAGGAACATCTTGGTTTGCAGCTCGTTCATCAGTTCAGGCTGACGAGCGGTGGCTTCGAAGTACTTGCCGCCCATCAGGGAGATGCCGATACAAGCACCCAAAGCGCCCAAACCAATGATCAGACCGCAAGCCAAAGCGACATTACCCAACACGATTTCCATGATTGCTCCTAGATAGAAAAAAGAAAGAAAGAGATAAGAAACTTAAAGTGAAAGCCCAAAGATCAGAGGGGGGGATAACTGATCAGTGGCCGTCGTGAGCCTGACCGATGTACACCAGGGTCAACATCATGAAGATGAAGGCCTGGAGCGTGATGATCAGGATGTGGAAGATGGCCCAGGCGGTGCCCGCGATGATGTGACCGATCCAAAGACCGATGCCACCCAGCGAAGCGAAACCAGCTGCGCCCATCAAGGCGATCAGCATGAACACCAGCTCGCCGGCGTACATGTTGCCCCACAGCCGCATGCCGTGGGAGATGGTCTTGGCACCGAACTCAATCAGGTTCAGACCAAAGTTGGCGGGGGCCAGCAGGATGATGCCGACCGGGCTGTGCGCATGGAAAGGTGCCGTGAACAGCTCCTTGATCCAACCGAACAGGCCCTTGATCTTGATGTTGTAGTACAGGCAGATCAGCAGCACGCTGAAGGACATGCCCAGGGTGATGGACAGGTCGGCCGACGGCACGATCCGCAGGTAGGCATGGTGCGCATCCAGGCCTCGAGCTTCATAGACCTTGCTCCAGATGGTGGGCAGCAGGTCCAGAGGCAGCAAGTCCATGGCGTTCATGAAGAAGATCCACACGAACACGGTCAGGGCCACCGGCGCGACGGCCTTGCGGGACGTGGCGTTGTGGATGATGCCCTTGGCTTGCGTGTCGACCATCTCGACGATGATCTCGATGGCAGCCTGGAAACGACCGGGCACGCCGGAGGTGGCCTTGCTCGCGGCACGCCACAGCACGAAAACCGCCAGCAAACCCAACACGACCGACCAGAAGACCGAATCGATGTTGATGTAGGAGAAGTCGGCAATCGACTGCGCCTCGTGGTGGTTTTGCAGGTGGCGCAAGTGGTGATTGATGTATTCACCTGCGGTGGGCCCGGCGTGGGCCACTGCGTGTTCTTCAGCAGACATCAGCAACTCTCGTCAAATCAAAAATTTTTTCTCAAGCGGCGCTGCCAGAGCAACGCCACCCCAATGACCTTCATGCACAACACCATCGTCACCAGCATGGCCGCCCAGCTCAAGGGTCGGATGACGGCGGGCGCCAGGGCGAGCATCGCACCAGCACACACCATCTTGATGAGCTCCCACACCAGGAGCCCACCCACACTGCGACCAGCCCGCGGCCCAAATACCCCACGCGCCATCAGCACGTTGGGCACCACCGCCACGGCCGCGCCATACAAGGCGGAGACCGCAGCAGAAGCGCTGCGAGACAGGGCCCACCACACCAGCGCGACAAGCACACCCACCAGGGCCTGCACGGCAATGACTTGCCAAGCGGACATCGATGGATGCCGGGCGATCAGGGCTTGCGCCTCTTCACGCGTCAGCGGCCGGACGGGCGGCTCAAGATCCTCTTGTCCATCGGGCCACTGCGACTGATTCATTGATTCATTCATCAGTTGGGCACTCAACAAAACAAGGATCCCGACCTGTTGTCGGCAAAACCGCCGGATTATACGCGTTTACCCATGACCATCCAAGGGGGGCACATGCAATGTCGCTGAGGCCCCCTCATGCAAGGGTGGCGACGCCCCTGAAAGCCGAGGCTGTTGGACACCCGGTTTGTTCGCATAATGAAGCATCGCCCTGCGGAGGAAGCCATGTTCGGCGACCTGATCTTCAGGCAGTTGTTCGACGCTGCCTCATCCACCTACACCTACTTGCTCGGGTGCGCCGCCACACGACAAGCCTTGATCATCGACCCCGTCTTTGAGCAGCATGGGCGGGACCACGCGCTGATCCAAGAGTTGAACCTTCATTTGGTCGCCGCACTCGACACCCACTGTCATGCTGACCACGTGACCGGCGCGTGGCTGATGCAACAGGCCACCGGCAGTCGGATCGGTGTCTCCCAGCGTTACATGGCCGAAGGTCTGCACGGCGCCGACCTGTTGCTGGATCACGGCGACCGTGTCACCTTCGGCCAGCGGCACCTCGATGTGCGCACCACACCAGGGCACACCGCTGGCTGCCTCACTTTTGTCAGCGACGACCAGCACCTGGCCTTCACGGGCGACTGCCTGCTGATCCGGGGCGCGGGCCGCTGCGATTTTCAGCAGGGCCATGCCAGCACGCTTTACCGATCCATCACTGAACAGATTTTCACGCTGCCCGAGGACTGCCTGGTTTTGCCCGCCCACGACTACAGCGGGCGCACGATGTCGTGCAT
>CANBUA010000264.1 GCA_947372535.1 Burkholderiales bacterium
TTTTTGTCGAGGTAGCGGCGGTAATCGCCCGCGCCCATCAGGGCCTCGGTGTAGCGGCGCAGCCAGTTCGTCACGAAAGCCGGCATCCCCGCCAGGTTGAAGCCGTTCCAGGATTCCAGCCCCATGCCATCGTTGATCAGGGTGTTGAATTCCTCGGTGTCCTTGGGGCCGAAACCGCGGAACAGGACCACGCCACGCCGGGTCAGCTTGTCCATGAAAAACTGGCGGTTGGCCTGGAACAAGGCCGTCAGGCGGGGCGTGTCGCTCAGGCCCTCGACCGGCGTGATCAGGGTGACGAAAGCATGGTCCTCATTGACCGAAATTTGATCGAGCGAGGTGTTGGCGGAGGAGGTCATGACACGATCCTGCAGACAAATTGGGTGTCGTCTGTGTAATTGAAGGAAGGGCAAGCCGGCATCAAAGCTCGCCCTTGGCCACGCGATCGAGGATGGACAGGAAGCGCCCGACCACCCGATCGACCATGGCGCGGTCAGTATGTGGCTCGCAGTATCCGAAGGTCAATTGCAGACGACCCGCATAGGCAATGCTGGACAGGCAGACAAAAGGCCGGCGAGCCAAGTGCACGCTGCTGCTGTGGAACCAGCGGCGGATGCGCAAATCGCCATATTGCGTGGGCATGCTCAGCTTGCCCATGTTGGTGATGTGAAAGCAGGCGCGTGAGCTTTTGGGCGCGGCATCCAGCAGGCTTTGCCCGGTGGGCTTGATTTTTAGGATGACCTGACGCAGCCAGGAATTGACCTTGACGTGCTCGCCGTGGAAGACGCGGCTGGCATCCTGCATGGTCTGGCGCGCCAGAGGCCACGGGTCAGAATTGGGCGATACCACGTGGTCAGCCTCGGCCCCGGTCACGTAATAGCCGAAATCCTCGTTGACGTTGACCGTGAGCAGCGGACGCAAATTCATGGCGAAAGACATGGCGATGCGGTGAGGCGCTTGCCCCTCCACGCCGTCGCAGGCCGCGATCAGCATGGCTGAGCTGAGCAAACCATTGAGCGTCAGGCGCTGGGTTTTGCAGCGGGCAGCCAGGGCCTTGGTGGTGGCCTCGTCCAGCGTGTGTTCGACGATGCGCGAGCGGCCCAGCACTTCGGGATCGACACCGGCGGCCATCGGGAATTTCTTAACCGGCGGGCGACCGAACATGCCACGCAGATAGGCCCAGGTGTAGCGGGCCAGGGGCAGGGCGCCGCCGTGTTTGATGATCGTGTCGAAGGCTGGCGGCATGGCGCGTGGCGCGGGCGGCGCCTCGCCGCTGTAGATGCGCAGCAGCAGGTCATAAAACAGGTTGGCCGACAAGCCGTCGACGATGGCATGATTGATGACCAGGATCCACTCAGCGTGATCGTTCCCCACAATGGCCACCAAGTGCCACAGCGGGTAGGTCTCGTTGGAGACCGCCTGGTTGACCTCGTTCTCGGCCACCTCGATCCAGTGCTTGTCATCGCGACGTGGGATCACGCGCAAGGGCGCCACGCCCTGCGCTGGCACCTCAATGCGCCCACGTTTGCCATCGCGCACGCCTCGGCAGCGCAGCAGCGGATGGGTCAGGGAAACTTGCTCTAGCGCGTATTTCAGCCGATCGATGTCCGTGTGGCCTTCGACCTCCAGCACCATGACGCCGTTGTTGGAGCCAGCCTCGCTGATGCGCCACCACAGCAGTTCGCCCCAGCCCATCGGGCGGCTTTGCACAAGAGAAGACACAGTGGTGGACATCGTGGTGAGTGTATGAGCGGCCTGCCGGCCAGCGTAATGGGAGTAGCCCTCATGGCGGGCACTTGAGCGTCTCAGGCCGCGGGTGTTTGCATGACCTGAGTCACGAATTGGCCATATTGCACCGCCAGATCGTCCAGAAACCGGTCCAAGGCGGCACGCGGGATTTCATCCAGTTGATGAGAAAGGCCCAGTTGCAGTCGGTCGTTGTGGCTGATGAGCGCCACGAAGAAGGTCGGCCCGATGCTCAGCATGCTGTAGTCACTCAAGCCAAATTGCGTCTGTGGCGGCAACATGCCAGCCGTGCTGCCCACATTGGTGAAAAAGACGGAGGTCTTGTTCATCACGCCATTGGCCTTCATCTGAACAAACGCCTTGGCCAGCGTGCCCTGAGTGATGACATACGTTAGCCCTTCCAGGATCAGGCAAGCCAGGGCGCCCTCGCGGCGCTCGAAACGGC
This sequence comes from Burkholderiales bacterium, assembly GCA_947372535.1. The sequence continues at coordinate 2,189 of CANBUA010000264.1, forward strand.
CCAGTTTGTGCTGCACCTGCTCAGTGAGGGATTTGATCTGCGCGGCCAGGTCGAGCTGGTGCCGGGCACGCACCTCGATGTTGACCACGCAATTGCCGATTTTGGGCGCCTTGCCTTCCGGGAAGAATCGGCGCAGGTCCACGGCGATGCGCAGCACCACCACGGCTTTTGGGTTGTCCTTGGCGGGCGCCAGCATCACCTGGGCGATCAGCGCGGCGATCAGGGTGTTGACCGTGGTGCCCAGCCCCTTGGCTGCCGCCTTGGCCGCCTTCAGCCCGCCGGGCAAATCGACCTGGCGGATCCCGGCCTGGGCATAGCGCTCGCTGCGACGCGTATTGAGCGTGATGATCTCATCGCCTTTGTGGGCTCGGGCATCTTCCATGCCATTGCGCACGGCCCCCCAGATGCTTTGCGGCCATTGCCACCAATGCCGAGGTGCCACACCCGCCATCTGCGACGAGGATTCAATCGGCAGGTTTTCAATCGGCAACCCATTGAGGCGCGCCAGAAACGCACGGTGAATCTGCGAGATGGAACTGCCATCGCCCACCATGTGGTGGATGTTGTGGATCAACAAAGGGCGTTCAGGATGCGGGATGTACCAGGCATACCAGGGCAGGCCGCGCGTCAACAAATGCGGCGTGTTGAGCACCTGGGTCTGCAAGGCCTCCAGCGTGCCGGGCGCGTCAGCATCGACATGGGGCAGGGTGGTGACCGCGCGGTCGATCAACTCGTCCAGCCATTCATCCTGCGGGAGGATGCTCATCTTGTACGAGAGCCAGGTGGGCACGATGTTCGAGCGCAGCCTCGGAAAAGCCAAGGTGATGTCGCGCAACGCCTGCTTGATCCGGTCCAGTTCCATCGGTCGGTCGAAGCGCAGCACCACGGTGATCATGATCGAGCCGATGTACGGCTCCGTGGCCAGCGAACCATATTCCGATCGATTCAGGCGGATCTGCGGGTTTTTACTCAAGTGCGGGCTTTCGAAGTTGGGAGGAGGAAAGGGGCGCCAAGCATGCTCATGTTACACCTCGGACATTCCTTCATATCTGCGCATTTGGGTGGCCAAACCCCTTCGGAAAAATGCATGATTGATGGCTTGCTCGTCAAATGTCAATTATTACCGCGCCAACTGATCAAATTTCATCGCATATTGAATTTTACATGGCGAACTCTGTATTATTTGATTCATTCAGATGTTGGTTTTATTTGAAAAAATACACATTCAGATCGGAAATAACCCGATCACGTGATCAAGGGGTATTGATGGCTCGCAGGTAACAACCCTGTGATGGGTATATTCAACCTTCACTACAGTAGATCCTGTGCAGAGACAAAACCCAAGCACACTTCGTCAAACCAACCGATTCAAGGAAATATCATGCGTCAACTGAATACTCAAGAAGTCCAAGCTGTTGCTGGCGCTGGCCTGATCACCGGCACCCTGGGCACGGCAGTTAAGGCCGGTGCAGCGGTGGGCAAGGGCTTGGTGCAAGCAGGTGTCATCGTGGCCAAGCCTGTGGTGGCCGGCACGGTTAACCTCTTCAAATTCCTGATCTGAAGATACTTCACCTTTGGTTTCCTGTCGTAGGCCTTCCGGGCATCAAAATCCGGGAGGCTTTATTTCGTTGGTGGGTCAAAATAATATATCAACGCTTGATGAATTCTCTCTTGCCGCTTCAAATTTTGAAAATGCAGACACGATTGCGAGCACCTCGTTTGGCGTCATAGAGGGCGCGGTCTGCGTTGGATATTAATTTGTCGGGATTCATGCCCAATGTGCCGGGGATGGCCGTGGCCACACCGATGCTCACGGTGACCACCGGGCTGGTGGTTGAATCCTCATGCCGCATGGACAAGGCTTCAATGCTTTGCCGAACCCGCTCGGCGGCTTGTTCGGCCATGATCATCGGCGCGCCCGGTAAAACAGCCACAAACTCCTCGCCACCATACCGGGCCACGAAATCACCCGCATTGCGCAGACTTTTCCGCATGCACGCGGCCACTTGCCTCAGGCATTCGTCACCGGCTGGGTGACCGTATAGGTCGTTGTAGCGTTTGAAATGGTCCACATCGATCATCAGGACCGAGATGGGCGAGCCATCGGCCATGGCGCGATCCCACACTTGCTGGATGTATTCATGCAAGTGCCGGCGATTGGCCACGCCCGTGAGCACATCCGAGCGCGACAACTCCTGCAATTGCATGTTCACCGTCAGCAAACTTTCGGACAAATTGTTTTCCCGGCGCATCAACAAGTAGCGCCGCCGCCGTGCTCGCTCGACCGTCACCACGGCGACCATGCAAAAGCTTCCGCAGACGGTCAGCAACTCCATCATCGCGATCCTGATCGGCGTGGGCATCTCCTGGCCATGCGCTGCGCAGAAGAAATCAATCAATAAGATGCCCAGGATGAATCCTGCGGCACTCTTGACGCTGAGTTGCTGCACCAACGTCCCGTAAATCATCACCACCAGAAACCCGGCGTGGTAGTACATGGCCAGCGGACTGTGGCTTTTGAGCAGGATGAGCGCCAGACCGAGGGCCGCGGCCCAACCACTGACGTAAATGATCCAGTCGTTCACCAGCAACGCCTTTTTGCGCCGGATCCAGTCTGAGTGGCGATGAAGCATCACCAACATGAGGATGCCGCCCGGCGTGATCACCAGCATGCGCACCATGACACTGAACCAGAAGACATCGCCTGCCATCAACCAGTCCACGAGCAAAAAGCTGTCATGGATCAACAACCCCAGCCAGCCGCTGCGCAGGACGTGCGTGATGCGCCGATCCAGCATGTCTTCCCTGAATTCACGCTCGAGTGTGCCGGGCAAGCGCACTTGCCACCACGGCTGAGGTTTCAGGGCTGCATCGATGGTCGCCGAGGTCGCGGTTGCGCTCAAGAAGCCGCTCCTTTGGCGCTTGATGGGTCATCCGCCAATCCGCTTGGTGGCCAGACTAGGTTTCGGCCTCGGTTCTTGGCCTGGTAGAGCGCCGTGTCTGCCAGGGCGATCAATTGCTGCGGCGAAGCATCCTTGTCCTGTGGACGCATGGTGGCCACGCCAACGCTGACCGTCACCTTTTGGTAAAGGGGGGAGCGCGCATGCGCCATGGAAAGGGCTTCGACGGCGCTGCGCACACGCTCGCCCGCCGCGCTGGCCTGCATGGAAGCGGTCTTGCTGAGCACGGCAATGAATTCTTCGCCGCCATAACGTGCAACCAAATCGCCCGGGCGCCTCAGGCTGTGCCGAAGCGAGCGAGCCACGCGGACCAGGCAGGCATCACCCGCCGGGTGACCGTAGTGGTCGTTGAACATCTTGAAGTGATCCACATCGAGCATTAACAGAGAGACCTCCGTGTTGTCCATCCGCGCACGCTCCCACAACTGGCCCAGGAATTCGTCGAAGTGCCGCCGATTGGCCACTTGGGTCAGCGCATCGGAACGAGACACCCGCTCCAGCCGCGCGTTAGCCAGCCGAAGTTCATGGCTCAGTATCCGCTGACGTTTGCTGATGAGGTAATTGTGGCGCTCCTCGTGCTCAAGTGAGTACAAGTGAAAGAGGGAAAATACAGTGGTCGAGATCAACACCAAGGCAATGGGAAAGAGCAGGGCCCAGTTGGGGTTGGGCATCATGAACGCCCCGATCCAGAAAATCCCGACGATGGCTGCGGTGTAAGGCACGGCGACCCAGAACTGGGTTCGAGTGAACACATTGACATAAATGATCAACATGACCAGGCCCGTGAGATAGGCCTCTGCGTGTGGGCTGTTGCTGTGCACACAAAGGTAGACCTGGATGACGGATGCATGGAGGCCCGCCACGGTGGCGAACAGCTCGCGCGTGAGCGGGCTTTTGAGGCGGCCCATCAACCACATGCCGATCAGCACCGAGGGCGTGTAGATCCAAACCCTGAGCATCACGCCCAAGTCGAACATGTCATTGACCATCGCATAGTCGGAGATCAGGAACAGGTTGATGACGAAAGCGACGATGGTGCCCGCCGTGATCATGAATTTCAAACGCGCCGGGGCTGTGTCCTGGTTGTAGAGCTCTTCAAGCAACGCCGGGAAGCGCAGCGTGGGAAATCCCCCCGACAGGGTTTGCTCGATCAGCGCGGAGGCTTCGGCCGCCACGGGAGGGGGCATGTCGTCCACGGTCATGCTGCCATGGTCGATGCACTCGTCGTCCTCGATCGAGGGTTCGCCGATGTGTGGCGAACTCGCTGGCATGGGGGAGGATCCAGTCAATGCCGACACGCGTTTACCTTGTTGAGAAGACACCATGGAGATGGCGCAGGATGGGCAACGGCTGGAACAAGAGGACACGCTCCCAGGCAATGCG
>CANBUA010000265.1 GCA_947372535.1 Burkholderiales bacterium
TGATCGGCGTCGAGGCGGCGGGCGAGGGCTATGGCGGCGACAAGCATTCGATGTCGCTGCAACTGGGCTCGCCCGGCGTGCTGCACGGCAACCGCACCTACCTGCTGCAAGATGCCAACGGCCAGATCACCGAGACGCATTCGATCTCGGCCGGCCTGGACTACCCCGGTGTCGGCCCCGAGCATGCCTACCTCAAGGACATCGGCCGGGCCGAGTACGTCGGCATCACCGACAAGGAGGCCCTGTCGGCCTTCCATCGCCTGTGCCGCACCGAGGGCATCATCCCGGCGCTGGAGTCCAGCCATGCGGTGGCCTATGCCATGAAGCTGGCCGCCACCATGCGGCCTGACCAGCACATCCTGGTCAACCTCTCTGGCCGTGGCGACAAGGACATCGGTACCGTCGCCGACCTGTCGGGCAATGAGTTCTACGATCGGCCTTCGCAGCGCGGCGTCGCCGTCAAGGGCGCGTCCGCCGGAGGCCAGGCATGAACCGCATCGACGTGACGTTCGCCAACCTGCGCGAAGAGGGCCGCAAGGCGCTGATCCCCTTCATCCATTGCGGCGATCCGTATCCTGACTTGTCGCCCGAACTGATGTGGGCCATGGCCGATGCCGGTGCGGACGTGATCGAGCTGGGCGTGCCGTTCAGCGACCCGATGGCCGACGGCCCGGTGATCCAGCGTGCGGCCGAACGGGCGTTGACGCACGGCATCTCCCTGACGCACGTGCTGGCCGATGTGCGGCGCTTTCGCACGCGCAACGCCACGACGCCTGTGGTGCTGATGGGTTACGCCAACCCGATCGAGCGCTATGACCTGACGCATGGCGCTGGCGCCTTCATCAAAGAGGCCAGCGCGGCCGGCGTGGACGGCATGCTCGTGGTGGATTACCCGCCCGAGGAGTGCGAAGCGTTCGCCGCGACCTTGAAATCGCACGGCTTGGCCCCCATTTTCCTGTTGGCACCCACTTCGACGGAGGCGCGCATGGCGGCGGTCGGTCGCATTGCCAGTGGCTATGTCTACTACGTCTCCCTCAAGGGCGTGACGGGCGCGGGCCACCTGGACACCGATGCGGTGGCCACCATGATCCCGCGCATCAAGCAACACGTGAAAATTCCCGTGGGCGTGGGGTTTGGCATCCGTGATGCCGACACGGCCAAGGCGGTGGCGCGGGTTTCCGATGCGGTGGTCATCGGTTCGCGCATTGTTCAATTGCTGGAAGGCCAGTCGCGTGACACCGTGGTGTCGGCAGCCGGTGCTTTCATGGCTGAGATTCGCTCAGCCCTTGATTCCTTACCAAGGAACTGACATGAGCTGGCTCGAGAAACTGCTGCCCCCCAAGATCCACCCGACGGACCCGTCCGAACGCCGGACAGTGCCCGAAGGCCTGTGGACCAAATGCCCGACCTGCGAGACGGTGCTGTACAAGAACGACCTGCAGGCCAATGTGAACGTGTGTCCCAAGTGCGGCCACCACAACCGCATCGGCGCCCGCGAACGGTTGGATGCCTTCCTGGACGCCGAAGGGCGCTACGAAATCGGCCAGGAAGTCGTGCCGGTCGATGCCCTGAAGTTCAAGGACAGCAAGAAATACTCGGACCGCATGAAGCACGCCATGGAAGTGACCGGCGAGACCGATGCGCTGGTGGTCCAAGGGGGCTCGGTGCATGGCCTGGCCCTCGTGGCGGCCTGCTTCGAGTTCGATTTCATGGGCGGCTCCATGGGCTCGGTGGTGGGTGAGCGTTTCGTGCGTGGCGTGGAGATGGCGGTGTCGCAAAAGACGCCTTTTGTCTCGTTCACGGCCACGGGCGGCGCCCGCATGCAGGAGGGCCTCTTGAGCCTGATGCAGATGGCCAAAACCAACGCCTCCTTGACGCGCCTGGCCAAGGCCAAACTGCCCTTCATCAGCGTGCTGACCGACCCGACCATGGGTGGGGTCTCGGCCAGCTTCGCCTTCATGGGCGACATCGTGATCGCCGAGCCCAAGGCCCTGGTGGGTTTTGCAGGGCCCCGCGTGATCGAAAATACCGTGCGCGAAAAGCTGCCCGAGGGCTTCCAGCGCGCCGAGTTCCTGCTGCAGCAAGGTGCCATCGACATGATCGTGGACCGACGTGAGTTGCGCCAGGTCATCGCGCGCCAGTTGGCCATGCTGCTGCGCCAGAGCGCCGACGCGCTGGTCTGAGCTGACGCCAACACGAACGCAGCACGCACGCACGCACATCAGCTGCGATTTGATCTTTTGATTGACGACAGATGCGGGCTGCTCGAATGGGCAGCCCGTGACGCTTTTCAGACATGACCGCCTCCTCTGCACTCCCCGTCTCCCTGGCTGATTGGCTGTCTCACTGCGAGCGGCTGCACCCCGCCGAGATCGAACTGGGATTGACCCGCGCGGACCAGGTGTGGCAGCGCATGGGCAGTACGCTGGGCACGCCCATGAACCAGTCCGAGAGCGATGACAGCGAGCCCCAGGGCCCGGTGGTGTTCACCGTGGCCGGCACCAATGGCAAGGGCTCGACCTGCGCCATGCTGGAGGGCATCCTGCTGGCGGCGGGTTACCGCACAGGCGTCTACGGCTCGCCGCATCTGGTGCGCTTCGAGGAGCGCTGTCGCCTCAATGGCGACCTCATCACCGAGGCCGAACTGGTCAAGCATTTTGCGCGGGTCGAGCAGGCCCGGGGCGATCAGCCCTTGACCTATTTCGAGTTCACGACCCTGGCCATCCTGAGCGCCCTGGCCTCGGCCGGGGTGGATGCCGTCATCTTGGAGGTGGGCCTGGGCGGGCGGCTGGACGCGGTCAACATCATCGACACCGATTGCGCCATCATCACCAGCATCGACCTGGACCACATGGACTACCTGGGCCCGGACCGCGAAGCCATCGGCCGCGAGAAGGCCGGTATCATGCGGGCAGGGCGGCCGGCGGTGGTCTCCGACCCCAAGCCGCCGCAAAGCGTGATCGACCACGCCACCGAACTGGGCGCCGACCTGTGGCTGTTCGGACGCGACCACAACTACGCGGGCGACCGCCAGCAGTGGTCCTGGGGCGGGCGGGACAAGCGTTTCAATGGCATGGCTTACCCGTCCTTGCGGGGCGCCAACCAGTTGCTCAATGCCTCGGGCGTGCTGGCAGCGCTGGAGGCCATGCGCGGGCGCTTGCCGGTGCCGGCCCAGGCCGTGCGCACAGGGCTGGCCACGGTCGAGTTGCCGGGGCGATTCCAGATCGTGCCGGGGCAGCCCACGCTGATCCTGGACGTGGCCCACAACCCGCACGCGGCCGCTACCTTGGCCGTCAACCTGGACCAGATGGGCTTTTTCCCGCGCACCCATGTGGTGTGGGGCGCCATGGCCGACAAGGACATGGCCGGCATGGTGGACAAACTGCGGCACCTGGTCGATGCCTGGCACTGCTGTGACCTGCCCACGCTCAGGGCGGCAACGGCCACGCAATTAGCCGATATCGTGCGGGCTGTGTCGGCCCAACCGGCGGCCATCACCACGCCTAAGGCGAGTATCTACACCCACCCCGATCCCCTGTCTGCCCTGCACGCGGCGCTGGCGGGGGCCGACCCGGCGGATAGAATCGTGGTTTTCGGCTCGTTCTTCACGGTGGGCGGGGTGCTGCACGAGGGTTTGCCTCGCCTGAATGCGCCCCACATGCCGGGTGATGTCGCCAAGCCGTCCTCTTCCCCCACTCAACCTGGTTGACACCCGCCGAGCATGCCGCTGCCCTCGTTCCTCCAGCGTTTTCGACCCGGTGCACATTCGCGCGTGCATCAGGCGCCACCCTTGTCGCCGGCCGACATCGAGGCCGCCCGTGTGCGGGCACGCCGCCGGATGATCGGCATGGCCGTGCTGGTGGGCGCTGGGGTGATCGGCTTCCCCTGGCTGTTCGAGACGCAGCCTCGTCCACTGTCGTCGGATATCACGGTGGTCAATGCCTCGGCGTCCAACGCGGTGATCGCCGCCGCGCAGCCTTCGGCGCCCAGGAGCACCTTGCCGGCCACCGTGGTCAATGCCTCTGATGCGGCAGCGGCGGCGGAATCAGCTCGTGTCGAGGCTGGCACCCAAAGAGCTTCGGTCGCAGGCGAAGCCGCCACCGAGCCGCGTCGCGAGGCATCGACCAGGGACCAGTCATCCAGCCGCGACACCGAAGAGGTGATCGAGACGGACGAGCGGGCCTCGGGCAGCTCGGCGCGTGACTCGAACACAGCCCGTGCCTTGGTCAATCAGACCACCGAGGCAGACCAGGCTCAAGCACGCGCCGATGCCAAGGCCGAAGCGAAGGCCAAACTGGATGCCAAGCTCAAGGCGCAGGCCGAGGCCAAAGCACACCAGGAAGCCAAGGCCCGGGCCGAGACCAAGTTGAAAGCCGAGGCCAAAGCCAAGGCTGATACCAAGCTCAAAGCCGAAGCCCAGGCCAAAGCCGCCTCCGAAGCCAAGCAGAAGGCCCAAGCCAAGGCCAGGGCCGATGCCGTGGTGGCCAAGGCTGATCCTAAGCACGCGGCCAGCAAGCCGGCGCTCAAACCCGACGCCAAACCCGCGTCCAAGCCCGAAGCGGTCAAGCCTGATGCCGACACCCGTTACATCGTGCAGGTCGGTGCTTTCGGCGATGCCACCACCGCGCACGAAGCCCGCATGAAGGTTGAGCGCCTGGGCATCAAGACCTATACCCATGAGATTGGTGCAGGTGCCACCAAGAAAATCCGCGTCCGTGTGGGGCCCTATGCCACCAAGGCAGAAGCTGACAAGGCCATGAACACCCTGCGCAAGGGCGGTCTGAGCGGGGCTTTGCTGACGCTGTGAACCCCGATGCCGTGTACACCTCGGTCGCGACCAGTCCATGGTCCATCGTGGACCTGGCTCTAGCCATCGGCTTGACCCTGTCGGTGATCGTGGGCGCCTGGCGCGGCCTGGTCACCGAGGTCTTGTCCCTGATCGGCTGGGTGGTGGCCTATTTTGCCGCGCAATGGTGGGGCCCACGTGCTGGGCTGTCCTTGCCAGTGGGCGAGCCAGGCTCGCGGCTGAATGCGCTGGCAGGCATGATGGTGGTATTTGTGGCGGCCTGGATCGCCTGGGCCTTGATTTCCTGGGCTTTGAGGCAAGTTGTGAAGGCATCGGGTTTGAGCGGCACGGACCGCTTGCTCGGTGCCGGATTTGGCCTGGCCCGGGGTGTGCTGGTGGCGCTGGTGCTCTACACCGTGGTCGGCATGACTTCGATGACACAGTGGGCGCCTTGGCGGACCGCCCGTGCCGTGCCTTGGCTGGCGGTGGCGCTTGAAGCGGTGCGCCCCATGCTGCCGCAGGATGTGGTGAAGTATTTGCCGTCGGCCAGAGCCGACGCCGGTTTTTGAAGTTGTTCTGAAGCAAGAGGTGATTCCATGTGCGGCATCGTTGGTGTGATTTCCAAGACGCCTGTTAACCAGCTGATCTATGACGCGCTGTTGCTGTTGCAGCACCGTGGCCAGGACGCGGCTGGCATCGTGACGGCAGGGCCTGATGCCCACGGGCGCAAGTTCTTCATGCACAAGGCCCGTGGCATGGTCAAGGACGTGTTCCGCACCCGCAACATGCGTTCGCTGATGGGCCCCGTTGGACTGGGCCAGGTGCGCTACCCGACCGCCGGCAATGCCTTCAACGAAGAAGAGGCCCAGCCCTTCTACGTGAACGCGCCTTTTGGCCTGGTGCTGGTCCACAACGGCAACCTGACCAACGCGCATGACCTGCGCGGCGACCTGTTCGACATCGACCGACGCCACCTCAACACGGACAGCGACACCGAAGTCCTCATCAATGTTTTGGCCCACGAGCTGGAGTTGGCCGGGCGGGAGCTGCCGCTGACCCCTGATGCTGTCTTCAAGGCCGTGGCCGCTGTGCACAAGCGCATCAAGGGCTCTTATGCCGTGATCTGCTTGATTGCCGGTTATGGCATGGTCGCCTTCCGCGACCCTTTTGGCATCCGCCCGCTTTGCTATGGCGAGGTCGACATCCCGGAAGGCCGCGAGGTCATGGTGGCCAGTGAATCGGTCGCCCTGGAAGGCACGGGCCACCGCTTCGTGCGTGACGTGCAGCCCGGCGAGGCCCTGTTTGTGGACCTGGACGGTGTCGTCCATGCCAAGCAGTGCGCCGACCATCCCATGCTGCACCCCTGCATGTTCGAGTACGTCTACCTGGCCCGCCCTGACTCGGTCATGGACGGCGTCTCGGTTTACCAGGCCCGCCTGGAAATGGGCGAGACCCTGGCCCAGCGCGTGATCTCGACCATGCCGCCTTCGGACATCGACGTGGTCATCCCCATCCCCGAATCCAGCCGCCCCTCGGCGATGCAACTGGCGCAAAAACTGGGCAAGCCTTACCGAGAGGGTTTCGTCAAGAACCGCTACGTGGGCCGCACCTTCATCATGCCGGGCCAGAGTGCGCGCAAGAAGTCCGTGCGCCAGAAGCTCAATGCCATTGGCCTGGAATTCAAGGGCCGCAACGTGTTGCTGGTCGATGA
>CANBUA010000266.1 GCA_947372535.1 Burkholderiales bacterium
CCCAGGGCGCTTGGCAGGCCAGCGATGAAGCGCTGCGTCGTCCGGGACGGCGCGATGGCGTCCTTGTCGACATGGCCCCAGCACGATGCAGCGATGCGCTGACCACCAGCAACGGTGGCGCTCGATTGCAGGTGCAATGCCACAGCGCCGGGCATGGGCTGCTCAGCAGCATCACCCTGCGCGGACAAGGCCGCTTCAGCCGCCATGGCCAGCACCGCATCCGTGCGCTCAAGCTGCAAGGACTGCGCCGCGAAAAACAGGCCTTCAAAACCCGAGAGGAAAGGCGAGGTCAGCGTCGTCGAGAAGGCACGCGCCTGGCAAGCCATGGCTACATGAGCCGCGGCGATGTTGGCCGAGATATTGGGTGCCGACACCGTGTTGAGCGCGCCGTGTCCACCTGCCATCACCTCGCGATCGGCCGACTGCCGCACCGCGTAATCAGCCACGGCCGTGCCCAGGAAAACACCCCGCCGCTGCGGCGTGGCGGCGTGCCACGCCAGCGCTTCGCCGCGGCTCAGGCATCCGAGCGAGGCCGCCAGGCTGTAGCAAGCCGAATCGTTCAAATAGCGGTGCTTGATGCCGGGCAAATGGCGTTTGGCATCGAACCAGTCGGGCGGCGTGGCCTCATGGGCTTCAGGCCAGGCCAGGTCGTCCCGCAGCAGCTCATCGCCACCGCGCCAAGCCATCTGAACATGAGGTGTCATGGCCGCGATCCCGTTCACCCACGCTTCAACCATGGCGCACGCCCTCCAGCACCACTGAGGCGTTGTTGCCGCCAAAGCCATAGGCATTGATCACCGCGCGGCGTGTCACCACATGATCAGCCAGACGGCCAGCCTCACGCGAGAAATGCAAGGCCACGGCCGGATCGGGCTGCTCGATATGCAGGGTGGGCGGGATCAGACCGGTGGCAATGGCTTGGGCCGCGACCACGGCGGAAAATGCCCCCGACGCCCCGGCGCAATGCCCCAGGTGCGATTTGATCGGCAAGAGGTGGACGGCCGAAACGCCATCGCCAAAAACCTCCACCAGCAGATCGCCTTCGATCCGGTCGTTCAAGGGGGTGCCGGTGCCATGCGGCACCACCATCGCGATGTCACCCGCCTGCAAGCCCGCACTGGCCAAGGCCAGGTGCATGGCGGTGCGGATGTCGCGCCCCTGCGGCTGCGGTGCGGTCGGGTGATGGGCATCGCAACTCGTGCCCTGCCCGGCCACGGTGCAATAAGGCGGACGACCCGACTTCTGCAGGCGGTCGGCCAGCTCAGGTGAGACCAGCAGCAAAGCCGCTGCGCCCTCACCCAGCACCGTGCCCTGCCGCTGCGCATCGAAAGGCCGACAGCGATCCGGGTCCAGCGCCGTCATGCGCTGCAACCCCGCCTGCGTCAGGCGAGACAAGACCTCGACCCCGACCACCAGCATGGCATCGGCCGTGCCGTCCATGATCAGGTCCGCCGCGTGCGTCAGTGCATACAGGGCGGCCGCACAGGCGTTGGAGACAGCAAACACCGGCCCGTCGATGGACAGGCCCAGCAACTCGTTCAATCGATCGACTACCGCGTAGGGATTGCAATCGTTGAAACCATCTGCGGCTTCGTCCAGCCGTGCGCACTCGGACACGCCCGTGTCACCGGCAGCCGTGCCAATGGCCAGGCCCAGTGAGACCTCCCGCCACAACGGCCGCCCCAGCCGCGCATCGGCGCAGGCCTCGTCGATGGCATCGACCGCCAATTGCTCGAAGCGGCTCATCTTGGTGGCATGCTGACCCACCGCACGCGCGGGCAAGGCATGGCCATGCCGCCATGAGCGACCATCGGCCGGCAAGCCAGGGAAGGCATTCTGCGAAGGCCGTGCAGGCGGCTCGAACAAGGCGCCCCACAAGGCCGACATGCCCTGCCCCGCCGGACACACCGCACCGAGCCCGACGACTGCCGCACCGGACCCCAATTGCACAGCGCGCATCGGCTCAGTCATGGGCTGCCTCCGCCATGATCGCGCCGGTATCGACCAGGAAGGCCTTGAGGCTGCCAAACTGGATGAGGACGCGTTCATCGACCCGGGTCTGACCGGACAGAACCATCATGCGCGGCCCCGCATCGACCAACTTGATGTCATGCCGCAGGCGATCGCCCGGGTAGGCATGGCCGAGGATCTCGATGTCCGAGAATTCGCCGAAGACCACCGCGTGCGTCGAGCTGGCCTGCTCCAGAAACCCCCGCTGGCTCAACAAAACAGCGGCGCCCTGACCAAACGATTCGATGTGCAAGGACAAGGGATAGGCCAACGCTTCAAAGCTCACCGCTTGGTCGGCATGGGCATAACAAGGCTCATTGAAGGTGACGTGCTTGAATGCAACGGCCGTCTCGCCCTGCTCATCCGTCTCGATGGCATCGACCAGCACCATGGGGTGGCGCTGCGGCAGGAGGCGCAGGATGTCGACGGGCTCAGCGCGCATGGGTGATGCCCTCCGACAAGGCCGTGGCCGCCACCAGCCGCCCACGCGCCACACGGCCACCGGGCTTGCTGAAGTTGGCGCTGATGGTGACGATGCCCGACGCGGGCGCCGAGTCAGAGGCGCTCCAGTCCACCAGCAAAGCGCAAGCATCGCCCGGCCTGATCGCGTGCATGAATCGAAAACCGGCAATTCGTTTAACGAAAAAACGTACGCCGCAGCTCTGCTCCAAAGCGAACTCGGCTGCCCGCTGGGCCATTTCGATCAGGAACACGCCCGGCAAGATGGGCTGATGCGGGAAATGGCCGTGAAACGCAGGATCATGGTCAGGAAACTGCCAGTCAAATTGCCAGACCGCATCCGCCACGCGGCGATGCGCTTCGAATGATTTGACGCCCATGGCCCGATGGACAGGTGCAGTTTTAAAATGATCCATTTTCAAATGAATCTCAAATGGTGATGCCACCATCGACCTGGAAAACTTGGCCGGTGACATAGGCCGCATCCGGCGATACGAGGAACTTAACCATGGCTGCGACTTCGCTGGCCTGCCCAAATCGTTTCAATGGGATTTTCTCGAGCATGGCAGCCGAGGATTTGGCATTCATCGCGGCGGTCATGTCGGTTTCAATGAATCCCGGCGCGACCACATTCACCCGGATGCCGTATCCGCCCACTTCCTTGGCCAGGGACTTGGAAAATCCGATGATGCCGGCCTTGGAAGCGGCATAGTTGGTCTGGGTGGCATTGCCATACACGCCCGAAACGGACGAGATGTTGACGATCACGCCAGTGCGGCTCTTGATGAAGTGGAAAATGGCTGCGCGGCTGAGGTTGAAGACACCGCTCAAGTTGGTGTCGATGACATCGGTCCAGGCCTCTTGTGACATGGACACCAAACTGCCGTCCCGCACAATGCCAGCAGAATTGACCAATACCGCGATTTTTCCGAAGTTCTTGGTGACCTCGTTGACGAAAGCCTGACACTGGCCCATGTCAGCCACATTGCACATACTTGCATAGACCGGCACACCCAGTGCTTCGCATTCTGTTTTTGTCTGAAGCGACTCCGGAGAATCGGACCGATAGCAATAAGCGATGGCATACCCGGCTTGGGCCAATGCCAGACAAACTGCTTTCCCGATACCTCGCGATCCGCCACTGACCAAGGCAATGGGTTGTGAGGTTTCTGAGATGGTCATGCGAAGGCCTTTTTAAAATCTGGACATGCAAATGGCACCAGACGCACTTGACCCGCACCGATCAAGCCCAAATGACTGAAATCAGTGCCAAGATGACAGGACGATTGACGCCCGATGTTCCCTGGTCAGGTGCGACCGTCTGCGCGGCAATTTTTCTATTTCAGAAACAATTGCGCCGCATGAAAGCATTTTGCGAAAACAAAAACGGAACAAAATCGGGGTTTACCCTCAATTATTTCGATAATAGAATACAAAATGTGAATGCATTAACAACGTGACACACCTACCCGTCCGTGATGAACACGGCAGGTGAAGGTCCTCTGCAACGCGCAGCAGCGCTACAGCAGCGCGCTCAGCCGGTCAAAGCCCGGCTAATCTCATCGCGCAGTTGATGCGCCAAGGCGCGACGGTCGGCATGAGTGACCCGCTGCGCCGGCAACACCGTCACCGTGACGGTCAGCCCCTGGCTAGAGGCGATCCACCAGAGCGACTGCACCAGGCTGGTGTCGCCAATGTAGGCCGCGGCCGGGCTGATGGCATGGGCACTGTCGCTGTAGCGCAGCGCCACGGGCTGGATGGGCACATCGGCATCAATGGCCGATTGCAGCAGGTTGCCGTGGAAGTTGAGC
Organism: Burkholderiales bacterium; assembly: GCA_947372535.1. The sequence goes on from CANBUA010000266.1 coordinate 4,281, forward strand.
ATCACCTCACCCGCGCCGGTGGTGCCTTCCGGGAAGACAGCAGCCGTGTGGCCCTCACGCAAGGTCTGGGTCAACAAACCCACCACCCGCAAGGCATCGCGACGTTGGGCACGCTCGATGTAGATCGTGCCGGCCAGGGTGACCAGGGGCCCCACGATGGGCCACCGCCCGACTTCGGCCTTGGACACAAAACGACTGGCTTGGACCGAATTGATGGCCATGATGTCCATCCAGGACACATGGTTGGCGACGATCAGCTTGGCGCCAGGCCGCAGTTGGCCATGCGTCACCAGGCGCACACCCAGGCAACCCAGCAGTTGCTGAGACCAGGCCTGCACACGTGCATGCCGGGCCTGCTGGTCCAAACGCGCAAAGCCCAGGCGCATGCGCAGCGACAGGCCCATCAGGAAAACCGCCACGCAGCCCAGCCGATAGACCGCCCGAGCGGGCGTCCACCAAGGGCTTGAGGCAGTCTTCGAAGCGGTCATCGCCTGGGTCAGGCGGCCTGAGATTCGATGGCGGCGGTGTGTGCCACCTGCCCGGCGACCAAGGTGTAGCGCACCCGGCCCGGCAAGGCGGTGCCCGTGATCTCGTAGGCAAAGGGCGTGTGTTTGCCTTGACTGACCAGCACGCCGGGCTCGACCTGCCAGCTCACCGATGGATCGAAGACGCACAGGTCGGCCACACCACCAGCCACGAGGCGGCCAGCGCTGGAGGCGAGCGATCCGATGGCATCGCCCAGCACCTTCACCGGGCCGGCGGTGACGCTGCCCAAGGCTTGTTGGAGCTTGGTGGAATCCAGGGAGACCGATTCGCCGGCCTCCAGGCCCGCGCCTTTGAGGGCCAGGCTCAAGAGCAGCTCGAGCCCCGTGGCGCCGGGCTCGGCCTCGCCGAAGGGCAGCATCTTCTCGTCCTCACTGACCGGCGTGTGGTCGGACACCAGGGCGTCCAGCGTGCCATCGCGCAGGCCGGCTTGCAAGGCATCGCGGTCGCGGCCCTGACGCAGTGGCGGCACCAGGCGCATGGCCGAATTGAAGAAGCCGATGTCCACATCGGTGAGCAACAGGGAGTTGATGCTGACGTCAGCCGTGATGGGCAGGCCCTGGGCCTTGGCTTGGCGCACGATCTCGACACCTGCTGCGCTGGAGATGCGGCACAGGTGAACGCGAGCACCGCTGGCCCGCACCAGCTCGACGATGGTGTGCAGGGCCACGGTTTCTGCGGAGACCGGCACACCCGACAGGCCCAGGCGCGTGGCCACGGCGCCGCTGGCGGCAATGCCCTTGCCCAGCCAGCCATCCTGCGGACGCAGCCAGACCGTGTAGCCAAAGGTGGCGGCGTACTGCATGGCGCGTTGCAGCACCAGGGTGTCGAGGATGGGCACCTCGGCCTGCGAGTAACCCACGCAGCCGGCTTCATGCAACTCGGCCATCTCGGTGAGGACCTCGCCTTTGAGGCCGCGCGTGAGTGCGCCCAAGGGGAACAGGCGGCAACGGCTGAGCTTGCGCGCGCGCAGCTTGAGCATCTCGACCAGGCCAGGCTCGTCCAGCGTCGGGTCGGTATCGGGCAGGCACACCACGCTGGTCACGCCACCAGCAGCAGCAGCTGCCAGCTCGGACTCCAGCATGCCTTCATGCTCATGGCCGGGCTCACGCAGGCGCACGGCCAGGTCCACCAGGCCGGGGGCCACGATGCAGCCTGTGGCATCAATGGTGCGCTCGGCCGCGAAGTCAACACTGATCTGGCCGATCGAGACGATGCGGCCAGACGCGATGGCCAGGTCGCCCATGATGTCAAGCCCGCTGGCCGGGTCGATCACGCGGCCGTTTTTGATGAGAATCTTCATGTGGGCCTCCGCAGAGCCGCCTCTAGGAGGCCGGGAACCCCCTCGGGGGGCAGCGAACGAATGTGAGCTTGGGGGTTCATGCATCGTTTCCCGCGATGATGGACATGACCGCCATGCGCACCGCGATGCCGAAAGTCACCTGAGGCAGGATCACGCTTTGCGCGCCATCGGCCACGGCCGAGTCGATCTCCACCCCGCGGTTGATGGGACCGGGGTGCATGACGATGGCGTCGGGCTTGGCCAGCGCCAGCTTGGCGGGTGTCAAACCGAACTCCTTGAAAAACTCGCCGGAGCTGGGCAGCATGCCGCCGGCCATGCGCTCGTTTTGCAGGCGCAGCATGATGATCACGTCGGCGCC
>CANBUA010000267.1 GCA_947372535.1 Burkholderiales bacterium
GCGATGCCGATGTGGTCTGCGCCGATGGCCAGCAGGCCTTGCACAACCCGGTCCACTTCGTCGACGCTTACCGCGCCTTGGTAAGGGCAGCCCAAAGCGCATGACACGGCTGCTCGCACGCGCATGCCGTTCGCGTGCGCCGCCTCGGCCACGGGCTTGAAACGTTCGATGGATTCGGCCACCGAGCAATTGATGTTGCGCTGGCTGAAGGCCTCGCTGGCCGCGGCAAAGATCACGACCTCGTCAGCGCGGGCTGCCAACGCGCCTTCGAAGCCTTTGAGGTTAGGCGTCAGCACGCTGTAGCGCACACCAGGCTGGCGCTGGATGCCGGCCATCACCTCGGCGTTGTCGGCCATTTGCGGCACCCACTTGGGGCTGACGAAACTGGTGGCCTCGATCTGGCGCAGCCCTGCGGCTTGCAGGCGATGGATCAACTCGACCTTGTGCGCCGTGGCGATCGGCGTGGCTTCGTTTTGCAGGCCGTCGCGGGGGCCGACGTCCACCAGGGTGACTTGCTTGGGCAGCATGGGCATGTGTCAGGACGAACGATTTGAAGGATGATGATGCCTGGGTATTTTGGCAGGATGCAAGCCGCAATGTTCGAGGTCAAGCTGGAGCCGATGGGCGCGGTTTTTGTTGCCGACGCCGATCAGCCGATCATGAAAGCAGCACGTGCCGCTGGCGTCCGCCTGCCGCGCTCTTGCCAAAACGGCACCTGCCGAGCCTGCCTGTGTCATCTGCGAAGCGGCACGGTGCGCTACACCATCGAATGGCCGGGTTTGAGCGCAGAAGAAAAAGCCGAAGGCTGCATCCTGCCTTGTGTGGCCTGTGCCAGCAGCAACATTGTGCTGCTGGCGCCTGGGGCCAAGCCATGGCCATGATTAACGCTCAGCATCAGCCTGATCCTCCTGGTCCTGCAACACCCGCCAAAGCACTTTCCCAGCACCTGATTTGGGCAGGGCGTCGGCAAAGACCACCACACGGGGGTATTTGTAGACCGCCATGTGCTGCCTGGCCCAGGCGACGATGTCCTCGGGCTGGGTCAGGCCTTGTGCTTCAGGGCGCAGCACGACGATGGCCTTGACGGTCTCGCCTCGGTAGTCATCCCGAGTGGCGATCACACAGGCTTCCAACACGGCGGGGTGCTTGTACAGCAGCATCTCCACTTCCGAGGGCCAGACCTTGTAGCCGCTGGCGTTGATCATGCGCTTGAGGCGATCGGTGATGAAGAAGTAGCCTTCCTCGTCCACGCGGCCCAGGTCGCCCGTCCTGAAAAAACGCCGGCCTTCGATCTCGATGAAGGCAGCCTTCGTGGCTTCCTCATGGCGCCAGTAGCCATCGAAGACCATGGGCCCGCTGGTCACGATTTCGCCGACTTCGCCGGTGGGGACTTCAGCCAGGGTGGCCGGGTCGATCACCCGAGAATCCGTGCCGAACATGGGCATGCCCAGGCACTGCAGCTTGGCGCGTTCGGGCGGGTTGGCGTGGGTGGGCGCCGCGGTTTCGGTCAGGCCATAGCCTTCGGCAAAGCTGATGCCGAACTCGGCCTTCAAGCGTTGCGCGACTGGCTCGGGCATGGCCGTGCCGCCGCCACTGAGGAACTTGAGCGACGACAGGTCGAAGTCCTTGTAATGCGGACTGCCGAACAGGTCCATGATCATCGTGGGGATGCACGTCCAGTGCGTGACGCGGTGGCGCGAGATGAGTTGCCCGGCCAGCTCGCGGTCCCAGCGCGGCATGAGCACCACGGTGGCGCCGGTGTACATGGGCGAGATGGCGCCGTAGAGCATGCCGGTGATGTGGAACAGCGGCACGACACCGAGGACCACGCTCTCGGCGCCTGCATGGCCCCACAAGGCCACACCGATGGCGTTGTGCATGAGTGATCGGTGCGTGTGCATGCAGCCCTTGGGCAAGCCGGTGGTGCCCGAGGTGTAGGGCAGCAGGGCCAGGTCGCTGATCTGGCCGGTGTAAGGCCTGGGTGGGCACTGCTGGGCCACCGCGTCTTGCCAGCGCGTGGCACCTGCCGGCAGGGCGTGGTCGGCATACAACCAGGCCTGTAGCGCTGGTGGCAAGGGCAGGCTTGCCGCAAGGGTGGACTCGGCAGGCAGCTTGTCTGCGTAAGGCGTCACGACGATGTGGGTTAGTCGCTGACCAAGCGGCACTTGCGCATTGGCCTGCGCCACGTTGCCGGCCAGATCGGCCGTGCACAGGGCGGCCTTGGCGCCGGCATCGACGATGTAGTGGACGAACTCGTCGGCCTTGTTCATCGGGTTGACGGGCACCACGACGGCCTGGGCTCGCAGGATGGCGTAGTAGCCGATCACGTACTGGGGGCAGTTCTGGGTGTAGAGCAGCACCCGATCACCGCTGTTGATGCCAGCCTCCTGCTGCAGCCAGCCGGCCAGCGCCAGGGCTTCGTCGTGCAACTCACCGAAGGTGATCTCGCGCCCCAGAAAGATGTAGGCCGTCTTGTCGGGATGGCGCCGAGCGCTGACCTCCAGGTTGAACCACAAGGTGGTTTGGGGTACCACCAATTCTCGCGGCAAGCGGGCAGGCCAGTGAGCGTGGTGAGGTCGCTCGGAACCGGAGAGGGGCGTGGGGCTCATGCAGCCAGCTTAGCGCTTTGGGCGGGCCGGGATGACTCAGCACAATCCCTGCCGAGGCCCCAGGTGTCGGCCAATCAGATCAAGGCGCTTCCAGCGCCCCAAGATCGGAAGCGGCACCCTTGACAGTGCGCCATTGCGGCCGACCCTGGGTATCGAGTTGCCAGTTCACCGGGTAGCCCGTCAGTGCCGTCGGCAGAGCCTTGGCTTGGTCGATCAAGGCGCCACCAGCGGTGGGCAACAAGCTGCCGGCATCCAGGGGCCAGACCGTGCCGGTCCGCACCAGGTTCTGGCCCAGCAGGCTGCCTGGCAAGGGGTGATACGGGTCGGAGTCCATCCAGCCCGAACTCACCCAGTTCACGCCCAGGTTCACGATGCCGCCACCGATCCAGCCTGTGCCAACCTCGGAGTTCGAACGCAAGCGCGGATAAGGATTGGCCGGATCGAACAGGATCACGTTGTTGAAGACCTCGGCGCGCTCCTGCGTGGTCGAGACCTGGAACATCGCGGCGTAGTCCACGCCCTTGAGCTTGACGGTGTTGTTGTAGAAATAAAGCGTGCCCTTGCGGTAGATCGGCTCACCCCAGGTGGAATCCGCGTCGGCGCCGTAGTGGTCACCGCCATAGTGGATGACCGAGCCGGTGTTGCTGTCCTTGAGGATCTGGTTGCCGTAGACCAGGGTGGTCCGATACTCGGGCAAGGGCGTGGCCGTGGCGGGGAAATCCTCGGCTTCGACCAAGTCGATGGCATGCGCGCCGTCGTTGATCTGGTTGAAGCGCACCACCGTGCCAGCCGATCGGTCCTTGATCGCATTGCCCTTGGCGCCTGGACGTTGGGGCCCGATGCGGTTGAACTCGTAGACGATGCCGCGGCTGGCCGTGTAAGTGTCGTGCATGTGGTCCTCGCCCACGATGCCATTGCCATGGATGTCATTGCCGCGCAGCAGGATGTCCGTGGTCACGGCGAAATCGCCATCGTCCGTGGACTTCGTGTACAGCCCGTTGCTGCAATCGGTGATGTGGTTGTCGGCGACGACGATGTGCTGCCCCCGATCGATCCACACGCAGGCGCCAAAAGCCACATAGGACTGCACCTGGCCAGCGGCATCGGTGAAGCTGTGCGCGGGATGCGCGCCACGGATCTCCAGCCCATCCAGGATCACGTATTGGGGGTACGCGGTCCAGTCCTGACCAGACAAGGTCTTGATGACGACCACGCTGCGGCTTTGGTGCAAGGGGTGGCCATACAGGTTGGCCAGTTGCGGCCGGCTGGTGGCCTGGTCGCCATCGATGATGGGGCGTTCGCCCTGAGGGCCTTTGACGCCGCAGACCCGCACCGGCGCCTTGGCCGTGCCCTGGGCCGCGATCAGCACCTTGCCTCGGTAGGGCTCAGGCCGGTAGAACACGCGGACGGTGTCCCCAGCCTTGAGTGATTCCCAAGGCACGAGATCCAGCGAGGCCAGTTGGCCAGCTTGGGCGCCCACCTGGTAATCAGTGCCCTGGCCGCTGGGCTGACAGGCGCCCAGGCTTTGACGGTTGGCCCAGGTGTCAGGCTGGCTGCCCGGCGGCTTGACCAGGATGGTGCTTTTGCTCACGTAGGCCTGACCCCATTGCTGCGTGCTGGCATCGACCAGGGATGCCGTCACGGTGTAGCTGCCGGGCTGCGCATATTGGTGTTGCACCGTGGCGCCCTCTGCTGTCTGCCCGTCGCCGAAATCCCAGCGGTAGGACAGCACCTGCGTGCCGGCTGATGCGGGCATCAGCCGGGCCTCGAAGCTGGCGTTGGTGGCGGTGGTGATCTCGGCCGGCGTGACGATGTCGGCGATGGGGTCACAGGCCGTGAGGACCACGGCAGCCATGGTGACGCACGCGGCTGTGCGACAAGCGGAAAGCAAGGAAGGTCGAATCATTAAAAAACCCCTGAATCTTGGTATGGAAGCGAACTCGTTTTGTAACCCATCGGAGCTGCGAGACCGGCCCTCTGGTCAGGGGTTGATCGTATCTGGGTGTAACGAGCGATGAGGCTCAGGCCGTGTACACGACCACGCGTTGCGCCCGGCAGAACCCCATCAATTGCAACCCTGCCTGGCGAGCCACCGTCACCGCCAAAGCGGTCGGTGCCGACACCGTGGCCAGCACGCCCAGGCGGGCACGGGCGCATTTGAGCACCAGCTCCACGCTGGCGCGGCTGGACATCACCACCAGGCCCGATGTGCCCAGCAGCCCCTGGCTGGCCAGGTCGCCGATGAGCTTGTCGAGCGCGTTGTGCCGGCCCACGTCTTCATGCACGGCGTGCAATCGGCCATCGGGCAAGGCCCAGGCGGCGGCGTGGCAGGCGCCGGTCAATTCATTGAGCCTTTGACGCGCGGGCAATTCACGCATGGCGACCATGGCCGCGTGCGCCCAGTCCACACACGGCGACGGCGGGCCGGGCAGCGGCGGAGCTTGAAGGTCCAGGGCCGCCAGGCTGTCGATGCCGCACAGGCCGCAGCCGGTGCGGCCTTCCAGCATGCGCCGGCGTTGTTTCAGCATGACCTCGGCGCGGGCGCTGATGCGCAGGTGCACCTCGATGCCTGGCGAATCGGCAGCCTGGACAGCGTTCACCTCGATGTCCAGGCACTGCTCGGGCGAGTCGATCAGTCCTTCGGACAGCGCAAAGCCCAGCGCCATGTGGGCCAAGCTGGTTGGCGTGGCCATCATCACCGCATGGCTGATGCCGTTGAATACCAAGGCCACGGGCACCTCGGCGATCAACTGGTCGATCGCTTCCACGCGCGTGGGCGATGCGGCATCGCTCGTCCATTGCCAGCGTGTGACGGTGTGATCGGCCAAAGGCGGCGGCAATGCGGCGCCAGGCTCGCCGTCAAGCCACGAATCGCTCTGCGGCCAACTCATGCGGGCATCACCTCGGTCGAGGTGTTCAAGCGCAAGATCACCGGGATGGATTTGGACGCAGGCGTGCGCGCGCCGTGTGCGTGCTGGCCCAGGGGCACCAGCCCATTGGTCTCCGGGTAGTAGCTGGCGATGCAACCTGGCGGGATGTCATAAGGCACCAGCAGGAATCGTTCGACCCGGCGCTCACGTCCGTCGTCGCTCAGGCTTTGCAGATCGACCCAGTCGCCTTCCTTGAAGCCTTGAATGGCCATGTCCTGGGCGTTGATGAAGATGACGCGGCGCTGCCCCCACACGCCCCGGTAGCGGTCATCCAGGCCATACACGGTGGTGTTGTATTGGTCATGCGAGCGGATGGTAGTGAGCGTCAGCACCGGGCTGGCTGGACCGCTGTCATGCGCCGTCGACAAGGCCCTCTGGCGCGCACGCTGCACGGCGGTGTCTTGGGGCACGGCATGGACCTTGAACTGCGCCTTGCCATCGCTGGTCAGCCAGTCACGCTCGGCCGCCGCATTGCGCAGCCGGAACCCACCGGGATGATGCACCTTGGCATTGAAGCCGGCGAACTCGTCGAACACCGCCTCGATGCGGTCACGGATGCGGTCGTAGTCCTCGGCCAGCCACAACCAGGGGGTGCGGCTGTGGGGCAGGGCATTGGCCGCCATGCGGGCCACGATGGCGGGCTCGGACAGCAGGTGCTTTGAGGCCGGCGGGTTCAAGCCTTTGGACAGGTGCACCATGCTCATAGAGTCCTCCACGCTGACCGATTGTGGCCCACACGCTTGGAGGTCGGCCTCGGTGCGGCCCAGGCAAGGCAGCAGCAAGGCCTCGCGCCCATGCACCACATGGCTGCGGTTGAACTTGGTGGCCACGTGCACGGTGAG
>CANBUA010000268.1 GCA_947372535.1 Burkholderiales bacterium
TTAGATCAGGCCACCGCGAGGTGGCCTTTTTCATGGGCGCCCATCGGGCATCCTTTTGCGGAGCCGCATCGCCCCGTCATGAGCTGAGCGGCAGGCGGCACAATGCAGGCATGACGATCGATCCAGCCGCCAGCACCACGACCACGACCAGCCCGAAACCCACCATGCTGCTGGTGGACGGCTCCAGCTACCTCTACCGCGCCTTCCATGCCATGCCCGACCTGCGCGGGCCACAGGGCGAGCCCACGGGCGCCATCCACGGCATGGTCAACATGCTCAAGCGCCTGCGCGAGCAGATCAAGGCGGAGCACGCGGTCTGCGTGTTCGACGCCAAGGGCCCGACTTTCCGCGACGAGTGGTACCCGCTCTACAAGGCCAACCGCGCCTCCATGCCCGAGGACCTGGCGCTACAAATCGAGCCCATCCATGAGGTGGTGCGCCTGCTGGGCTGGCCCATCCTGGAGGTGCCCGGCATCGAGGCCGACGACGCCATCGGCACCTTGTGCTGCGTGGCCGTCAGCAGCGGGCACCAGGTCGTCGTCTCCACGGGCGACAAGGACATGGCCCAACTGGTCAACCCCGACGTCACGCTGGTCAACACCATGAGCAACGAGACTTTGGACGAGGCCGGCGTGCTGGCCAAGTTCGGCGTGCCGCCCAATCGCATCATCGATTACTTGACCCTGATTGGCGACACGGTGGACAACGTGCCCGGCGTCGAGAAGGTCGGCCCCAAGACGGCGGTCAAGTGGCTGACCGAGCATGACTCGCTCGAAGGCGTCGTGGCTGCAGCCAACAGCATCAAGGGCGTGGCCGGCGAGAACCTGCGCAAGGCACTTGACTGGCTGCCTCTGGGCCGCCGCCTGATCACCATCCGCACCGATTGCGAGCTGGCCGAGCACATCCCGCAATGGCCGGCACTGGAAACCTTGGCCCTGCGTGAGCCTGACTCGTCCGCCTTGCTGGCGTTCTTTGCCACGCATGGTTTCAAGTCCATGAAAAAGGAGCTGGAACAGACCGCACGCGTGGACAACGCAGCCGCTGGCGCTGCGCTCAAGGGCAAATCCGCACCCGGTGGCACCAGCGATCTGTTCAGCGAGGTCGAAGAAAAGCCCGGCGTATTGCTGGAGACCCACTACGACACCATCCTCGACTGGGATGCTTTTGAGCGTTGCCTGGCCGATGTGATGGCCGCGCCCCTGGTGGCGCTGGACACCGAGACCGATTCGCTCGATCCCATGAAAGCGCAGGTGATCGGCATCAGCGTGTCCACCAAGGTGGCCCACGCCAGCTACATCCCCCTTCGCCACGCCGGCCCCGATGCACCCGACCAGTTGCCTTTCGACGAAGTGCTGGCCCGCCTCAAACCCTGGCTGGAGGACGCCACCAAGCTCAAGGTCGGCCAGAACATCAAGTACGACCTGCATGTGCTGGAGAACCACGGCATCAAGGCGCAAGGCTATGCGCACGACACCATGCTGCAGAGCTATGTGCTCGAAGCCCACCGGCCCCACGGCCTGGCCAGCCTGGCGCTGCGCCACCTGGACCGCAAGGGCCTGGACTATGAAGATGTGGCCGGCAAGGGCGCGCAGCAGATCCCGTTCGCGCAGGTGGCGGTCGATGTGGCCAGCCTCTACTCTTGCGAGGACAGCGACCAGACCCTGCACGTGCACGAGACGCTCTGGCCCCAGGTGGAGGCCGACAAAGGCCTGACTGATGTCTACGGCCGCATGGAAATGCCAGCGGCCATCACGCTGCAAAAAATCGAGCGCCACGGCGTGCTGATCGACAAGCAATTGCTGCAACAACAAAGCCACGAGCTGGGGCAGCGCATCGTGGCCATCGAGCAAGCCGCCTTCGAGCTGGCCGGCCAGCCCTTCAACCTGGGATCACCCAAGCAGATCGGCGAGATCCTCTTCGGCAAGCTGGGTCTGCCCGTGGTCAAGAAGACCGCCACCGGCGCCCCCTCGACCGACGAGGAAGTGCTGGAAAAGCTGGCCGAGGACTACCCCTTGCCGGCCAAGCTGCTGGAGCACCGTGGCCTGGCCAAGCTCAAGAGCACCTACACCGACAAGCTGCCCTTGATGATCCACCCGGTGACGGGCCGCGTGCACACCAACTATGCGCAGGCCGTGGCCGTGACAGGCCGCCTGTCCAGCAACGACCCCAACCTGCAGAACATCCCGGTGCGCACCGCCGAAGGCCGCCGCGTGCGCGAGGCCTTCATCGCGCCGCCCGGCCACGTCATCGTCTCGGCCGACTACTCGCAGATCGAGTTGCGCATCATGGCCCACCTCTCGGAAGACGAGAACCTGCTGAGCGCTTTCGCCAATGGCCTGGATGTGCACCGCGCCACCGCTGGCGAGATTTTCAGCCTGGCGCCCGATGCGGTCAGCAGCGAGCAGCGCCGCTACGCCAAGGTGATCAACTTCGGGCTGATCTACGGCATGAGCGCCTTCGGGCTGGCCTCCAACTTGGGCATCGAGCGCTCGGCGGCCACGGCCTACATTGAGCGCTATTTCCAGCGTTATCCCGGTGTCAAACGCTACATGGACGAGACCCGCGCCGCCGCCAAGGCGCAGGGCTATGTGGAGACCGTCTTCGGCCGCCGCCTCTGGCTGCCCGAGATCAACAGCCCCAACGGCCCTCGCCGCGCTGGCGCCGAGCGTGCCGCCATCAACGCGCCCATGCAGGGCACGGCGGCCGACCTCATCAAGCTGGCCATGGTCGCGCTGCAAGGCGCGATCGAGCAGGAAAACCGTGCCAGCCGCATGATCATGCAGGTGCACGATGAACTGGTGCTGGAGGTGCCTGAGGCCGAGCTGGATTGGGCCCGCGCCGAGATCCCGCGCGTGATGGCCTCGGTGGCCGAGTTGCGCGTGCCCTTGCTGGCCGAAGTCGGCCACGGCCCGAACTGGGAGGCCGCCCATTGAGGGTTCATGGCCCTCGCACCACGCTGTCATCAAGGTGTCACGCATCGGTGTCAAAATCCGCAGGCAGTCGTTTGTTTGAAAGTGCCCTGGTGTGAATGATTCTTTGCAAACCGTGGATGAAACGGCACCACTGGTGGACTCAGGCGTGGTCCCGCGAGCGTCCAGCTTGAACCTGCTAGACCGCGAACAGGCCATCCTGGAGTTCAACCACCGCGTGCTGGCCCAGTCCCAGCGCGACGATGTGCCCCTGCTCGAGCGGCTGCGCTACATCTGCATCGTGTCCTCCAACCTCGATGAGTTTTTCGAGGTGCGCTATGCCGACCTGATGGAGGCTTCGCGCCTGCGCGGCTCTGGCGTCTCGCAAGAAGACCTGGCCCACATCGCCACCCAGGCGCATCACTTGGTCAAGGAGCAGTACGAGATCTTCAACGGCGTGCTGCTGCCCACCATGCGCCACGACGGCATCGACATCCTCAACCATGCCGAGCGCAACCAGGCGCAGCGCGATTGGGTGACCACCTTCTTCCGCAAGCAAGTCCAGCCCCTGCTCACGCCCATCGGCCTGGACCCCTCACACCCCTTCCCGCAGGTCGCCAACAAGACGCTGAACTTCATTGTCAAGCTGGGCGGCAAGGACGCCTTTGGGCGTGACAACGCGATCGCCATCGTGCGCATCCCGCGCGTGCTGCCCCGCGTGATCAAGCTGCCCGACAAGATCAGCGATGGTCGGCAGGTCTTCGTGCTGCTCTCCAGCGTCGTGCGGGCGCACCTCATCGAGCTCTTCCCGGGGCGAGAGATCAAGGCTTTTTCGCAGTTCCGCCTCACGCGCGATTCCGACATTGATGTCGATGAAGACGACGTGACCAACCTGCGCCAGGCCCTGCGCAAGAAGATGAGCACGCGCCAGTTTGGCCAGGCCATCCGCATGGAAGTGGTCGCGTCCTGCCCGGCCGAGCTGTCAGACTTCCTGCTGGAGCAGTTCGGCCTGAGCCCGGACGCGCTCTACTTGGTCGATGGGCCCGTGAACCTGGGCCGCCTGACGCAGGTGATCGACCAGGCCGATGCCGACGACCTGCGTTTCACGCCTTACCTGCAAGGCTGGCCGGAAGAGCTGCCGCGTCAAGGCGATGTTTTCGAGCGCATCGCCAGGGGCGACGTGATGCTGCACCACCCCTTCGAGACTTTCGATGCGGTGGTGCACTTCCTGCGCGAAGCCGTGCATGACCCCAAGGTGCTGGCCATCAAGCAGACCATCTACCGCACGGGCAGCGAGTCCGAGCTGGTCGAGCTCTTGCTGGAGGCCGTGCGGCGCGGCAAGGAAGTGCTGGTGGTGGTCGAGCTCAAGGCGCGCTTCGACGAAGAGGCCAACATCAACTGGGCCGAGCGCCTCGAAGCGTTGGGTGCCCAGGTGGTCTATGGCGTGGTCGGCCTCAAGACCCACGCCAAGATGATGCTGGTGACGCGCCGCGAGGGCCACAAGCTGCGCCGCTATGCGCACCTGTCCACGGGCAACTACAACCCCAAGACCTCCAAGCTCTACACCGATGTGGGCTGGCTCACCGCCGATGGCGACCTGACGTCCGATGTGGACATGATCTTCCAGCAACTGGCCAGCCTGACCCAGCTCAAGGCGCCCCGGCAACTGCTGCTGGCGCCTTTCGGTCTGCACAAGCGCCTGCTCAAGCTCATCGAGAAGGTGGGCGATGCGGCGCTCAAAGGCTTGCCGGCGCGCATCGTCGTCAAGGTCAACGCCTTGACCGATGAGCCCCTGATCCGTGCACTGGAAGATGCTGCGCAAAAGGGCGCCGACATCGACCTGATCGTGCGTGGCGCCTGCATCCTGCCACCCGGTTTGCCCGGCATGACCGACCGCATCCGGGTGCGCTCCGTGGTGGGCCGCATGCTGGAGCACACACGCGTGATCTACTTCCGCTGGGGCCATGGCGCCGACGACGAAGTGCTTTATCTCTCCAGCGCCGACTGGATGAACCGCAACATGGTCAGGCGCATCGAGGTGGCGTGGCCGGTCAACGACCTGGTGCTCCGCCAGCGCGTCATCGACGAATGCCTGGTGCCCTACCTGCTGGACGGGCGCGATGCCTGGATCCAGCAAAGTGATGGCCGCTACCAGCGTGTCGATCAGGAGGACGATGGGCACAGTGCTCAGAAGGCCTTGATGGACCGCTACCGGGCGCCGCTCTGACGGCCGCCTTCACCACCAGAAAGGGCATGGCATGGACTTGATTCTTTGGCGACATGCCCATGCCGGCGATCACCTCCCCGACCCCACCGAAGACCTGACCCGTCCCTTGAGCGCCAAGGGCGAGCGCCAGGCCGTTCGCATGGCGCAGTGGCTCAACCAGCGCCTGACGGAGTCCACCCGGGTCATCGCCAGCCCGGCGATGCGAACGCAGCAAACGGCCCAGGCCTTGGGCCGCGCCTTCAAGACGGTCGATGTGCTGGCGCCCGGCGGCACGGTCGATGAGCTGCTGATGGCCACCCGCTTTCCCCATTCGCGGCAAGCTGTGCTGGTCGTGGGGCATCAACCCCTGCTGGGGCTGGTGGTGGCACGCCTGCTCGATGCCACCGATCCTTCGCAATCATGGTCCATCCGCAAAGGGGCGATCTGGTGGTTGCGCTGGGAAGATCGTGAAGGCCGCCGGGTGGGCGTGACCTTGCATGCCGTGATGTCGCCAGAAATGCTCTGAGCGTGCTGGCGGCGGCCAGGGCCGTGGTCTTCTAGAGGCAGTCCAACAGCGATGCTGGCGTGGCGCAAATCACCGAGGCGCCCCAACTGGCGACCTCGTGCGTGGTGCCCAGGTAACCCCAAGCCGCAGCGGCACTGGGCATGTTCGCGGCTTTGGCGGCCTGGATGTCCCGCAGGTCATCGCCCACATACAGCGTCGCTTCGGGCGCCACGCCCAGTTGTTCGCAGGCCGTCAGCAAGGGCAGGGGGTGCGGCTTGGCGTGGGCCGTGGTGTCCCCACTGATGAGCACAGCGCAGCGTTCGAGCAGACCCAGGCCCTGCATCACCGGCACGGTGAAGCGGTGCGCCTTGTTGGTCACGACGCCCCATGCCAAGCCACGCGCTTCCAGCGCATCGAGCAACTCGTGCATGCCGTCAAATAGTCGTGTGGTATCGGCCAAGCAGCGCTCGTAGGTCGCCAGGAAAGCCACGCGCAAGGTTTCGTACTCGGGGTGACCGGGATGGATGTCCAATCCGGCGGCCAGCAGACCGCGTGCGCCGGCCGAGGCGTGCGGGCGCAACAGGTCCAACGCCATGGGTGCCAGGCCGCGCTGCTCGCGCAATTGATTGAGGGCGCCACCCAGGTCGCTGGCCGTGTCCGCCAAGGTGCCGTCCAAGTCGAACAAAACCGCTTGGCAAGGCTGTGCCCAGGCGATGGTGCTGTGCTGGCTCATGCTTCAGGCCTCACGCTGGTCG
>CANBUA010000269.1 GCA_947372535.1 Burkholderiales bacterium
TTGGCAGGCAGTTCGGCCGCGAAGGTGATGACCACACGGCGTCCGCCGGGCGTGGCGGCAGTGCGCGCCAGCAGCGTCTCGAACACCGATTGCGGCGAATCCTGGTTGACCAGCGCGCCGGTCTCGGCATCGAACAGCCGCCCGGCCCGCGCGAACAATAGCTTGAGGTGGTCGTTGAGCTCGGTCATCGTGCCCACGGTGGAGCGCGAGGTGCGCACCGGGTTGCTCTGGTCGATGGCGATCGCGGGCGGCACGCCTTCGACCTTGTCCACCGCCGGACGGTCCATGCGGTCCAGGAACTGGCGGGCGTAGGCGCTGAAGGTCTCCACGTAGCGGCGCTGGCCCTCCGCATAGAGCGTGTCGAACACCAGGGAGGACTTGCCGGAGCCGCTGGGGCCCGTCACCACGGTCAACTCACCGGTGCGAATGTCGAGGTCGAGGTTCTTGAGGTTGTGCTGGCGGGCACCGCGGATGCGGATCACGGACATTGGTCACCTTGACAAGAGCCGCCACAGGAAGATGCCTGGAGCGGGAGCCAAACATTCTAGAGACACCCTGCCTTGGGCGCTGGCCGGTGGCGGAAAAGCCGGGATCCGCCCGAGGGTGTCGCGCATTCATCCGTTTAGTGCACGCTGATTCAATCGACACACTCTTGAATCGTTGCTGGCCATTTGATACAACAAGCAAGCAGCCCATGCCGCATATTCCTGAGTAGCAAATTGCGTGACTTTGTTCCCACTTACAGGAGTAACCATGCGAACCCTCACCTTGTCCGCCATGGTCGCCGCCACAGCAGTGATGTTTTCATCGCCCGCCTTCGCGACCGTGACCCATTCCCACCCTGGTTGTACCGGGCTCGACCCCTGCGAAACCACCTTGGATTTCTCCAAGCTGCTGGCCATCAAGTCCCAGCTCGATTACTCAGACGTGGTCGGCGGGGGTGACCTCACGGTCACGGCCAACCAGGGCAAGCTGGTGATCGTGCTGGGTGAATTGGGCGTGAGCTCTGGCAGCTTGCTCTCCAAGCTGGATCCGCGCATTGGCTCGGGCGAAGCCATCAAGTTCTCGTTCCAGAACGATGTCGAGCTCAAGGCTTGGGACCTGGATGACCTGAACTTCCTGGGGTCGAACAAGTTCTCGCTCTCGGTCGATGGCGGCGCTGCTCAGTTGCTCTCCCTGGACAGCCACACCAGCCTGTCATCGCTGACCGGCAAGTCATTCACGTTTGGCTACAGCGGTGACAGCTATTTCATCGACAGCTTGAAGTTCGCCTGCGTGGATGTCATCACCAACCCCATCCCCGAGCCTGAAACCTGGGCTTTGGCTGGCGCGGGCCTGATGACGCTGGTGATGGTCTCGCGCCGCCGGCGCGGTGAAAAAACCTGATTTAGGCTTCGTTTGCCCCATGAAAGGCGCCCAGATGGGCGCTTTTTTCATTTTTTCATTTTTTCGTCATGCGGAGATGCCCGCCCCGCTGACCCGGTCCGAATACCGGAAGTCGTCAAGTCAGTGCAACAGTGCCCGCTAAATCCCCCCTGGATGCAGGATGTGACATTGGTTACAGTCCGCTAGAGTCAAGTTGCGCCTGATAGTTCATTTGGCAGAGGTTATTTATGAAGCAGACAGTGATTGCACGTTCGATGGTGGCTTTGACGGCCCTGGGTTTTGCCCTGGCTGGCGGCTCTGCCTTGGCGTTGACGACGACCACCACCATTGACACGGGGAAGATCACTTCCAGTGACAAACGTGTGGTGGACAAATATGTCACCACCGTCAAGACCACGTCGGCTTCTGTGACCGAAACGACGGTCGAATCGATCAAGTTCGTGGACCCCACCTTGGCCCTGATCAAAAGCTCTGACGAAGTCAGCCAGCTGTCGATCGCGACCAAGACTGGCGGCACGCTGACCGTGACCGCCAATGGTGAGAACGGCAACAGCGCCGCCACCAGCAACACCAAGCTGACGATCGCCTCCACCATCCTGGGCACCATTGGTCTGGGCGTGGACAGCTGCAACCGCAACGTCCTTGGCTTTGAAGTCAACAGCGGTGGTGGTTGTGGCCGTGATTTCGACATCGACACTTACACCAAGGGTGGCAAGGTGTTCGGCGAGTCCATCACCATGACCTTCGGTGAACAAGTCACCCTCGACAGCGTCGCGCTGGCCGATGGCCCCTTCGGCGGCAACACCTTCGCCGTGGCCGTTGATGGCAACATGAACACCCTGTACGCGTTCAAGATGGGCTCTTTCAGCCTGTGGAAGTCAGTCGGCCTGGACTTGACCGGCCACTCTTTCACCTTCCTGGCCTTTGACCCAGTTGGCAAGAAGTACTTCGACAACTTCTACATCAGTGGCGTGAACTTCCACACCACCGACGTGACCTTGACGCCTGTGCCTGAACCCGAGTCCGTGGCCCTGGCTTTGGCCGGCCTGGCCGTGGTTGGTGGCCTGAGCCTGCGTCGCGCCAAGAAGGCCTGATCCCCGGTTTCAGACTTCGACGGTCAGCAGGCCGTTGAAGCCATCCGTCTCGCCCTTGTGGCTGTGACCGCGCGCGTTGCTCACAACGCGCGTTTTGCTTTGTGGGCCCACCACCGTGTAGTCGTGGCGGCAATGCAGGTGGCCATGGATCCACAAATCGGCCAGCGGCAGCAAATCATCGTCGGCATTGCAGAAGCTGGCCGTGCTGGGCTGCGCGCCATAGCGCGGGTCGGCGCTGCGCACGCTGGGGCCGTAGTGGGTGATGGCGACTGTGGCGTGCCAGGCGGGTGAGTCCAATGGCCCCGCACGGTCGGCCAGCGTCTGCGCCAACCAATCCCTGCACGCCAGTGACAGCGCCCGCACGGCCAGGGCATCAAAGACCTGACCATCGATGGTCGACTTCATCACCTTGACGTAGTAATTGGCTGCCCGCAAGGCCTTGTGGTACTGGCTGGGACCCAAGAGGTCGAAATCGCTCCAACGCGTGGTGCCCACGAAGCGGATGCGCCGCCCATCCTGACCCGTGAGCACGCAGGTCTCACGCTCCAGCAATCTCAAGCCCAGTTGTTCGCAATGCGCGCGCAACTGCGGCAGCACCTCGTTCACGTCGCGGCGGTCGAACTCATGGTTGCCGGGCACAAAGATCACGGGCACCGGCCAATTGGCAAAGTGCGACAAAGCCTGCCAGCGCGAGTCCACATCGCCGGCCAGCACCAGCACCTCGGCGCCGGGCGCGGGCTCGGCCTTGAATTTCTCCGTCTCCAGGTGGAGGTCGGAGAGGATCTGAAGCTTCAAGTCAGTTCGAGCCGTGGCAGCTCTTGTACTTCTTGCCGCTGCCGCAAGGGCAGGGCTCGTTGCGACCCACCTTGGGCGCTTCGCGCACCACCTGCGTGACCTTCAAGCGTTGCTCGATGGCGATCTGGGCCAGGTCCACCACGTCGAAGACCAGGGCCTCGATGGCCTCGTCCAGGTTCTTGAGCGGGTGTTCTTCGTCCAGGGCTTTGGTCATGGCCTGCTGGGTGTCGTCCTGGTCGGGCAGGTGGCGCCACAGTGAATCGAGCAGGTCAGGCACGCCGCTCAGGCCGGCTTCTTCCAGCTGCGGGAAGTTGGCCAGGGCCCATTCGAAGCCGGCCACCCAATAGCCCACGCCTTCGAGCGAATCCTTGCCTCTGAGGGGCTTGCCATCGTCGTCCTCGACCAGGGGCACCAGCGGGTCGAACCAGCCGTTTTCCAGGATGCCGCGCAGGATCTCGTCGTGGCGGCGCTGGATCAGGGTGATCAGGCGGTTGTGCTGCTTGGCGCTCCACTTGGGGCCGCCAGGCTCGGGCACGCCTTCGGTGCCGAAGATCGGGCCCATCCATTCGGCCGGGGTCAGGATCACGGGCTGAACGATCACCCCGCACAGGTAGCCGTCCAGGATGACGGCGTCCAGCGTTTCATAGGGTTCGGGCACAAGGGCCAGCAGTTCGTCGATCTCGTGGATCTCTGCGTCGGTCAGGTCAGCGGCAGCGTTCATGGTCAAAGGCGCTCAAGCGCAGCGCGCAAGTGAATGGTCAAGTCGTGATTGTGCCGGTGTTCTGCGCCCTTGCAAGGCGCTGATTTGATCCGGCTTGGGGCGGCACGCTTGATGCGTCCATGTGCAGTTGTGTGCAACATCACGGAAAGGACGCACCATGCTGGATACCACCTCCACCAAGTTTTCCCACATTCGCCCTGAAGACACCGATTTCACGTCAGGTGGCCTGCGGGATTTTTTCCTCTACAAAGACCTGGGGATCAAAGATGCGACCAACGGCAAAGTGGTGGCTCACCTGGTCAAGGCCAACTCGGCCATGCCGCCTGAAAAAGGCACGGGCTGGCACCGCCATGAGGCCGATTTCCAGATCGTCATCATGACCAAGGGCTGGGCCCGCTTCATGTACGAGGACCAGGAAACGCTGGTCCAGGCCGGTGATTGCGTGCACCAACGGCCCGGCGTGCGGCACTTCCTGTTCGATTATTCGCCCGACATGGAGTACCTGGAGATCGTCAGCCCGGCGGACTTCAAATCCATCGATGTCGAGTCGGTGTGCGCGGTGCCGGATCCCACGCCCTGGTGAGCGACGAGCTCCGAGTTCACGCCCCGCATCAACCGGGGGCGTGACATCAGGTCAGGTCAGAACTCCACGTCCAGCTCGTCGATGTCGTCGGGCTCGGACTTGGCGGCCTTGAGCCACTCCTGGAACTCGGGCTGGCCCAGCATCAAGTCGCAATAGGCGCTGCTCTGTGCGTCGATCTTGACGTCGTAGGTGCGCAGGCGGGTGCACACGGGCAGGAACATCGCATCGGCCACGCTGCGCTGCGCACCGAAGAGGTAGGGGCCGCCGTAGGTGTCCAGGCAATCGGCCCAGATAGCGGTGATGCGGTCGATGTCGTTTTGAGCGCGCGACCAGACCTTGAACTTCGGGAAGTGGGCGCGCAGGTTCATCGGCAAGGATGAGCGCAGCGAGGTAAAGCCCGAGTGCATCTCACCGCAGATGGCGCGGCAGTGCGAGCGGGCGGCGGCATCGGCCGGCAGCAGGCCCGCCTTGGGGAAGACCTCATTGAGGTACTCGGCAATCGCGATGGTGTCCCACACATGCACCTTGCCGTGCACCAGATCGGGGACGCGGTTGGAGGATGACAGCAGCAGGATCTCGGCGCGGGTGGACGGATCGTCCGGCGGCAGCACCTTCTCGGTGAAGTCCAGGCCCGCAAAACGCGCGATCAACCAGCCGCGCAATGACCACGACGAGTAGTTCTTGCTGGTAATGGTCAGCACGGCGGGCGCGGTGGTGACCTTGGCCAGGGTGGTGACGATGGCGCTCGGCTCAGGGATGGCAACAGCCACCTTGGGGGCTGCTTTTTTGGCGGCGGGTTTTTTAGGGGCGAGTGTGGTGGCCATGGATTGCAGCGGTTGAAGTCGTGCGTGGATGGGGCCCTTCCCGGGGCACGGTGGGGTTCATTGCAAGGCACATGCCAACGTGCGGGTGGCCCGCAACTTGCGGGTAAGGCATCGACGCTGTCGTCATTCCTGGGGTTCCGATGCTTTACGCCACTTTCGACACACAACAACGACTCCTCGAACCGCTGCGCGCCATGGCCGTGGACCTCTCTGGCTGGCTGGGCCAGATCCTGCCGCCTGGTGAATCACAAGCCACCACGCACGAACTGCTGGCCGGTGGTGTGTTCTCGCGCCAGATGATCGCCGTGGCCGAGGTGTTCTCGCGTTGGCGCCTGACCCACACCCGCCCGTCCTTCAACATCGAGACGGTGATGTCCAACGGGGTGGAGTGCCAGATCATCGAAGAGTCGGTCATGAGCACGCCCTTTGGCACGCTGCTGCACTTCCGCAAGGACCGCGCGCTGGACCAGCCGCCCGTGCTGCTGGTGGCGCCCATGTCGGGCCACTTCGCGACCTTGCTGCGCGACACCGTGCGCACGCTCTTGCAAGACCATGACGTCTACATCACCGATTGGCACAACGCCCGCGATGTGTCGCTCAAGCACGGCGTTTTCGGCCTGGATGACTACACCGATCACCTGATCCGCTTCCTGGCCAAGATGGGCCCGGGCGCGCACATGATCGCGATCTGCCAGCCCTGCGTGGCGGCGCTGGCGGCCACGGCCTTGATGGCGCAGGACAACCACCCCGCGCAGCCACGCAGCCTGACGCTGATGGCCGGCCCCATCGACTGCCGCGTCAACCCGACCTCGGTGAACGAGCTGGCCACCAGCAAGCCCATGGACTGGTTCGAGAAGAACATGATCCACAAGGTGCCATGGACCCAGCGCGGCGCGGGCCGCAAGGTCTACCCGGG
>CANBUA010000270.1 GCA_947372535.1 Burkholderiales bacterium
CCGCCGGGCGCTGGCCTCGTTTGAAGCGCTGGCCGCCGAGCTGGGCGTGCACAGCATCGGCCTGCACGTCTTTGGCCACAACGCGGCCGCGCGGGCCCTGTATGCCTCACTGGGCTTTGCTGTCATCAGCCTCAACCTGCAGAAGGTGCCGGGCTACTTGGGCGCCCTCAATGAACGGTGCCCGTCGGCCAACGACGTGGGCGAGACACCGGCGTGGCCTTCGCGTCCACCAGGGACTTTGCAGTCACCCGGTTGCTGACGCTTGATGCCAGGGGCGTCAGGTCAGGGAGGGGCGCCACGATGAAGTTCTGGTTGCCGACTGCAAACAAGGTCTGCCCATCCGGGCTGATGGCCATGCGGACATCGCAACCGTCCGAGTAGCTCACATGGCAGGCCGGGTAGTGCTGCAGGTCGAAACTGCCCAGCATGGGCAGGTACAGGCTGTTGGCGGGCATGGTGCTGGCATCGAACACATAGACCCTGGGCTTTTGCGTCGGGTCCGTCTGGGTCTGGGCGGCCACCGGGTAGCTCAACACATAGACGCGGTTGCCATCGGGCGAGATCATCGAGCCCACGGCGAAGTGATCGACATCGGGCATGGCCAGCCTGCCGACCAGACCAAAGGAGGCGTCGCGCACCTCCCAGGTGTCCAGGAGCAGCCGGTTGCCGTTGTCGGACAGGCTGAGGTTGTACTCGAAGGTCAGGTCTGCGGGGTTGTTGTGCAGCTCCAGGTCGGTGGTGTCCATGTAGAGCATCGGCGGCTGCGGCGAAATCGAGGCGCTTTGCACGATCACCATGCGCTCGCCGTCGCGGGACATCGCCATCCACGGGCCACCGTAGAAATCCGTCGCGATGTTGGGCACCAGGGCTTTGACCGTCTTGCTGCGGTGGTCGAAATAGCTGAGGCTGTTCCAGCCACTGCCCAGGTTCATCCACGAGCGCCCGTCGTTGGTCGAGGGGATGCCGAACCGGAGGTAGGTGAAGCTGTCGCCCGACGGCTTCTTGGTGTCGAGCTGGAAAGTGGTGGCCAGGGTGTCCGGGTTCAGCAGGCTGATCCGGCCTGCGGTGGACAAGGTGATCAGGCTGTCGCCTTCGGGCGACATGCCCAGGTTGCTCACCGCCACCATCGACACGCTGGCCGAGGTCCAGGTGCTGCCATTGAACTGGTAGCGCTGCACGCGCTCGCCTTCTCTGTTCAGGAAGAACGCCGCCTTTCGCCAGGGGTCATACACCATCCAGTACGGGTTGCCGCTGGTGGGGAAGGCGCCGTAGGTGAAGGTGCTGGGCGCCACCACGCGCAGGTTGACGGTGTCGGCCGGCAGGTCGAGTTCGTTCCGGATGCCCAGCTTGTAGGCGCCGGCATTGAGCGCGGGCAGTTGCACCACGAGCTGGGTGTCGTTGATGCGCTGCACATTGACGGGCTGCACGCCGCCGGCGTCCACACTGGTCGACAGCGAGGTGATGCCGTTGAAGCCCCGCCCTCGCAGGCGCACGGTCTGCGGCTGGTTGGCCACGAGCACGTAGGGCCCGACGAACTGCGCTTCAGACAGCTGCTTGTGCAGCGACACCTTGAACGAGACGGGGGTGATGTAGCTCACCGAAGGGGTCACCTTGACCGTGGTCTGGATGTCGCTGTAGTTGGGCACCTGCGCCAGCAGGGTGGTGTCGACGGCGTAGTCCACCGTGCTGCCTGTCTGACCCGTGGCCCGGCTCAGTTTCAACCAGGGCGCATCGGTGCTGGCCGTCCAGTTCACGGGCGCGCCACTGACCAGGTTGATGGCGACGCGGCCTTGCAGGGCGCTCGCCGTGGTGTTGGGCAGCACCGACAAGGCGAGGTCTGCGGGCTGAACCAGGCCGGAGCCCACCGTCAAGGTCACGGGAATGACCAGGGGCGCCAGTGCCAAGGGGTGCGTCACCTGCAGGCGTGCCGTGTAGACCCCGGCGGCCAGTTGTGCGGCCGAAGCCGTCACGGACAGCCCGGACTCGGTGGCAGAAACGCTCAGCCAGTCTGCGGGCTTGCCACCCGAGGTCGCGCTGTATTGCAGGTCCTTGCGTTCTCCACCCCAGGTCGGCAGGAAGATCGCCACCGACTGGGAGGGCGCCTGGGTGTTCTCAACGGCACTGAAGGTCAACGAAGGGGCCGACGCCCTCAGGTCCAGATCACCGCCCACTGGCGCTTGAACGTTGTAGTTGACGAACACATTGGTGACCTGTCCATCGACGTTGATTTCGATGTTGCCGGCGTAGGCGCCCGAGTGCAGGGAGCCGGCCGAGAAGGGCAGGACGTTGCCATCCGGCGTGCCCAGGCTCAGCCAGCCTGCACCGTTCGTGACCCGTGCGGTGAAGGTGCTGGCCCCTTCCGGCAATTGCAGTGTGACGCTGCCAGACGCGGACTGGCCGCTGATGGCGCCGATGTCGACACGCGAAGGGACCTTGAGCACCTTCTTCACATGAACCGTGTAGCTGACCGGGATGGGCGTGCCGCCAATGGGGTGGGCGCACTGGCTGTCCGAGCAGGCGTAAAACAGCACGCGACCTGCGTAGTCCCCGGCCGGGAGTGATGCAGGGCTCACACGGAACTGCGCGTCGGCTTGCGTGAATGTGGCCGGGATGTAGGGCGAAATGCCTTGCCCTTCGGTGGTGGCCAGCACATAGAGTGCACCGGGCAATGGACCGTGCGGCGTGGCCGTGACCACAACCGGTGAAGACAGGAAACTGCCCTCGGTGTAGGTGAACGCGATGCTGGTCTTGTCCAGGGTCACGCTGAAGCCGGTTGCATCCGTGCCTGAAGGCGAGGCGGAGGACCCGCCGCCACCGCCACCGCCGCCGCACGCGAGCAGGGAGCCCAGCAACAAGGTGCCTGCGGCGAATTTTGCCTGGCGACAGATCGCGCCCAGCCATTGAACAAGGTCAGACATGCCCATTCCCTGAAGACTCCCCGCAGCAGGGAGCAGCGTTTTTGTAAGAGTCCGATGAACTGCTGTGCGAAGTCTAGTCGGCTCATTCCCGCCACATCCCCCCTGCATTGCGGGGGCGTCGGCTTGACACGATCGGGCGATCCCTGGCACCTTGCTGTGCCGCCAGCGAAGGCGAGCCCCGATTCATGACCGCCGACCCTTTGCGCCACACCACATGCTGGTCTGACTGAATAGAGTCCGTAAATGGAAATGGCGATCGCACTTAACCGAGCTTGCTTATGACCCGACTCAAGCGCGGCTGGTATGACACGGACACGGCATGACCACAATATTCAATGCGCTAGACCAGATCGATGCGGAGTCAAAATTTATCCGACAGTACGTCGGCGCTATTTTGGTAGACTCACTAAAAATGAGTACCAGCCGCGACCGTTCGAACAACATCTTGGCAGAGCACGCCACTTGCGATCGGGCGGCGGAAAAATGGGATGCAAAATGTCTTGCCTTTCAGCTTAGTGAAATGGCTTCCTGTGGCCGGTTCAACCACTGCCGTAATTTCATGCTACCTGTTCTTCTGTATCACGATCGAGTCGGCATCGTTGAGATTGTTCGAGAGCAGGTGCGTACATTGATGCAATTGGCTGTGCGAACCGAGCGCACTTTGGGTATGCCAAAAGAGCGTTGTTCGGCATTGATCGAATCTGCTGTTTGCGAGCGCACGGTTGCGAGCACCGCACCTGACACTGAGGATATGTCCTATGCGGCTTGAAACACTGCGTTTGCAGAACTTCCGGGGCTATGCGGACAGAAAGTTCGCGCTGCACCCTCAATTCAACCTAGTGGTCGGTGAAAACGGCGCGGGTAAAACCTCTTTGCTGGAAGCGGCAGCGGTGGCCATTGGTTCGTGGCTACTGGGCTTTCGTGGCCATGACTCGCGGAACATCTGGCCCAGAGATGTGCGGCAGGTAATCGAATTCGTCGAGAATAGATACCGAGAGTTGCCACAGTACCCGGTGCGGGTGTCTGCTACGGGCGTTCTGCACATTGCGCGAATGGGCAGAGTTGACGGTGACATTGGGTACTTGCAGCCAGACGACTTAGCAAAACCTTATCCTCGTGAGCAGCAGATCCATTG
The DNA here is from genome assembly GCA_947372535.1 of Burkholderiales bacterium. The sequence goes on from CANBUA010000270.1 coordinate 4,054, forward strand.
GGAAAGATCCATTGAAGCTACCGGTGGTAAGACCTCGCGTCGGGGCGCAAATTCACTGAAGAAATATGCCGAGTTAATGGCATCTGCTGTACTCAAGCAAGAGCCGATGGTTTTGCCGCTGATTCGATACTTCGGCGCCGGTCGTTTGTGGGAGTCTGTGCGAGATACCGAAGGCAAGGCGCTGAGCAAGCACAAAGGAAAGCAACCTGTCGAGCTTGCGGAAAATGCCGACGAGATCGATAAAGCGTTTCATGAACATGAGCGCTTGTCGGAGCCGTTCTATGGCTATCGAATGAGCGTAGACAAGCGTTGCAACCCTGACGACTTGATTCGATGGATGGGTGTTGAGCGACTTAACGAGCTGGATGAAGAAGAGTCGTCTCTGGCATTGCGTTTGGTTTATAAAGCTATTGAAACCATGCTTCCCGAGATCGAGTCAGCGCGCTACAGCACCAAGCTGCGTACGCTCGTCTTGAAGTACCGAAGCGGTGAGCGGCATACGTTTTCCGAGTTGAGCGATGGATATCGCAACGTGGTGGCCATTGCTGCGGATTTGGCGATCAAGGCCGCCATGCTGAATCCCCAATTGGTCGAACGGGCCTTGGAGTTGACGCCAGGTGTTGTGTTGATCGACGAACTAGATCTTCATTTGCACCCCAAATGGCAGCGGCGAATCATTGAAGATCTACGGCGCGCGTTCCCCATGCTGCAATTCATCTGCACGACGCATTCCCCCTTCTTGATCCAGTCTTTGCGCAGCGGTGAAGAGCTGATTGTTCTCGATGGCCAGCCCATCTCAGGCCTCGGCAACATGCCGGTGCAAGATATTGCTAGAGGCATCATGGGCGTCAGCAACACCGAGGTCAGCGAGGAATACGAGGCCATGAAGCAGGCCGCGCGTCAGTATTTGGAGACCTTAGAGGAAGCTGAGATGGTGCCGCAAGACAAGCAGGAGGCGTTCAAACAGAAGCTGGCTGAAGGGGTTGCTCCGTATGCCCATAACCCGGCGTATCAGGCCTTCCTGGAGTTGAAGCGCGCAGTCAAGTTGGGGGAATGACAACATGCGTCCAGTTCAAAGAGGGGGGTCAACACAGGCCACGGACTTTGCCAACTATGACGACGCCAAGGGCCACTTGGTTTCTAGGTTGGGGCGGTATTGCAGCTATTGCGAACGTAGGGTTGCGACCAATTTGGCTGTGGAACATATCCAGCCAAAGGGCCTCGCTGCGTACGTTCATTTGAGCGGATGCTGGGAAAACTTCCTGTTGGGGTGCGTGAATTGCAATTCAACCAAGAAGGATAAAGACGTAGTTCTGGTCGATACGCTTCTGCCCGATCGAGACAACACATTCGCCGCTTATGAATACTCTGCGGACGGACGAGTCGAGCCCGCAGGTCTTTTGCTTCCGGCGCTGCGGGCGCATGCTGCGAGGCTGTTGTCTGTGGTGGGGCTGGACAAGCCCATCTCTGAAGTGCTCGATGAGAACGGCAAGCAGGTGGCGCTTGATCGAGTTTCTCAGCGTATGGAGGTTTGGGGGATCGCGCAGGAAGTCAAGAAGGATGTGGATGCGGATCCGGTCAATGAGGCTGTCCGGCGTGGGGCGGTGCGCACAGCGACTGCCGAAGGCTTCTTCAGCATCTGGATGATTGTGTTTGCTAACGACGTAGACATGCGAAACCGGCTGATCGATGCCTTTCCAGGCACCCGCAGTAGCGGATGTTTTGATCCAGTGACTACTCAATCTGTTCGCCCTGCGCCCAATCCAGACAGATTGCCGGGTGGGGGCAAGATTTGAGCAACGTGCGCCATAGCGAGATAGCTTCGAGTCGTCTATCGAGGCAAAGCTGTTATTTGGAGGTTGGTGTTGATTGGCAAATGATTGTTGTGGATCGGGCACTTGCTGGAGCCCAACTTTGGCTCGGCGTTTTCCATCAATGACCCCAAATGTGTCGCGGATTTTTACGGGCTCTATTTTCTGAGACTCACGCAGAATGGCTGAAATATTACGGACTCTATTAAGCCGAACCCTATGCCCTACCAAGCCGCCATCATCGACCTCGACGGTACCCTCGTCGACACCCTGGGTGACTTCCAGATCATCCTGGCCCACACCCTGTCCGACATGGGCTGCCACGCCATCGAGATCGCGCGGGTGGACCGCCACTTCCTGTCGCTCACCGTGGGCAAGGGCAGTGAAGACCTGCTGCGCAAATCCATGGCCCACGCCTGGGGCCGCGCGCCCGATGACGC
>CANBUA010000271.1 GCA_947372535.1 Burkholderiales bacterium
CAGTCACTGCAGGCGCAGGCCATTGACCCCATCACCTGGGTCGCGCACGATTTTGTGCTGATCCGCAGCATCCAGGGCGAGGGCCGCCATGTGGTCCTGGGGCGCTGGCCGCTGGGCGGCGTGGCTTGATTTCACGGCATGCCATGATCGCGTCGCCATGAAACCAAAGCAGCCCCCCCTCACCGCCGCCATCATCGACCTCGACGGCACCCTGGTCGACACCCTGGGCGATTTCATCGTCGTCCTGCAGCACACCCTGGCCGACATGGGCTGCCACGCCATCGAGATCGCCCGCGTGGACCGCCGTTTCATCGAGCACACCATCGGCAAGGGCTCCGAGGACCTGCTGCGCCGCTGCCTGGCCCACGCCTGGGGCCTGCCCGACGATGACCCTGAACCCATCGCCCACGTGCCCCAAGCCTGGGTGCATTACCAACACCACTACGAACGCTTCAACGGCCAGCACGCCGATGTGTTTCCCGGCGTGCGCGAAGGCTTGCAACAACTGGCGGACCTGGGCATCCCCCTGGCCTGCCTGACCAACAAGCCCACCGCCTTTGCCGAGCAGCTGTTGCAGACCAAAGGTCTGCGCCAACACTTCCAGCACGTCTTCGGTGGCGATGCCTTCGAGCGCAAGAAACCCGACCCCTTGCCTTTGATCAAAACCTGCGAGGCGCTGGGCAGTCAGCCCACGCAGACCTTGATGGTGGGCGACTCCAGCAACGACGCCCAGGCCGCCCGCGCCGCTGGTTGCCCCACCGTGCTCGTGACCTACGGCTACAACCACGGCGAGCCGATCCAGGACGTGCCGGCGCTGGCCCACCTGAACCGACTGGATCAGCTGGATGCCGCCTGGTTCGCGCCCACCGCCAAAGCCTGACCTGCTACACTGTCCGGCATGTTCATGCCACGCAAATTGACAAAAGGTTCGCACGACCGGGGAGCTTGGCCCTGGCGTCCGTGCACGAGCCTGTCGACTCGATTCCGCCGCTGAACGCGCTCCCTCGGGGCGCCCCTGCTCAGCGGCCCCCTGATTCCCTCAAGCGACCCGACGCCGCCACTGTGCCTGCCACAAGCCGTCGGGCACGGAGCGCCAAGACATGACCATCACCCAAGCCCAATTCGACGAGCTGGCGGCCCAAGGCCACAACCGCATCCCCCTGGTCGTCCAAGCCCTGGCCGACCTCGACACCCCCCTGTCGCTCTACCTCAAGCTGGCCCAAGGCAAGCCTCAAAGCTTCCTGCTGGAGTCAGTCGTGGGCGGCGAGCGCTTTGGGCGTTACTCCTTCATCGGCCTGCCGGCACGCACCCTGTTGCGGTCCACGGGCCGCCAGGTCGAGGTCGTCACCGATGGCCAGGTCGTCGAGACCTTCGAAGGCAACCCGCTGGATTTCATTGCCAGTTACCAAGCGCGCTTCAAGGCCGCCGTGCCCGCCGGCCTACCGCGTTTCTGCGGCGGCCTGGCCGGCTACTTCGGCTACGAGGCGGTGCGCCACATCGAGCCGCGCCTGGCCGGTGTGCACAAGAGCGGTGGCATCGGCACGCCCGACATCCTGCTGCTGCAATGCGAAGAGCTGGCCGTCATCGACAACCTGTCGGACCGTCTCTACCTCATCGTCTACGCCGACCCGGCCCAGAGCGGCGCCTACGCCCGCGCCACCGAGCGCCTGGCCCACCTCAAGCGCCAGCTCAATGAATCCGTGGCCGCGCCCGAGATCACCCCGACCGAGTCCCACCCCGTCGAGCGCGGCTTTGCCAAAGCCGATTACCTCGCCGCCGTGCTTAAGGCCAAGGCATACATCGCGGCCGGCGACATGATGCAGGTACAGGTCGGCCAGCGTCTTCAGAAGAAGTTCACGGCCCACCCCTTGAGCCTCTACCGGGCGCTGCGCGGCATCAACCCCAGCCCCTACATGTACTACTACGACATGGGCGATTTCCAGGTCGTGGGCGCCTCCCCTGAGATCCTGGTGCGCCAGGAGCAAAGCGCGCAAGGCACGACCATCACCATCCGCCCCTTGGCCGGCACCCGCCCGCGCGGCGCCACCCCCGAGCTGGACAAGGCCCTGGAAGTCGAGCTGCTGGCTGACCCCAAAGAGCGCGCCGAGCACGTCATGCTGATCGACCTGGCGCGCAACGACATCGGCCGCATCGCCAAGACCGGCAGCGTCAAGGTGACGGACGCCTTCGTGGTCGAGCGCTACTCGCACGTCATGCACATCGTCAGCAATGTCGAAGGCTTGTTGAAAGATGGCATGAGCGCGCTCGACGTGCTCAAGGCCACCTTTCCGGCGGGCACGCTTTCGGGTGCGCCCAAGATCCGCGCGATGGAAATCATCGATGAGTTGGAGCCCGTGCAGCGCGGCATCTACGGTGGCGCCGTGGGCTACCTGAGTTTTGGTGGTGACATGGACGTGGCCATCGCGATCCGTACCGGCATCATCAAGGACCAGGTGCTCTACGCGCAGGCAGCTGCCGGCGTGGTGGCCGATTCGGTGCCCGAGCTGGAATGGAAAGAAACCGAAGCGAAAGCCAGGGCGCTGCTGTATGCGGCCGAGCTGGTCGAACAAGGTCTCTGAACGCCACACCAGCTCACAAGGAACACAGCCATGTTGCTCATGATCGACAACTACGACAGCTTCACCTTCAACCTGGTGCAGTACTTCTGCGAACTGGGCGAGGAGGTCAAGGTCTACCGCAACGACGAGATCACGCTGGATGAGATTGCGGCCCTCAAGCCCGACCGCCTGGTGCTCTCGCCTGGCCCCTGCTCGCCAGCCGAGGCGGGCATCTGCGTCTCATCCCTCCAGCGCTTCACTGGCCAGTTGCCCATCCTGGGTGTGTGCCTGGGCCACCAGGCCATCGGCGCGGCCTTGGGGGGCAAGGTGATCCGCGCGCAGGAACAGATGCACGGCAAGACCAGCGTCATCACGACTGACCAGAAGGGCGTCTACCAGGACCTGCCCGAGCAGTTCACCGTGATCCGCTACCACTCGCTGGCCATCGAGCGCGCCACCTTGCCCGACTGCCTGGAAATCACGTCCACGACGCCCGATGGCGAGATCATGGGCGTGCGCCACAAGGGCCCGCAGACAGACAAGTCCTTCGCGCCGCTGGAAGGTGTGCAGTTCCACCCCGAGTCCATCCTGACCGAGCACGGCCACGCCATGCTGCGCAATTTCCTGCGGATGTGAAAGAAGAGGGCGCCAACATGACGACACTCACCGATGTCCAGGCGCTGCAACGCGTCATCGAGCACCGCGAAATCTTCCACGACGAGATGCTGGGTCTCATGCGCCGCATCATGCGCGGCGAGATGTCGCCCGTGACCATGGCCGCCTTCGTCACCGGCCTGCGCGTCAAGAAAGAAACCGTGGGCGAGATCGCCGCGGCCGCTCAGGTCATGCGCGAGTTCGCCACGCCGGTGGATGTGCAGGACAAGACCGCGATGGTCGACCTGTGCGGCACCGGTGGCGATGGCCAACACACCTTCAACATCTCCACCACGGCGATGTTCGTGGCGGCCGCAGCCGGCGCGCGCGTGGCCAAGCACGGTGGCCGCAGCGTGTCCTCCAGCAGCGGCAGCGCCGATGTGCTCGAAGCCCTGGGTGCCTTCATCAACCTGAACCCCGAGCAGGTCGCGCGCTGCCTGGCAGCCACCGGCATCGGCTTCATGTTCGCGCCCAACCACCACGGTGCCATGAAGCACGCGGCCCCCGTGCGCAAAGAGCTGGGCATCCGCACGCTGTTCAACATCCTGGGCCCGCTGACCAACCCGGCCGGCGCGCCCAACCAGCTCATGGGCGTCTTCCACCGCGACCTGGTCGGCATCCAGGCGCGCGTGCTGCAACGCCTGGGCTCGCAGCACGTGATCATCGTGCACGGCTGTGATGGCCTGGACGAACTCACGCTGGCCGGGGACACCCACATTGCCGAGTTGATCGACGGCGAGGTGCGCGAATACACCGTGCACCCCGAGCAGTTCGGGCTGGCGCAGCACGATGGCTCTGCCTTGCGCGTGAGCGATGCGCAAGCCTCGGTCGACACCGTGCGCCGCGTGCTGGCCAACGAAGCGGGCCCGGCCCGCGACATCGTGCTGCTCAACGCTGGTGCGGCCCTGTACGCAGCCAACGTGGCCAGTTCCTTGAAGGATGGCATCGAGCGTGCCCGCGAGGCCCTGGCCAGTGGCCGAGCGCTCGAAAAGCTGCAAGCCTTCGTGCAGACCACGCAGGGCTTCAAGCCCGCTGCTGCCTAAGTCAAAAGAACCCATCGCTTCAGGGCAGGCCCACCATGTCAGACATCCTCAACAAGATCGTTGCCGTCAAGCACGAAGAAAATGCCGCCCGCGCCAAGCTGCGCCCCTTGGGCACCGTGCGCGCCGAGGCCGAAGCACGCAACCGCGACCAGGCTGACCTGCGCGACTTCGTCGGCGCCATCCGCGCCAAGCTCGATGCCGGCCAGGCCGCCGTCATTGCGGAGGTCAAAAAGGCCAGCCCCAGCAAAGGCGTGCTGCGCGAGCACTTCGTGCCGGCCGAGATCGCCGCCAGCTACGAAAAGCACGGCGCCGCCTGCCTGAGCGTGCTCACCGACGAGCAGTTCTTCCAGGGCCACGAGCGCTACCTGCAAGAAGCCCGCGCCGCCTGCGCCTTGCCGGTGTTGCGCAAGGATTTCATGGTCGCCGACTACCAGGTGTACGAGGCCCGGGCCATGGGCGCCGACTGCATCCTCCTGATCGCCGCCAGCCTGGACGATGCCCAGATGGCTGACCTGGAAGCCTGCGCCACCAGCCTGGGCCTGGCCGTGCTGGTCGAGGTCCACGATGGCCGCGAACTCGACCGCGCCTTGCGCTTGAAGACCCCGCTGGTGGGCATCAACAACCGCAACCTGCGCACCTTCGAGGTCACGCTGGACACCACGCTAGGCCTGTTGCCCAACGTGCCGCCCGACCGCATCCTGGTGACCGAATCGGGCATCCTGGGCCCCCTGGACGTGCGCCGCATGCGCGATGCCCAGGTCAACACCTTCCTGGTCGGCGAGGCCTTCATGCGCGCCCCTGATCCTGGTGTGGCGCTGGCCTCGCTGTTCGGGGTGTGATGCAAACCGCCATGGCCATGCCGGAACAGCTTGCCTCTGCGTCCAACCAGCTCACCGAGCCACTCCAGCGGCAATTCGACGAGGTACCGGCCGGCTGGCGCCAGCTCACCGAGGCTTTCCGCGCCTCAAGCACGGGCCAGGCCCTGATTGAGCGGATCGAAGCCAGTCGCCTGGCCGGCGACGTGATCTACCCGGCGCAGGTGTTCGCCGCCTTGCACGCCACGCCGTTGAACCAGGTCCGCGTCGTCATCCTCGGGCAGGACCCGTACCACGGCCCGGGCCAGGCCCATGGGCTGGCCTTCTCGGTCCTGCCTGGTGTGAAGTGCCCGCCCAGCTTGCGCAACATCTTCAAAGAACGCCAGCGCGACCTCGGCCTGGCGCCACCTTTGACGGGTGACTTGATGCTCTGGGCGCGCCAAGGCGTGCTCCTGCTCAACACCAGCCTCACTGTTCAGGACGGCGCTGCCGGCAGCCACGCCCGCTGGGGCTGGGAGGCATTGACCGATGCCCTGATCGCCGCCGTGGCCCAATCGCCATCGCCCGTGGTCTTCCTGTTGTGGGGCGCGCATGCCCAGAGCAAGCGCCCCTTGATCGAATCGGCCGTGCCTGGTCATTTGGTGCTGAGTTGCAATCATCCTTCGCCCTTGTCAGCCATGCGCGGGCCTGAGCCGTTCATGGGTTGCGGCCATTTCAGCCGGTCCCGTGATTTCCTGGCCGCCCACCACGTGCGGCTCGACTGGTAAGCCATGCGCGTTGTCCTGCTGTCCTCCCTGCCGCCCGAACAAACCACCATCGCCGATTTCGCCCAGCGCTGGCGCCAGGCCGCCAACCAGGCCGGCATCGATGTGCTGACGCCCCTGCAGAACCAGCGCCCCTTGAGCACGCTGGCCGAGGCCGAGCGCTGGGTGGCCGAGCGGGACTGGACCAAGGTCGATGTCGTGCACGCCCAACTGGGCCGTGGCCGTCGCAGCGAGTTCCTGGCCCTGTGCGCCCTGGCCCGCCTGAAGAACCGCCCCGCTTTGTCGGCCACCGTGCATGACCCGGATCGCCTGATCTGGGGCCCCATCCACCGGGGTTGGTCAGCCATTGAGCGTGCGCCCGGCTTTTTACAAGGCCTGCTCACGGCCTTGAGCGAGCCGCACAGCTGGTGGGTCGAGCGCCGCCTGGCTCGGTGCATGGAAGGCCTGGTC
>CANBUA010000272.1 GCA_947372535.1 Burkholderiales bacterium
GCAGCTGGCGCCGCTTGCCCTCGTGAGACTTGGTTTTCTTCCACATGTCCAGGGCATCGCGCAGGCGCTCGGGCATGGGGATGCCTTCAAGCCGGCTGTCGGGCATCGCCAACAGCTGTTTGCCCAATTCCTGGAGTTCGTGGCTGGCGCGCTTCATGGCGCTCCTGCTGGGCGGACGGGTGTCTTCGTCGTCGTCGTCCAGAGGCTGATCAAAGTGGTTCGCATTCATGTCATCGCTATGATACGGGTGCCTCAGCCCTTACCCTCCACGATGGCCGCCTCCAAAACCAAATCCAAGCCTGTCCGCAGCCACGATCACGAAGGTTTTGCCTACACCCGAGCGCAATTCCAGCAGATCATCGACGACACCCTCAAACAGGCCGTCAATCTGGGGGCCACCGATGCAGCGGCTGAGGTCTCCGAAGGGGCCGGCCTGTCGGTGTCGGTGCGCAAGGGCAAACTGGAGAACGTCGAGCGCAACCGCGACAAGGCGGTCAGCGTCTCGGTGTATGTGGGTCAGCGGCGTGGCAACGCCAGCACCTCGGATTTCTCCGCCAAGGCCATCGAGGACACGGTGCGCGCGGCCTACGACATCGCCCGCTACACCGCAGAAGACCCTGCTGCCGGCCTGCCCGAAGCCCAGGACATCGCCACCGGCCGCCAGGCCACCCGCGACCTGGACCTGTTCCACCCTTGGTCGGTCACGGCCGAGCAATGCGCCGAACTGGCCCGCCGCTGCGAAGACGCCGCCCTCACGGTCGACAAGCGAATCACCAATTCCGAAGGCGCCGGCGTCTCCGCCCAGCAGTCCCACTTCTTCTCCGGCAATACATGTGGCTTCCGTGGTGGCTACGCCAGCTCGCGCCACTCGCTGTCCGTGTCGCCCATTGCCGGCCGCGGCAACGACATGCAACGCGACTTCTGGTACACGTCGGAGCGCGATGCCCACGACATGGCCCACCCCGAGACCATCGGCCGCTACGCCGCTGAACGCGCCCTGGCCCGCCTGAAGTCTCGCAAGATTGCCACCTGCGAAGTGCCGGTGCTGTTCGAGTGCACCCTGGCTGCCGGCCTGGTCGGCGCCCTGGTACAGGCCACCAGCGGAGGCGCGCTCTACCGCAAGTCCACCTTCCTGGTCGACAGCCTGGGCAAGCCGCTCTTTCCCAAGCACATCAACCTGATGGAAGATCCCTTCATCCTCAAAGGCAAGGGCAGCGCCCCGTTTGACGACGAAGGCGTGCTCACCCATCGCCGCCATGTGGTCAAGAACGGCGTGCTGGAGGGCTACTTTCTGTCGAGCTATTCGGCCCGCAAGCTGGGCATGCGCACCACCGGCCACGCCGGCGGCTCCCAGAACCTGGTCTTCAGCAGCCGACTCACACAGCCCAAAGACAACCTCAAGGCCATGCTCAAGAAACTGGGCACTGGCCTGTTCGTCACCGAACTCATGGGCCAGGGTGTCAATTACGTCACGGGCGATTATTCCCGCGGGGCCGCAGGTTATTGGGTTGAAAACGGCCAAATTGCCTTCCCCGTACATGAAATCACGATTGCCGGGCACCTGGGGCAAATGTTCCAGCAGATCGTGGCGGTGGGTGCCGACGCCTACACCTATGGGTCCAAAACGGTGGGCTCCATCCTTCTGGAACGAATGAAAGTCGCCGGCCATTGAAGTGGCAATGAAAAAGTTCACATTACCTCGGGGCAACCCACCCCCTCATTCAAGGGGACAGGTGGTGCGAGGGGTCAAAGTTAGGAAAAACACCACAGACCCCATTGAACGTGGCGGCTTAAAGTGTGATCACCTTAACGCGATCCATTCAGTCTCGTCACTGGAATGGGCAAACAGGAGAACGAAACATGAACATGTCGCTCAAGAAATTCGCCGTCGCTGCAGCTTTCGTCGCCACCGCCGGCGCCGCCCAAGCTGTTGTCTCGCCCCCCCTGACCATCAATGCCGGTGAATCCGTCACCTACGCTGGCTGGACCGTGTCCAACGCTCGCGGCACTGGCGCGCTGACCTTCGACAAGACCCTGACCAGCGCCTTGAACCTGGCTGGCATTCAACTGTCGGTCATCGATCCCGCCGTCCTGACTGCCCCCAAAAATACCGCTGGCAAGTACACCTCGATCAGCGCCGCCTCGAAGATCCAGTCGGGTACGGGCATCTTTGACACCGACACCCAGATCCTGACCGTGATTGGCGTGGGTTCGATCGGTGGCGCCACCCTGACGGCCATTGACGACGGCGCCACGACCACCGGCGGCTTCCTGTCCATCCAGAACATCAGCGCCGACCTGCCCTCCAAGACCATCTTCGCCGACGTGTCCGGTGCCAACGGTGTGGTCTCCCAGCGCCTGGCCATGTGGAACTTCGGCACGCTGACCGGTCAAACGGCCTTCCCGGCCATCGTCGGCACCACCACTTCGGTGAACTCGGTGAGCGGTCTGACCATCACCGCCGGCGCTTTTGACTACTTCGCTTCTGCCCTGGGCCTGACCGATTTCGGCAAGACCGCCATGGGTGGCATCAAGACCTACGGCACCTTCGACACCACCATCTCGATGGACGTTGCCAAGGCCACCAGCACCGTGCCTGAGCCTTCGACCTACGCTCTGATGGGCCTGGGCCTCGTGGGTCTGGTGTTTGCCCGCCGCCGCGCTGCCTGATCGTTGACGATCCTGCCCCTTCCGGGGCTGATCCTTGAGGGACTTGTCTGCGGCTCACGTTGTGAGCCAAGGGTAAGTCCCTTTTTCCATGGGTGAAATCCGCGCGGCTTGGCCCTAGAATTTTTGCGCACATCACATCTGGAGACCCGCATGCAGCGTCGCTCGTTCGTTCAACACGCCGGCCTGGCCGGCATCCTGTCCATGGGCGCCGCCCCAGCGGTCCATGCACAGACGGCCGTGCGCTGGCGCCTGGCTTCCAGTTTCCCCAAATCGCTGGACACCATCTTCGGCGCGGCCGACGTGTTCGCCAAAAAGCTCAGCGACATGTCGGGCGGCAAATTCCAGGTCTCGGTCCACGCGGGCGGCGAACTGATGCCCCCGTTTGGCGTGGTGGACGGCGTTCAGAACGGCACCGTCGAAATGGCCCACACGGCCCCCTACTACTTTGTGGGCAAGGACGAAACCTTTGCCATTGGCTGTGCCATCCCCTTCGGCCTGAACTCCCGCCAGATGACGGCCTGGATGTACGAAGGCAACGGCCTGAAGTTGATGCGCGAGTTCTACGCCAAATACAACATCATCAGCTTTCCCGGCGGCAATACGGGCGCGCAGATGGGCGGCTGGTACCGCAAGCCCATCAAGTCGCTGGAAGACATGAAGGGCCTCAAAATGCGCATTGGCGGTTTTGCGGGCAAGGTCATTGAACGACTGGGCTCCATCCCTCAGAACCTCCCGGGCGGCGAGATTTACCAGGCCCTTGAAAAAGGCACCATTGATGCGGCCGAATGGGTGGGGCCCTATGACGACCAGAAACTGGGTTTTCACAAAGTTGCACCCTATTACCATTTCCCCGGTTGGTGGGAAGGCGGCCCGCAGCTGGATTTCTTCATCAATCAAAAGGCCTATGACAGCCTGAGCCCCGAATACAAGGCCATGGTTGAAACGGCGGCTTCCCATGCCCACGTCGAGATGCAGGCACGCTACGACGCTCAAAACCCAGCGGCCTTGAAACAACTCGTGGCAGCCAAGACCCAACTGGTTCAGATGCCCAAGTCCGTGATGGATGCCGCTTTCAAGGCGTCCATGGACATTTACGACGAGCTCAGCGCCAAGAACCCCAGCTGGAAAAAGGTGTATGCCGATTACGCCAAATTCCGTGCGGACCAGAACCTTTGGTTCCGATTCACCGAAGCCACGTTCGACCGCTACATGCAGGCTGCCAAACTTTGAACCGGGGCCAAAAACCCCATGCTTGAGGTGTGTCTCACGAAATGTGACGTGACGACGACACCTTTTGATGGAACAATGGTCTCCATGTATTCAGTCTGGCCACCCGGTTCAGCATCTGTCACATCACAGACCCGCACAGCATGAAATCGACGCCTTTCGCAGCGCAGCGCGCGCAAGTGGCCCGTACATCGGCAATGGCATACGCCTGGGACGACATCGCGCTTCAGCGCACCTGGCGGTCCTTCGGGGCCATCGGTGTGTTGCTCGGCTTGGTGAACACCGTCTGGGCCCCTGTGCCCGGTCTGGCCTTGGCGGCCTTGGGGGCCTGGGGCTATGCCAAAGGCTGTCCACAGTGCCTTCAGGCTGCGGGCCTGAATCGCAAGGCCTGAATCGCAAGGCTGGAGCGCAAGGTCGAACCTGCGGCCGGCCTCAAACAAAAAAGCCAACCTCCCGGTTGGCTTTTGCATTTTGACTCGCCTCATGGTGCTGACGGCGCGGCCTCGGGTACGGCAGGCATGGTGGGTTCCCCTCCGCCCATGTCCTCAATCTTCATCTCGATCTTGACGTCATCGGTGTTGACCTTCACTTCCTTGTCCAGCCAATACGTGACCGATTCAGGCCAGACAATGACCACCGCCACCAGCGCCAGTTGCATCAGCACCCAGGGGATGGCACCCAGGTAAATGTCCTTGGACAGGATGGGCCGGTCGATCGCCTTGTTCTTGAAGATCTGGTCGCCAATCCCCCGCAAATAAAACAGTGCAAAGCCAAAAGGCGGATGCATGAAACTGGTCTGCATGTTCACGCACAGCAGCACGCCAAACCAGATCAGGTTGATGCCCAGCTTGTCGGCCACCGGCGCCAGGAGGGGCACGATGATGAAGGCGATCTCGAAGAAATCCAGGAAAAAGGCGAGGAAGAACACCGCCAGGTTCACCACGATCAGGAAACCCACCGTGCCGCCTGGCAGGTGCGACAACATGTGTTCGATCCACTTGTTGCCATCTACCCCCTGGAACACCAGCGAGAACACACTGGAGCCCAGCAGGATGAAGATGACCATGGCGGTGACGCGCATGGTCGAATCCATCGCCTGCCAGATCAACTTGAAACTGAGCCGGCGGTGCATGGCGGCCAACACCATGCCCCCGACGGCGCCCAGGGCGCCGGCTTCGGTGGGCGTGGCCAGACCCATGAACAGCGTGCCCAGCACCAGGAAGATCAGCACGATCGAGGGCAGCATGCCCCACAGCACGCGCCGCACCAGCGGCCAACCCCGCAGCGTGCGAGCACTTTCGGGCAATGGCGGCACCCATTGCGGCCGCAGGATGGCCACCGCCAGGGTGTAGAGCAGGAAGATGCTGGTTTGCAGGATGGAGGGGCCAATGGCACCTCGGTACATGTCGCCCACAGAGCGGCCCAGCTGATCGGCCAGCACCACCAGCACCAGCGACGGTGGGATGAGTTGCGTGATGGTGCCCGAAGCGGCGATCACGCCCGTGGCGTAACGCATGTTGTAGCCGTTGCGCATCATCACCGGCAGCGAGATCACGCCCATGGCGATGACGCTGGCCGCCACGGTGCCGGTGATGGCGCCCAGAATGGCACCCACGATGATGACGGCGAAGCCCAGGCCACCCGGCTTGCTGCCAAAGAGTTGGCCCGTGCCTTCCAGCAGGTCTTCGGCCAGGCCGCAGCGCTCCAGTATGGCCCCCATGAAGGTGAAGAAGGGGATGGACAGCAGCAGCTCGTTGGACACGATGCCGAACAGGCGCAGTGGCAGGTTGGCCATGAACTCGGCCGGGAACACCCCCTGCCACACGGCAAAGTAGCCAAAGCCCAGACCCAGCCCGCCCAGCGTGAAGGCCACCGGGAAGCCAACCAGCATGGCCACGACCAGGGTGCCGAACATGATCGGCGCCAGTTGAGCGGTCTCCATCACTGCAACGGCCTCTCGTAATGGGCGTTGAATTGCCCGCTGCCTTGCAGGAACAGCAAACGGCGAAACAGTTCGGCCACGCCTTGGAGCGCCAGCAATGCAAAACCCGCGGGAATGGCGGCCTTGATGGGCCAGCGAATCAGACCGCCGGCGCTGGGAGAGACCTCCTGCTGCTGCCAGGACTCGACCACAAAAGGCCAGGCCTGGGTGCTCACGAACAAGCACAGCGGCAAAAGCACCAGCAGGATGCCGACCACGTCGATCCAGGCCTTGGTGCGCTCGCTCAGGCCGCCGAACACCACGTCGACGCGCACATGCTCATTGAGCTTGAGCAACATGGGCGCACCGGCGAACACGGCCATGCCAAAGAGGTACCACTGCACCTCCAGCCAGGCGTTGGA
>CANBUA010000273.1 GCA_947372535.1 Burkholderiales bacterium
GGCGATGCCACCATCGTCAATGCTTCTGCGCTCGACCTGGGCACCTCCAACGTCGGTGGCAACCTCACGGCCACCGCCTCCTCCGGCAACCTCACCGACAGCGGCACCGTCACCGTCGGTGGCACCGCAGCCTTCACCACCTCGGCCAATGGCGCCGACATCGACCTGGGCACCCTGGCTGTCACCGGCGCGGTGGCCCTGAGCACCATCGATGGTGTCGGCCTCCACACCGCCAACGCTTCGGTCGTCAACGCTTCTGCCCTGACCCTGGGCACCAGCAGCGTGCGCGGCAACCTCACGGCCACCGCTTCCACCGGCAACCTCACCGACAGCGGCACTGTCACCGTCGGCGGCACTGCTGCCTTCACCACCTCGGCCAATGGCGCCGACATCGACCTGGGCACCCTGGCTGTCACCGGCGCGGTCTCCCTGAGCACCATCGATGGTGTCGGCCTCAACACAGCCAATGCATCCGTCGACAACGCTTCTGCCTTGACCTTGGCCGCCAGCAGCGTACGAGGCAACCTCATGGCGACCGCCAATGGCGCCATCACCGACACCGGCGCCCTCACCATCGCCGGTACCACCACCCTGAGCGCAGGCACGACCAACAGCATCACGCTGGACAACCCCAACAACTTCGGCGGGGCTGTCTCCATCATCAGCGGCAACAACGTCACCCTCAACGACACCGGCGCGATCTCACTGAGCACTTCGACCATCAGCGGCAACCTCGCCATCACCGCGGCAGGCGCCATCACCGATGTCGGCGCCATCAGCGTCACCGGAACCACGAGCCTGGCCGCTGGCAGCGCCAACAGCATCACGCTGGACAACCCCAACAATTTCGGCGGGGCCATCTCCATCATCAGCGGCAACAACGTCACGCTCAACGACACCGGTGCCATCGACCTGGGCGCCTCGACCATCAGCGGCAACCTGGCCGTAACCGCAGCAGGCGCAATGACCGATTCGGGCAACCTGCAAGTGACCGGCACGACCACGCTGAGCGCCGCGGGTCAAACCATCACGCTGGACGGCACCGGCAATGACTTCACGGGCACCGTGACCGCCACGGGCGCCAACGTGACACTGAACGACAGCAATGCCTTGACCGTGGCACTCACCGCCACTGGCCAGGGCACCGTGAGCGCCGGCGGCAACCTGAACCTGTCGGGCTCGGCCAACGGCTTGAGCACCACCACGACGGGCGCGGGCAGCACCACGACCTTCGGCACCACCAACGTCACCGGCAACCTGCAAGCGCTCAGCACGGGCAACATCGTGGACACCGGCGTCATCACCGTCTCGGGCACCTCCAGCTTCAGCACGACCGATGCCAACGCGACGATCACGGTGGATCAGCTGGCGGCCACGGGCGCCGTCACCCTGGACACCGCCGGCACATCGGGCGATGCCACCTTGGTCAACAACGGCGCCTTGACGCTGAACGCTTCGGGCGTGCAAGGCAACCTGAGTGCCCAGGCCCAAGGCAGCATCAACCTGACCAGCACGGTGGCCGTCGCGGGCGCCAACCACGTGCGCCTGCGTGCCATCGGCGGCAGCAGCGATGTGACATCCACCACGGGCAGCACCATCGGCAGCGGCTCGGGCGAGATCAACATCCGCGCCGACCGCAACGTCTCGCTGGGCGCCGACGCCAGCACCTCCGGCAAGGTTTTGGCGCAAGCGGGCGGCACCTTCGCGCAGAGCGTCGGCACCACGGTCTCCGGCCAGGAAATCGGCATCAACACCACCGGCTCAGCCACGAGCATCAACCTGAATGCTTCGGGCACCGCTGTGGTCACGGCTGGCCAGAACATCACCGGCCACATCACCGCCCCGACCGTGGGCGTGAGCGCCAGCGCAGGCTCGATCAACCTCACCACCTCGGCCGACTTGCTCAACGCCCAGGCCAGCACCAGCGTCACCGTCAGCAATGACAAGGCCCTGACCGCTGCCGTGACCGCCGGCACCAGCATTGACCTGAGCACCGCAGGCAACCTCACCATCGGCACCGTCTCGACCACCTCGGTCGGCACCAGCGACGCCGGCGTGCCGACCAGCAAAGCCTTCGAAACCGCCTCGACCGTGGCTGGCCGCGGCGGCATCGAAGCGTCGTCCGGCGGCGGCATCACTGCCACCAACGGCACCATTTCGCTGGCCGATAACCTGACCCTGCATGGCGGCACCCTGACCATCACCGCCAGCGCCGCCCCTGCCGGCACCACCGCCACCATCTACAAGAGCGCCGGCAGCTCGACACCCAATGTGCTGCTCAACGACAACGTGATCAGCCAGACCAGCAACAGCAAGATCACCACCGATGTCGGCTCGACCCTGGTGGTCAAGGCCACCAACCGCGGCTCCATCGAGCTGCTCGGCAGCACCACCGACCTCAACGACATCAAGGGCGGCCTGTCCGTCGTGAGCGGCACGTCCAACGAGGGCACGCCTTCGCGCCTGAATGGCACCGGCAACGTGGTGGTCGACCAAGTCAGCATCCGCTCGGTACAGGTCAACGTGGCAGGCCAGGCGGGCGCCACCGGCACTGGCGTGCCTCAGGGCATCGAGGGCGATGCCATCGTCTTGAACACCAGCAAGATCGACACCGCCCTCTACAGCGGACAGATCGTCGGGCGCATGCCTTTCATCACATCGCTCCAGAACGTCGCCACCGCGCTGCCATCCTTGACCATCTCCATCCCACCGTCCTTGCTGGGCGGCGGCAACAGCCCACTGCTGGTGGGCAACGCCCCAAGCGCCAACTGGATCCAGACCGTGCTGGGTGGTAGCACCGGCGGCCTGGTCGCGGTTGACCCCACAGGCGTCGGCCAGGACAAGGCTGTCGTCTACCTGGGCGGCCCGGATTCGCCCATCCCGGTCTACCCAGGCAGCAAGAAGGCCACCGAGATCCGCCTCTTCTACAACGGCCAGGCCGCGGCCACGCCGGAAGAAGAGGCCGCCCTGAGCGCCGTGCTTTCCATCATCGAAGAGCAACGTCGGGTGCGTTTCGAAGAAGCCGTGCGGACCGAAAACGTCTCTTCGCGCCTGCGCTCTGGCGTGATCGCCGAAGTCGGTTCGGGCCGTCCCGCCACCGAAGGCAGCGAATCCATCAGGACTCCGGACACCTGCTCGCCAAAACCCAACAGTCTCGTCTGCGAATAAAGCACCCCCCTAGTTTCAAACTTGACGCCCTGACGGTGTCACCAAACAATACAACTCCCCCGACTGCGTCATCGGCAGCCCTCCACAAAAGCCGAGACGTTTTGTCACACCAGCAGTCATGAGCATCACGATAGAAACAGGCGAAGCCGCCGCTCTCGTCTCCCAGCCGCAACAGGCCTGGCTTGCCCCCATGGGTGATCTGCCTTGCGGCGAAGACCTCGAGTACGACAACGATTTTCTGAACCTGCAGCAATTGGCTGCCGGCAAGGCCGAAACCCAATTTGCGTCGGCAGAGCCGCCCAATTGGCGCGAGGTCATCCCCGCCGCTGAATCCCTGTTCGACCGCACCCGCGACCTCCGCGTGGCCTTGCTCTGGACACGCGCCGAAGTCAGCCTGCGCGGCCTGGCCGCCCTGCCCGGAGGCCTGGCCCTGATCGTGGCCCTGCTGGAAGCCTATTGGGACACCCTGCATCCCCAGCCCGACCCCGATGACGGTGACCCTTACGCCAGGCTCAATGCCTTGGCCCTGCTGACCGAAAGCGAAGGCCTGCTGGGTGATCTTCGCGGCGCACGTGTGTTCGCCAACCGCAGCATCGGCGACTTGAGCTTTCGCGATGTGGAAGTGGCCCTGGGTAAACTCACCCCACGCGATGGTGAACAGGCCATGCCCAAGGGGCAGGTCTCCCAGATGCTTGATGCGGCCGTGCGCGCCATCCCAGAACTGCGCACCCAACTTGACCAATCCCTGGGCCTGCTCAAGCGCCTGAGCAACCTGCTGCGTGACCAAGTGGGCATCGAACGCGCCACCGACATGCGCCCGCTCACCGACCTGCTGGGTTGCGTCAATCAATGCATGCCTGCCGAAGACAATGCGTCATCGGGCAACGATGCAAATGGTGGTGAAGCAGCCGAAGGTGGTGGCCATGCCACGGGCGCCGACGGTGGCGGCGCGCGCCAGGCGGGTCTGCCCAGTGCCATCCACAACCGGGAAGATGCCCTGCGCGCCATTGAACTGGTCTGCGATTATCTGGAGCGCACCGAGCCCACCAACCCGGCGCAACTGCTGCTTCGCCGCTCGCGCAAACTGATCAACAAGAACTTCCTGCAACTGATGCGCGAGCTTGCGCCCGATGCGATCAACGAAGTCGCGCGGATCATGGGTGTTGACCCTGATTCCATCGAAAGCGATCAGTGATTTGAGTCGTAAAGCGTGTAAAAGTTACCCAAAATCGTGACACCATTGATCCCTTTCATTCACCCTGACGTTCACTCCCGGAGGCCCTCATGAGTAGCCAAAAATTCATCGCACGCAACCGCGCCCCTCGAGTCCAGATCGAATATGACGTCGAGCTCTATGGCGCTGAAAAGAAGGTGCAACTGCCCTTCGTGATGGGCGTCCTGGCTGACTTGTCGGGCAAGCCCACCGAGCCGCTGGCACCCGTGGCAGACCGCAAGTTCCTCGAAGTCGATGTCGACAATTTCGACTCTCGCATGAAGGCCATGAAGCCCCGCGTGGCTTTCCAGGTGCCCAACACCCTGACGGGCGAAGGCAACCTGAGCGTGGACATCACCTTCGACAACATGGAAGACTTCACCCCCGGCGCCGTCGCCAGGAAGGTCGACTCCCTCAACAAGCTGCTCGAAGCGCGTCAGCAGCTGTCCAACCTCGTGACCTACATGGACGGCAAGACAGGCGCTGAAGAACTGTTGGCCAAGGTGATGGCCGATCCTGCCCTGCTGGCCACCCTGTCGACTGCCGCCAAGCCTGGCGACGACACCCCAGCTGCCTGATCGATCGCCCCACAGCCCACGAATACGGAGAAATATCACCATGGCAGAAACCCAAGCCAGCGCCGCCCTCCAGGGCGTCACCTTCGAAGGCAGCGACCTCGCTTCCTTGCTGCAAAAAGAATTCAAGCCCAAGACCGACGAAGCCAAGAGCGCTGTCGAGACGGCCATCCAGACCCTGGCTCAACAAGCCCTCAGCAACACCAAGCTGATCGGCAACGATGTCATCAAAAGCATCGAGTCCATGATCGCGGCCATCGACAAGAAATTGTCGGAGCAAGTCAACCTGATCCTGCACAACGAAGAGTTCCAAAAGCTCGAAGGTGCCTGGCGCGGTCTGCACTACATGGTCAACAACACCGAGACCGACGAGCAGCTCAAGATCCGCGTGATGAACATCTCCAAGGCTGACCTTGGCAAGACGCTCAAGCGCTACAAGGGCACGGCCTGGGATCAAAGCCCGCTGTTCAAGAAAGTCTACGAAGAAGAATACGGCCAGTTTGGCGGCGAGCCTTTCGGCTGCATGGTCGGTGACTACCACTTCGACCAAAGCCCGCCTGACGTCGAGCTGCTGGCAGAGATGGCCAAGGTCTGCGCTGCAGCCCACATGCCCTTCATCACTGGCGCCTCGCCCACCGTGATGCAGATGGACACCTGGCAAGAGCTGGCCAACCCACGTGACCTGACCAAGATCTTCACCACGCCCGAGTACGCCGCCTGGCGCTCGCTGCGTGAGTCGGACGACGCCCGCTATCTGGGCCTGGCCATGCCGCGTTTCCTGGCCCGTCAGCCCTATGGCGCCAAGACGAACCCGGTCGAGGCCTTCGACTTCGAAGAAGACACGGCTGGTGCTCAGCACGACAAGTACGCCTGGGCCAACTCGGCCTACGCGATGGCGGTCAACATCAACCGTTCGTTCAAGATGTATGGCTGGTGCTCGCGCATCCGCGGCATCGAGTCGGGCGGCTCGGTCGAAGGGTTGCCCACGCACGCCTTCCCCACCGACGACGGCGGGGTCGACATGAAGTGCCCCACGGAGATCGCCATCAGCGATCGCCGCGAGGCCGAACTGGCCAAGAACGGCTTCATGCCCCTGGTGCACAAGAAGAACTCCGACTTCGCGGCCTTCATCGGTGCGCAGTCGCTGCAAAAGCCTGCCGAGTACGACGACCCGGACGCCTCGGCCAATGCCAACCTGGCGGCCCGCCTGCCCTACCT
>CANBUA010000274.1 GCA_947372535.1 Burkholderiales bacterium
CATTGAGCGGGTAGTGCACGCGAAAGCCGGCGTGGCCCACATCACCCCAAGTCGAGGGTGAGAGCTTGTTGTGCCCGTAGTCGAAGTCCTGGGCGTTGAAGGTCAGCGGCTTGACCTGCCCGTCTGCCGAGACTTCGTGGATCTTCACCGGTGCGGTCTGGTATTGGCCCAGGTGGAAGAACATCAGCTCGAAGGGCAGTTTGTCCTGGCGCCAGAGCGCCCGTTCGGGCTTGAAGCGGATGTCGCGGTACTGGTCGTAGCTCAAGGCCTTCAACTCGGCGGGCAGGGCTGCGGTGTTGGGCGCCACGTAGGGCCGGCTGGCCAAGGCCTGGGCTTGGCGGGCCACGTCGTCCAACCCGAAGGCCTCTGCCTGCTGAGGCATCACGGCCAGCCAGGCGCAGAGCATCAGCGGGCCGATGCCTTGGGTCATGTGCCTGAAGAAATGGTCGGTGTTGGTGTTCACAAGCACTGCTTACGCAACGCTCATGCCACGCCAAAAATCTCTTTCAAATCAATGAGATGGCACGAAGTAACAAGCTGTTTTGATGGGTTGACCGATTTGAGTGACTCAAAGCGTCGGGCTGGGGCGACAACACCGCGCATTGAGTCCGCCAAGTCGTTGATTTGATTGGGGATCCGCCTGTCGCTAATCGGCGACGGGCGCATCACCCGCATCGCCCCGAAACACACCTGGCGTCAGGCCATGGCGTTGCAGCAGGCGGTAGAACTCGGTGCGGTTGCGTCCGGCCAGGCGTGCGGCATCGGCCACACTGCCATCGGTGAGCTTGAGCAACCCGACCAAGTAATCGCGCTCAAAGCGCTGGCGGGCCTCCGTCAGCGAGAGCACTTCCACGCTGGGCACGCGCAAGGCGCGCTGCACCAAGGCCAGCGGGATGAGCGGCGTGGTGGCCAAAGCGCTCACCTGCTCAATGGCGTTGTGCAATTGGCGCACATTGCCCGGCCAGGCGGCCGTCACCAGGGCCTTGAGCGCATCGGGCGCAAAGCCGTTGACGCGCTTGTTGTACTTCAGGGCGAGCTTGGCCAGGAAGTGGTTGGCCAGCAAAGGGATGTCTTCGCGGCGCTCGGCCAGCGTCGGCAGGGTGAGGGACACCACGTTCAGCCGGTAGAACAGGTCCTCGCGGAACTGCCCCTCGGCCATGGCGGCCTCCAGGTCACGGTGGGTGGCCGACATGATGCGCACGTCCACCGGCACGGCCTGGCTGGCGCCCACGGGTCGCACCATGCGCTCTTGCAGCACACGCAGCAGCTTGACCTGCAAGGCCACGGGCATGTCGCCGATCTCGTCGAGGAACAGGGTGCCGCCCTGGGCCGCCAGGAACAGGCCGGTGTGGTGGGCCACCGCGCCCGTGAAAGCGCCCTTGATGTGGCCGAAGAGTTCGGACTCCAGCAGGCTCTCGGGGATGGCGCCGCAGTTCACCGCCACGAAGGGCTTGGCAGCGCGAGGGCTGGCCAGGTGGATGGCCTGGGCCAGCACCTCCTTGCCGCTGCCGCTCTCGCCCCGGATGAGCACGCTGGCGTCGGAGCCAGCGATCAGCTTGGCTTCGGCCAGCAGCTCGGCCATCACGTTGGCATGGCTGACGATGGCCTCGCGCCACGCCTCGCGGATGCCGGTGTCTTCGTGGTGGTTGGGCGCGCTCAGAGCCAGGGCCTGGCGGATGATCTCCAGCAGGGCCTTGCCGTCGAAGGGCTTGGTCAGGTAGGTGTAGACGCCGCGCGAGGTGGCCTCGACCGCATCGGGGATGGTGCCGTGTGCCGTCAACAGGATGACTGGCAATGATGGGTGGCGGGTGCGGATGGCGTCGAACAAGGCCAGGCCATCCAGGCCGGGCAGTTGCACATCGCTGACGACGAGTTGCGGGCGTTCGATGGCCAGTTGCGCCAAGGCCTTTTCGGCCGATTCGACGGCGGTGACGCGGTGGCCGGCGCCCGCCAGGCGCATTGACAGCAAGCGCAGCAAGTCGGGGTCGTCATCGACCAGCAGGATGTGCGCGCTCATGGTCGTGGGGTGGGCTTGGGCGCGGCAGGCAGCGGCGCAGGGCTGGCGGGGGTGCGGCTGGTGATGCTGCGCTCGATGGATTTCAGCGCCTCCAGCTTGTCGTTGAGCTGATCGAGCTTGCGCTGGTTGTCGCGCTGGGCATCGCGCAGTTGTTGGTTCAAGCGCTCGGCCTGCTCCTCCAGCCGCCGCTGATCAAGGTAGAAGCCCGAGAGCCAGCGTGCCAGCGCATGCCAGGCGGCCGCTTCACTCGTGACGTTGCTCAAGACCTTGTCCAGCAGGCTCTGGGCACGTGCCAGGTCGCCGGGCGCGTGGGTTCGGCCCAATGCCAGGGCCAGGTCCATGGTGTCTTGCGGCGAGCCTGTGCCGGCGCCGTAGGCCTCGTTCAGCCGGCTGATCTCATGCGCCAGCTCTGCTGGGCTCAAGCCGGAGAGGCTGGCTTGGTAGGCCAGCAGATGGCGTGCGGCCGTGTCTTCAGGCGAGGTCACCGCCACGCGAAGAATGGTGGGCTCTGGTGGCGGCGGAGGCGGTGCCGGCGGCACGGGCGCGCAGGCAATGCAGGCGCTGGCGGCGATCAGGCCGGCCAGCCAATGGCGGGCGGCGCCGGCGGGCTTGGCCAGGGGGGTCATGACATCAGAAAACAGCATGAGGCAACTCGATTCGAAAATGGGCGCCTGGCCCCTCAGGCAGCAGGTCGATGCGGCCGCCGTGGGCCTGGACGTATTCGCGCACGATGGACAGGCCGATGCCCGTGCCACGCACGGCGCCTTCGGGCTGGCGTTCACCACGGTAGAAGGGCTCGAAGACGCGGCCGGCATCCTGGTCGGCCACGCCGGGGCCTTGGTCGGTGATGTCGATCCGGGCCAGGCCGGGCGGCTGTGACAAGGCAAAGCAGATGCGGCTGTCTGGCGGGCTGAAGCGGATGGCGTTGGACAACAGGTTGCCCAGGGCCGTGCCCAGCTTGTCGGGGTCGATCTCCACCGCCAGCGCTGTGTCGCCTTCAACGGCCACCTGCAATGCCTTGGCCTGCCATTGCAGCCGCTGTGATTCGATGAGCCCTTCAATCAGGCCCGCCAGCGCTGTCTTGCGCCGGCTCAGCCGGCGGGCGTCAAAAGCGACGGCATTGAAGCGCAGCAGGTCTTCGATCTGCTCTTGCAGCGCCGCCGTGTTGTGGCCCAGGATCTGGGCGATCTCGCGCTGGTCGGCCGTGAGTTGGCCGGCCACGCCGTCCTCCAGCAGCGCGACGCCTTCGCGCAGCGCGGCCAGCGGTGTCTTCAACTCATGCGAGACATGCCGCAGGAAGCGCGACTTGTCGTCATCGAGCTCCTTGAGTCGCAGACGCAGCCATTCGAGCTTCTGGCCCAGGGCGCGCATGTCGCTCGGCCCCTGGATGTTCACGGGCGCATCCAGCCGGTTCTCGCCCAGGCCGACGATGGCGCGCTCCAGTCGCTTGAGTGGTCGCATCAACCACAGCGCGAAGCCCCAGGCCAGCACCACGGCCAGCGCGATGGCGCCCAGCACCTGCCGGACGAGGTTGGCGCGACCTGTCTCGAGTTGCAGCAGCAGCAGGCGGTTGCGCGCTTCGCTGCCCAGGCGCACTTGCTCCGCGATGGCGGCGTTGACCTGATCCAGACCCCTGAATTGCTCACTCAAGGCCTGATCGCGCAGGCCCTTGGTGGCCTTGGTGCCGGTGAGCTGGGCCTTGATGGCCACCAACTGGGCGCGCCACTTTTCGGCCAGACCGGTGGGCAATTGCTGCGCCAGCAACTCATCCAACTCGCGGGTGGCGTCCTCGGCGGCATCTTCGAAGCGGTGCAGCAGCACCGGGTCGTCCAGCACCATGTACTGGCGGCCGGCACGCTCCATGGCCACGCTGCGCTCGGCCAGCTGCTGCGCGGCAGCGGTGAGCTGCACCGCGTGCTCGGCTGCACCGCGGCTTTGCATCATCAGGCGTTCGAGCGTGAACAGGCCACCCAGTGAGGCGGCCGCCAGCAGGCCGGCGATCAGCAGGAAGGCGGCCAGCAGCAAGTGGCGAAAGGCAAGGCGTTGCAGGATGAACATGGTGACGGCCCAGGCCGTGGATTCTCAAGCAAGATGGACTGTAGCCTGCGTCCCCATGGGCTCGCTCGCGGCGGGCCAAAGGCGCCACCAGGCCGGCAGCAGGCTGCGCACCTCACGTTGCCCGAAGCGGTCGTCCATCAGGTGCACGACGCCTTCGTCTGTGACCGTGCGGATCACCCGTCCAGCGGCTTGCACCACCTTTTGCAAACCCGGGTAGACATAGGTGTAGTCGTAGCCCGCGCCGCTCATCAATCGGTCCAGCCGCAGCCGGATCTGCTCGTTGACCGGGTTGACCTGTGGCATCCCCAAGGTGGCGATGAAGGCGCCGATGAGGCGGCTGCCGGGCAGGTCGATGCCTTCGGAGAAGGAGCCGCCCAGCACCGCAAAGCCAATGCCCTGGCTGCCTGGCGCAAAGCGCGCGAGGAAGTCTTGCTGCTCGTGCTCCTGCATGCGCCTGGCCTGCTTCCACACCGGGATGCCGGGGTGATGCGCCTCGAACAGCGCGGCGACGGCCTGCAAATAATCGTGGCTGCTGAAAAAGGCCAGGTAGTTGCCCGGCCGATCACGGTACTGCGCGGCCATCAGCTCGACCACCTCGGGCAACGAGGCCTGCCGATCGCGGTAGCGCGTGGAGATGTGCCTGGCCACCTGCACGCGCAGTTGCTCGTGCTGAAAGGGCGAGCTCACCTCGACCCAGGCGGTGTCCTCGGGCAGGCCCAGCATCTGGCGGTAATAGCCCTCAGGCTGCAAGGTGGCCGAGAACAAGGTGACCGAGCGCGCCGCGGCCAGGCGCGGCGCCAGAAAAGGCGCTGGCACCACGTTGCGGATGCACAAAGTGGAGGAGAATTTTTGCGGCCCCCAGGCGCGCCGGGTGATGTCGAACAAGGCGTGCTGGTCGAACAGCTCGGCCATGCGCGTGAAGTGCAGGGCCTCCAGGTAAAAGCCTTGCAAGGCGCCATCGACCTGCGTGGGGTGGTCGGACTGGTGGTTGGTGATGGCGGAGATTGCGTGCTGCAAGGCGGTCAGCCAGGCCGCCGGGATGCTCTCGTGCACGGCGTAGTCGCCGTCCTGTTCGCGACTCAAGGCGTTCCAGGCGCGGTGCAATCGGTCCAAGGGCTTTTGCAACTCGCGCGGGGCGGTGGTCTTCAAGGCCCGGAGGCTGTCGTGTGACAGCTCGGCCGTGTACATCTTGCGACCGCGCTCGACCAGGTTGTGGGCCTCGTCGACCAGCACGCCCACGCGCCATTGGTTGGCTTGCGTCAAGCCGTGGAGCATGGCGCTGAGGTCGAAGTAGTAGTTGTAGTCGCCGATGACGACGTCGCACCAGCGGGCCATCTCCTGGCTGAGGTAGTAGGGGCAGACCTCGTGGGCCAGGGCGATCTCGCGCAGACGGGCCTTGTCCAGCATGGCCGGGTTGGCGGCGATGGCGGCCTGGCGGGCGGCGGGCAGGCGGTCGTAGAAGCCGCTGGCCAATGGGCAGGATTCGCCATGGCAGGCTTTGTCGGGGTGCTCGCAGGCCTTGTCTCGCGCAATCATCTCCAGCACGCGCCACGAGGGCTTGGTGGCGTTTGAAGATGCGCCGCGTTCGAGCAAAGCCATGGCCTCCAGTGCCAAAGCCCGCCCCGAGGATTTGGCCGACAGGAAAAAGACCTTGTCCAGCCGCTGGCCGGGGCAGGCCTTGAGCATGGGGAACACCGTGCCCACGGTTTTGCCGATGCCGGTGGGCGCCTGGGCCAGCAAGCAGCGTCCGGACACCACCGCCTTGTAGACCGATTCGGCCAGGGCGCGCTGGCCTTCGCGGAAGGTCGCATGCGGAAATCGAAGGTCGGTCAAGGCCTGGTCACGTGCTGTGCGGTGCTGGATCTCTTGCTCGGCCCAGCTCAGGAAGCGGCTGCATTGGTCCTCGAAAAACGCCTGCAAGCTGGCGGCCGAGTGCCGCTCAGCCAGGACGGTTTCCTTGTTCGTGCCGATGTCCAGGTAGACCAGGGCCAGTTCGATGTCGGCGTCCTGCATCCAATCCGGCGATTGGCACAGCAAGGCGCCATAGACCTTGAGCTGCGCCCAGTGCAGGTGCCGGTGGTTGGC
>CANBUA010000275.1 GCA_947372535.1 Burkholderiales bacterium
ATGGCTGGCAGCACTTTCGGACTTCTGTTTTCCGTCACCAATTTCGGCGAAAGCCATGGCCCGGCCATCGGCTGTGTGATCGATGGCTGCCCGCCGGGCATGTTGCTGTCCGAGACCGACATCCAGCCCGACCTGGACCGCCGCCGCCCGGGCACATCGCGCCACGTTACCCAGCGCAACGAGCCCGACGCGGTCGAGATCCTCTCGGGCGTCTACGAAGGCCGCACCACGGGCACGCCGATCTGCCTACTGATCCGCAACACCGACCAGCGCAGCAAGGACTACGGCAACATCCTCGAGACCTTCCGCCCCGGGCACGCCGACTACACCTACTGGCACAAATACGGCATCCGCGATCCGCGTGGTGGCGGGCGGTCCTCGGCGCGTTTGACGGCACCCATGGTGGCGGCCGGCGCCGTGGCCAAGAAGTGGCTGCGCGAGCAGTTCGGCACCGAGGTGCGCGGCTGCATGACCCAGCTCGGCCAAGTCAGCGTGGCCTTCGAAGATTGGGCGCATGTGCCCAACAACCCGTTTTTCGTGGCCAACACCAGCCAGGTGCAGCAGCTTGAGGACTACATGGACGACTTGCGCAAGCAGGGCGATTCTTGCGGCGCGCGCCTTTACGTGGAGGCCACCAACGTGCCCGTGGGCCTGGGTGAGCCGCTGTTCGACAAGCTGGACGCCGACATCGCCTACGCCATGATGGGCATCAACGCGGTCAAGGGCGTGGAGATCGGCGCCGGTTTTGCCAGCGTGACTCAGCCGGGCAGCCAGCACGGCGATGCCATGAGCCCGGAAGGCTTTGCCACGAACAACTCAGGCGGCGTGCTGGGCGGCATCTCGACCGGGCAGCCGGTCACCGTGTCCATGGCCATCAAGCCGACCAGCTCCATCCGCCTGCCGCGGCCGTCCATCGACTTGGCTGGGCAGAGCGCCACGGTCGAGACCTTTGGGCGTCATGACCCCTGCGTGGGCATCCGCGCCACGCCGATTGCCGAGGCCATGCTGGCGCTGGTGCTGATCGACCACGCCCTGCGCCATCGGGGGCAATGCGGCGATGTCAGCGTGCCGACGCCCGTGATCGCCGGGCCTCAGCCCTGATCACCAAGCGCCCACATTGGGCATCGATATCCAGGGTTCGGCCGGGGCCAGGGCCTCGCCGGCCTGCAGCAATTCAATGGAGATCTGATCGGGGGAGCGCACAAAAGCCATGCGGCCATCGCGGGGCGGTCGGTTGATCAACACGCCGTGGTCCATCAGTCGGTTGCAAGTGGCGTAGATGTCATCGACCTCATAGGCCACGTGCCCGAAACTGCGACCGAAGGTGTAGACCTCGGGTTCCCAGTTGTGCGTCAGCTCGATCTGGGCGCTGTGGTCACCGGGGGCCGCCAGGTACACCAGGGTGAATTTGCCCTGGGGGTAATCGCGCTGTCGGACGACCTCCAAGCCCAGGGCATCGCGGTAGAAACGCAGGGATTGGTCCAGGTCGGTGACTCGCACCATGGTGTGCAGGTATTTCATCTCGCCAAGCTTACGGCAAGACGCAAAAACCCTCCAGATACGTCAATCGCGGCGGGGTTTTTCCGGCGCTGGGCTGGGTTGTGGGCCCTCTGAGTTGCCCAAGGGCTGAGGTGCCGCAGCGCTGTATTTGGGCTGGCCGATGCGCTGTGACCGGTAGATGCCCGTGTGCCCGGAAAACAGGTAGCTCATCACGCAGGCCAGGCCCGCGTACACGCCGATGGACGAGCCGAACAGTTCCATGGCCATGAGTGTGCAGGCCAGCGGGGTGTTGGCCGCGCCCGCGAACACGCCCACAAAGCCGAGCGCAGCCATCAGCGCCACGGGCTGGTGCAACAGGGGCGCCAGGGCATTGCCCAGCGTCGCGCCGATGTAGAACAGGGGCGTGACCTCGCCGCCCTTGAAGCCCGTGCCCAGCGAAAAAATGGTGAACACGGCTTTGACCGCGAAATCCCAGGGCGGCACGGGCTGCTGGAATGCCTCGACGATGCCTGGGATGCCCAGTCCAGCATAGCGCCAGGCATCGAATCCCCAGATGACGCCGGCCAGCACGACGCCGCCAAGCAAAGGGCGAAGCGGCGCATAGCCAACGGCTTGCTTCATGAAGCTGGACAAGGCCTGCGTGGCGCGCGCAAATGCCATCCCGACCAGGCCGAACAGCACCCCGGCCACCATGGCCGCGCCCAGGCCCCAGGCCGACATGGCGGGGGTCAGGCCGGCCGCGTAGTGCGTGTGGTGCACGCCCCATAGCGCCGTCACTTGGTCAGCCACGATGGCCGCCACGAAGCAGGGCATCAGTGCGTCGTAGCGCAGGCGCCCCAATGCCAGCACCTCCAGGCCGAAGATGGCGCCGGCCATGGGTGTGCCGAACACGGCGGCGAAGCCGGCGCTGATGCCAGCCATCAGCAGAATGCGCCGGTCCTGGGGCTTGAGCTTGAAGGCCAGGGTGAGCTGATCGGCCAGGGCCCCGCCCATCTGCACGGCGGTGCCTTCGCGCCCCACGGAGGCGCCAAACAAGTGGGAGACGACCGTGCTGACCAGGATGAGCGGCGCCATGCGCAGCGGGATGACCTGGCGCGGATCATGGATCTCGTCGATCAGCAGGTTGTTGCCCGCTTCTACACGCTGGCCGAACTTCAGGTACACCCAGCCGACCAAGAAGCCAGCCACCGGCAGCAGCCAGATCAACCAGCGGTGTGATTCGCGGGTCTGCGTGGCCCAGTCCAGGGCCAGCAGGAAACCGGCGGATGCCGTGCCGGCCAGCAGCGCGACGGCAAGGGCCAGCACCAGCCACTTGGCGGCATTACCCAGCCAAGTCAAGGGTTCGAGGCGTTTGAGAGGCTCCATCGGGCGACATTCACAGAGTCGGTTGATCAAACGGGCAGGGCACGTTGGCCACATCCAGCCAACCACGCACGCTGTTGATCAGGGCCATGGCCTGGACCTGCGGTAGCTCACTCAGGCTGATGGTGCGCTCGGTCAGGCGGCCGGCCTCGATCAGGCTTTGCCGCATGACGCCCGGCAAGAGGCCCGCGCTCTCGGGCGGCGTGAACCATTGGCCGGCGAGATTCACGGCCACATTGCCGATGGTGAACTCGGTGATCTCACCCTGCTGGTTGTAGAGCAGGGTGTCGAAGCAACCGGCAGGCAGTGCGAAGCGGGTGTAGGCCGCTCGGCGCGTGGTCTTGTGGCGGATGAAGTCGTCCACAGCCGCCATGGGTGCCGATGCCAGCGCGACACGAATCGGCGTCGGCGTGTGGGGCAGAGGCGCGGCCTGTACCAGCGCCTGGCCTTGAGCATCAAGCAGCAAGCGCAGCTTGAAGTCGCCCAGCGGATGCTGCCGGGCGGCATCCTCCAGCAAGGTCTGAATGGCCTGACGAAGTTGGGGCGTCCACGGGTAACCGAAGTGAGCGGCGCTGCGCCCCAGTCGATCCAGGTGGCGCTGAAGGCGCTGCACCTGCCCGTCTTCCAGGCGCAGCGATTCGAGCAGCTCGAAGGATTGGTCGGCACCCAGCAAAAAGGCCTGTTTGTGGCGCCACTCGTGGGCTTCGCCCTCGGGCGTGGCGTCCAGCGTGATGCCACTGCCGATGCCACAGCGCGCGCGCCAGGGCGCCATGGGCGGCGGTGTGTCGATGCAGACGGTGCGGATGGGTACATTGAGCGTGACGCGCCCGCCCGGCTCGATCAGCCCAACGGCGCCGCAGTACACGCCGCGGTGCTCGCTCTCCAGCCGCGCGATGTGGTGCATGGCCTGGCGCTTGGGCGCACCAGTGATGGAGCCGCAGGGAAACAGCGCGGTCATCACGTCGCTCAACTGCGCGCCGGGACGGGTGCGAGCGGTCACGGTCGAGGTCATCTGCCAGACCGAGGGCAGGGCCTGGATGTCGAACAGCGAGGGCACGGACACGCTGCCCAACTCGGCGATCTTGGACAGGTCGTTGCGCAGCAAGTCCACAATCATGAGATTTTCGGCACGCTCCTTGGGGCTCGTGCGCAGGTGCATGGCGGCGGCCTGGTCGTCGGCCGGCGCGGCATGCCGGGCGGCGGTGCCCTTCATGGGCCGTGTGGTGATGTCGGGCAGGCGCCAATCGAAGAACAGCTCGGGTGAGACGCTCAGCACGGCGCCAGGGCCACGGCAGGCGGCACGGGCGTCCAGGAAGCAGGCATAACCGCCAGGCTGGCTGCGCTGCAGCGCGGCGAAATAGGCGAGCAGCTCGGGCGTGTCGGGTAAGGCGGCCGCGCCCTCAAGCGCCGGCAGGCCCGCTTCGAAACTGGCTTTGAGCGGGCTGGTGAGGTTGATCTGGTAGACCTCGCCCTGGCGGATCAGCTCGCGGACCGTGTCGATGCGCTGGTGCAGCAGCGCCTCGCTCCAATCCCGCTGCCATGGACCCAGGCGCCAATCGCTCGCGGGGGCGGGGTGGCTGGTGCCGGCCTCGTCCGGCCAGGTGTGGGCATGATCGAAAACGGCCCAGACGGCATAAGGCGATCCGGGTGGCAGCGCCTTGACGGGCAGGTGAGGATCAAAAGCGGGCGCCGCTTCATAGGCGACCCAGCCCACGCACCAATGGCCGGCTTTGGCCAGCACGTGGACATCGTCCAGCAGCCCGGCGACCTGGGCCGGGTCGTGTGCCACCAGCCATCGCAAGGGCTGGTCGAAGCGCCAGCGCCGCCGGGGGGCCTGCGCCGTGTCCCCGGGGAAATCGATCAGCGCTGACGGAAAGGGCTCATCCATGCCGGCGTTCGATGCTCACGGTGCAGACCAGGGCGATGATGCCGACCAGGGCGAACAGTGCCAGGCTCCAGAACTCGAAGGGCACGCCGGCCAGGTTGGCCGCAGCATCGGCGCAGGATGCGCGCACTTCGAAGGCCTCGGGCCAGCGTGTGTCTACGCCCAGTGTGGTAATGACGCGGTCGGCCAGAGTCAAGGCGCAACTGGCGGATTTGGCCGCCACGAAGTGCTGCCACCAGGCGGCCGCCACGCCGCAGCCCGCAAAAGCCACGACGACCAGCGAGACCAGGCGGCGCGGCAGGCCTGCAGGCAGGGCTGCGGCCAATAGGCTGACGGCCGCGATGGCGATGAACAGGATGCGTTGCAGGATGCACCAGGGGCAGGGCTCCATGCCGAAGCGGTGTTGGGCCACCAGGGCACCAGCCACGGCAGCAGCGCAAGCCAGGCCAATGGCCACCAAGGCAGGTCGGACAGGAAATCTCATGGTTGCTTTCTGCTTCAGTACACCTGGGCGATCAATTCGATTTCCACGCAGGCGCCCAGCGGCAACTGCGCCACGCCGAAGGCACTGCGGGCATGGCGGCCAGCCTCGCCCAGGATCTCGGCCAGCAGCTCGGAGCAGCCGTTGGTGACCAGGTGGTGTTCCGTGAACTCACCGGTGCTGTTGACCAGGCTCATCACCTTGACGATGCGCTCGACATTGTCCAGCCCGGCCGCGGCCGCGTTCAGCGTGCCCAGCAGGTCGATGGCCACGGCGCGCGCGGCCTCCTTGCCCTCGGCGGTGGTCATGGTCTTGCCGAGTTGCCCGGTCCAGACCTGGCCGTCCTTTTTGGCAATGTGACCTGAGATGAAGATCAGGTTGCCCGTGCGCATGTAGGGCAGGTAGCTGGCCGCGGGCGTTGCCACCGGGGGCAGGTTGATGTTGAGGGCGATGAGTCGGTCGGCGATGGTCATGGCGTGGCCTTCTGTTCTGAGCGATGGGCGGATGGTGCATTGTCGGCCATCAGGCCGGGCGTTTGCCAGGGGAGGGCGCCAGCATGGCTTGCCCGTATGATCCTGGCCACCCCATGGACAACGCATGGGCGGAAAGACCATGAATCCATAAAAAAAGTTCAGTTTGGGAGCTGCGGCACCCAGGTTCCGCCAGCGCAGCACTCTCGGGGGCCTTGCTGCTCGTTGTCTCGCCGGGCACCAGCGGGCGGCGGTATGCCTCCCTGCCCTTCCTCTACGACAAAGCGGCGGCCGCTTTGCGGGAGAAAAACAGCGGCCACCTGGCCTCCGGCGGTGGCCAGTATCGGGCGTGACGGCTGGGGTTCAACGCGAATGCTGCGGCGGCAGGCGAATGGCGGTGAGCTTCCAGTCGGCAAAGCCTGATCGCTCC
>CANBUA010000276.1 GCA_947372535.1 Burkholderiales bacterium
AGTGAGGCGGCCTGCCGCCAGATGGTGAGCCGCGCCAAGGCGCAGTTGCGCGAGGCACGGCCGCGCTACACCGTGGCCCCGCAAGCGCACCTGCGCGTGATGCGCCAGTTCGCTGAAGCGCTCTCGCTGGGTGATTTCACCTTGCTCAAATCGATGCTGGCCGAGCAGGCAGAGCTGATCGGTGACGGTGGCGGCAAAGTGCCGAGCGTCGGCAAGCCGCTGTACGGCAGCGCGCGCATCGCACAGCTCTTTTATGCCACGTCGCTGCGGTTCAAGACCTTGGTGCGGGTCGAGCTGGCGCTGATCAACGGGCAATGGGGCGTGTTGCGCTTCATCGACGGCGTGCTGGAGTCGGCGCAGTCCTATGAGACCGACGGCGAGCGCATCGTGCGCATCCATGTGCAACGCAACCCGGACAAGCTGGCGCGCATCGCGGCCGCACGCACGCCAGCCTGAGGGGTTCGTCACAACCGCGGTGGCTCACGCGTCTTCAGGGCATGTGTTCTCAACCCTGACCGAAAGCGAGCCACCACCATGACCCAACGCCTCAACTACGCCGAACTGTCGTCGGCGTATTTCAAGAAGTTCGTTGCCTTCAGCACATCGCTGATCGACAGTGCGATCGAGGCGGGCATCCGCCACCTCGTCGAGATCCGCGCGTCGCAGCTGAACGCTTGCGCCCTGTGCGTCGACATGCACATCAAGCAGGCGACGATCCACGGCGAGCGCGCGCTGCGCCTGCATCACCTGGCGATCTGGCGCGAATCGACGCTGTTTTCGCCGAGGGAGCGGGCTGCGCTGGCCTGGACAGAAGTGCTGACGAAGCTGCCCGACCACGGCGTGCCCGACGAGCTCTTCGAGCAGGTGCGGGCGCAGCTCTCAGAGAAGGAGGTATCAGACCTGACCTTCATCGTGATGTCGATCAACGCGTGGAACCGTGCCAACGTGGCCTTCAAGACCCTGCCCGGCGCGTTCGACGCGGCCTTCGGTCTTGACAAGGCCAATCTCCAATGAGCGCGGCCCAACCCATGACGATCAGAGCAGGGCAAGCGCTTTCTGTTCAAGCACTCACCAAGTTGACGTCGCCTTCGGGCCTCAAGTGGGCGCTGGCCCCCGCCAACCACGCACGCGCGGCGTGGCTCATGTAGCGAGCTGGCCACCAGATGTGCGCCACGGCCCAGTCCAGCTCACGCGCAGGCAAGGCCCGCACCACCAGGTGGGCGGGCAAGGCCAGGCGGTCCAGCAAGGGCTGGGGCAAGATGGCCGTGCCCATGCCCGCCTCGGCCATCGAGAGCAAAAAATCCCACTGGCCGCTTTCAGCAACCACCTCCGGCTGCACGCCCAGCTCCTGCCATCGGGCATGCAAACGCCTGCTCAAGGCATAGCCTTCGCCCAGCATCACAACGGGCTGTCCGGCCAGCGCCGCCAGCCCCGGCCGCTTGAGCCGCGCCCACGACGCTTCGGCCGTGCCCACCAGGCAGACGGGGCAGCGCGCCAGCACGGCCGAAGCCAGGCCCAGCTCAGGCCGCAAAGGCAGGATGCTCACGCCCACCTCCAGCTCGCCATCGGCCACCATCTGTTCGATGAGCTCGCCACCTGCCTCCCGCACCTGCAGCTGGATGCCCGGGTGCTGCGCCCGAAAGCGCCGGATCAGCGGTGAGAAAAACACATTCACCATGGGCGGGATGCCCACCGTCAGCGCGCCACGGCTGAGTTCAGCGAGGTCATCGACCTCACGCTGCAGGCCCTGTACCACCGCCAAGGCTTCCTGCCCACGCTCGAACACGATGCGGCCGACATCGGTCAGGCTCACGCCGTGCGGGGTGCGCAGCAGCAAGGGCTGCCCCACCTCGGCTTCAAGCTGACGCACCATCTTGCTGATGGTCGATTGCGTGACGCTCAAGGCCTGTGCAGCCTGGGTGAAGCTGTTGAGGCGAACGGTCTCGACAAAGTAACGCAGGGCACGCAGGTCCATGTGGGTCTCGGCAAGCGGTGGGGGCGCAGGGCGGCCCATGAGAAATGCGACTGGATACCATGAATATTAGTCGCTTTACGAATGTAAGGCGGGTGCCGATACTGGGGTCCACACAGCACGCTTGCCACCTCAGCGGCACGCGTCAGACATGGACACCGGAGACACCATGCACCCTGAGCGCATTCGCCTGGCACGCCTGAGAGACAAGGTCATGTCGGCCCAGGAGGCCGCGCAATTGATTGGCGACGGCATGACTGTCGGCATGAGTGGCTTCACCCGAGCCGGAGACGCCAAGGCGCTGCCCTTCGCCTTGGCCGAGCGTGCCAGGCACCACCCCTTTCAGATCACGCTGATGACCGGTGCATCGCTGGGCCACGACGCCGACAAGTTGCTCAGCGACGCGGGTGTCACCGCCCGCCGCATGCCGTTTCAGGTGGACACCAGCTTGCGGCGCAAGATCAACGCGGGCGAGGTGATGTTCCTGGATCAGCACCTGTCGGAGACCGTCGAGATGCTGCGCAACCGCCAGATCGCGCCGGTCGATGTGGCCGTGATCGAGGCCACGTGCATCACGGCCGATGGCGGCATCGTGCCCACCACCTCCGTGGGCAATTCGGCCAGTTATGCCATCCTGGCCCGCAAGGTGATCGTGGAGATCAACCTGAGCATGCCGCTGGAGCTCGAAGGCCTGCACGACATCTACATCCCCACCTACCGCCCGAACCGCCAGCCCATCCCATTGGTGAGCGTGGACCAGCGCATCGGCAGCACCGCCATCGCCATCGACCCCGACAAGATCGCCGCGATCGTGTTCACCGATCAGCCGGACAGCCCCTCCACCGTGCTGCCGCCCGATGCCGAAACCGCCGCGATCGCCGATCACCTCAACGGCTTCTTGTGGCGTGAGGTCCAGGCCAACCGACTCACGCCTTCGCTGCAGCCCATCCAATCGGGCATCGGCACCATCGCCAATGCGGTGCTGCACGGCTTGATCGACTCGCCGTTCGAAGACCTGCGCATGTACTCCGAGGTGCTGCAAGACAGCAGCATCGACCTGCTCGATGCCGGGCGCATGCGTTTTGCCTCGGCCTCATCGCTGACGCTGTCCAAGGCCTACTACGACCGCGTCATCGGCCAGATCGACCGCTACAAATCCAGGCTGCTGCTGCGCCCTCAAGAGATCAGCAACCACCCCGAGGTGGTGCGGCGTTTGGGCCTGATCACCATCAACACGGCGCTGGAGTGTGACCTCTATGGCAACGTCAACTCGACGCATGTCAACGGCACGCACATGATGAACGGTATTGGTGGCTCGGGCGACTTTGCCCGCAATGCCCACATGTCGATCTTTGTGACCAAGTCACTGGCCAAGCAGGGGCAGATCTCCAGCATCGTGCCCATGGTCACCCACGTGGACCACACCGAGCACGACGTGGACGTGCTGGTGACCGAGCATGGCCTGGCCGACCTGCGCGGCCTGGCGCCCCGCGAGCGGGCTTGCGTTGTGATCAACCAGTGCGTTGACCCGCTTTACCGCGATGCACTCAACGGCTACTTCCGGGAGGCTTGCCGACGTGGCGGGCACACACCGCACGTGCTCGAAGAGGCTTTCGCCTGGCACACGCGCTATCGTCAGACCGGCTCCATGCTGGCGCGTGACATGACGCTGGTTGACTGACACGGGCTCAGGATCAAGGCATGCACATCGTGCGTGCCCTCATGCGTGATCGGGCACGTGTAGTTTCAGATGTCGGTGTCGTCTTGGCTTGCGCTGTACCGTGCCTCAGCTTCCTTGGCGACAAAGCGTGATTGCGCCAACCCTGGGGACTGGTTCAGCCAAGCCGCAGCCTCTTTTGCGATCTGGGTGGCCGATTCCTTGCGGGGGCGGCACTTGCTTGCCCAATTGCGTCCTGGGTGCAAGACATCCCATTTGGGAGCCAGGCCGTTGTAGCGACCAGCACCCGGATCGTGGTTACCAAAGCCATCCAGCAGCAGGTTCCACAATGGCGAAAAGTGGGTGATCAGCAGCGATTCTCCCAGCGGAATCCAGATGTCATCGACGACCAGGTAACGACACGAGAAATCGTTCAGCGACAGATTTGTGGTGGCGTTGATGCTCTCCGCATGCTCTGTGAGCCGTTTGTGAAGCGAGCGCGCGGGTTTGAGATTGCCCACGTCGGGTGTGGTACTTCCCCCTTTGCGGCCACCAGCGGGAATGGCTTTGCCCACGTAAATGGGCACTGTTGGGCCTTGGCGTTGGTTGATGGCCGCCATCGCCTGGTACGCTTCGAATGGGCCGGTGTAGTACAGGGCGTAGATGCCTGCACCGAGAAATGGGTGCAGGTCAGTCATGGCAACCGCCGGCTGCGCCAGCATCGCGTCTGCGACGCTCTTGCCCAGGTTCACTTTTTCGAGGGGGTTGTACGGGGTGGGTTGAATCATGCTGCGACGGCCTCGAAAAAGCCGCGCTGTGCAATCTTTCGATGATCTGCTGACAACAGCTGGAGCGCCACACTGGCCGCCATTTGCTGGCCCAAGGTCACGGGTACCGCATTGCCCAGTTGCCGCATGGCTTCGCCCCATGCGCCATGCAGCTCGTAGCTGTCCGGGAAGGCTTGCAAACGGGCCGACTCGCGGATGCTGAAATACCGGACGGAGCCATCCAGCCTGACGAGCATGTTCTCGCCGCCTGGCACCCCGTGACCGCCTGCCTTGAGTGTTTTGGCGGGCAAGTCCATGGGACTTCCGGTGTGGCCGGGATAAATGCGCGCGCCTGCTTGAAGGCGGTGGTTGAGGTCCAGTCCTCGGCCGTCTTCTTTTGGCTCGGGCAGCCCCACCAAGGCGTCACGCACGGTGCGCCACGCAGCTTTGGTCGGCAAGATGCCCAGCCCCTTCATGCCGGCCACCAGGCTGGCATGCTTGGCTGGCAATGTGGGGCGATGCTTGCTGGCGATCTGATGGCGATCCCAATAGGTACCGTCCACATGCTGGTCATACAACAATGCGTCAAGCGAATGCGTCTCGGCAGGAAAGGACCAGCGGGCGTCCACATCGCTGCGGAAACCGACGATGAACACGCGCTCTCGCTTCTGTGCGACCCCATAGTTTGCTGCGTTGACCAATCGAACAAACAGGCGATAGCTGAGCCCGCTTCCAGAGTTCTTCCTGGACGTCTTGAACTCCTGCAGCCTCTTTTGATGATCACACCAAGACTCGTCGGACTTCTTGGTGATTTCGGGGAACTCAAGCTGAAGTTGGATATAAGAAAAATACGACGAGAAGCTTGCGCGCGTCAGGCCTTTGACGTTCTCAAAGATGAATGCGCGGGGGCGGAGTTTGCGCACGACGGACACCGACGCAGGGAACATGTCGCGTGCATCGAGGTTGGCCTGGTGCTTGCCACCCATGGAGAAGGGCTGACAAGGCGGCCCACCAGCAACCAGGTCAAGCCCTTCCATGGCCGCAGTGTCAACGCCGTCAATCCATTGACGAACATCTCCTTCATGCAAAGGCCATTCGGCGACCAGAGGATGCCCGCGCTCCTGGTTCTGTCGGATGGAGTCACATGCCCAGCGGTCCCACTCCACCACGCCTTGGCTCTTGAACCCGGCCAAGCTGACGCCCATGGCCAATCCGCCGGCGCCAGCGAACAGCTCTACAGAGGTAAGGGGCATGTTTGCGTACTGTATTTATTGACAGTGTTCGAGTGTAGCAAACACATCTCGCCATGGCGATGGCCGCAGCCGACGAGACACGTTTACTCCATGGTGGGATGGCGGCTCAAAAAAACGCCTGAATCCCCGTCTGCGCCCGTCCCAGAATCAACGCATGCACATCATGCGTCCCCTCATAGGTGTTCACCACCTCCAGGTTCACCAGGTGCCGCGCCACGCCGTATTCATCGCTGATCCCGTTGCCGCCCATCATGTCGCGCGCCAGCCGGGCCACATCCAGCGCCTTGCCGCAGTTGTTGCGCTTCATGATGGAGGTGATCTCCACCGCCGCCTTGCCTTCGTCCTTCAGCCGCCCCAGGCGCAGGCTGCCTTGCAGGCCCAAGGCGATCTCGGTCTGCATGTCGGCCAGCTTCTTTTGAATGAGCTGGTTGGCGGCCAGCGGGCGGCCAAACTGTTTGCGGTC
>CANBUA010000277.1 GCA_947372535.1 Burkholderiales bacterium
GGCACCGCGAAGATCACCTTGAGGTCATGGTCGCGCAACCACTCGCCAAACCAGCCTTGCAGGCCGAAGACCAGCACATAAATCAGGCCGGCAATGACCGGAGACACCGAGAACGGCAGATCAATCAAGGTGAGCAGGATGCTCTTGCCCCGGAAGTCGAATTTGGCGATGCACCAGGCTGCCGCCACGCCGAAGACCAGGTTGAGCGGCACGGCGATCACGGCCGCGATCAAAGTGAGCTTGACGGCCGACCAGGCATCGGGCTCCGTGATGGCCGCCACATACACGTCCCAGCCCTTCTTGAAGGCTTCGGCAAACACCGACACCAGAGGCAGGAACAGGAAGAGGCTGAGGAAGGTCAGCGCCACACCGATCAGGCTCCAACGGACCCAGGCGGGTTCCTTGGTGGCGCTCTTCAGTTGAGGTGGGGCGGCGGTCAGCGGCGCGGCAAGTGAGGTGCTCATGGCGAGGCAATCTGGAAGGACGGTCACTTGCCCTGGCGCTTGCGCGTCCAGGCTTGCAGCAGGTTGATGGCCAGCAACAGCACGAAAGACATCATCAGCATGACGACGGCGATGGCCGTGGCGCCGGCGTAGTCGTACTGCTCCAGCTTGGTGATGATCAGCAGCGGCGTGATCTCCGACACCATGGGCATGTTGCCCGCGATGAAGATGATCGATCCATATTCACCCAGGGCACGCGCAAAGGCCAGAGCAAAGCCGGTCAGCAAGGCGGGCATCAGGATGGGCAGGATCACCCTGGTGAAGGTTTGCCAGCGGGTGGCGCCCAGCGTGGCCGAGGCTTCTTCCAGCTCGCTGGCCAGGTCTTCCAGGATGGGCTGCACGGTGCGCACCACAAAGGGCAAGCCAATGAAGGTCATGGCCACGAACACGCCCACCGGCGTGAACGCCACCTTCAGGCCCAGCGGCTCCAGGTACTGACCGATCCAGCCGTTGCTGGAGTACAGGCCCGTGAGCGTGATGCCGGCCACGGCGGTGGGCAAAGCGAAGGGCAGGTCCACCAGGGCATCGACGATGCGCTTGCCAAAGAACTCGTAGCGCACCAGCACCCAGGCCACCAGCAGGCCGAAAAAGCCATTGACGATGGCGGCCAGCGTCGATGCGCCAAAGGTGAGCTTGTAAGAGGCCACCACACGCGGCGAGGTGACCGTGTCCACGAAGGCCGGCCAGGTCATGGCCGTGGTGCGCAGGAAGGCTGCACTCAGCGGGATCAGCACGATCAGGCTCAGGTAGAACACCGTCAGGCCCAGGGCCAGGTCAAAGCCGGGCAGCACGCTGCGGCTGCGCAGCAGGAATCTGGAAAAGATCATCGCTTACTTCTTTTCGCCTGGGGTCACGATCTGGTCAAAGATGGCGCCGTCATTGAAGTGCTCGGCCTGGGCACGCTGCCAGCCACCGAACACCTCGCTGACGGTGAAGGTGTTCACCTTGGGGAACTGCCCCTGGAACTGGGCCAGGACCTTGTCCGAACGCGGGCGCAGATGGTGTCTGGCGGCGATGGTCTGCCCCTCGTCCGACCACAGGTAACGCAGGTAGGCTTCGGCGGCCTTGCGCGTGCCGGCTTTGTCGACATTGCGGTCGACCACGGCCACCGGGTTCTCGGCCAGCACCGTGCGGCGTGGGTAGACCACGTCGTACTCGCCATTGAATTCGCTCTTGATCAACGGCACTTCGCTCTCGAAGGTGGCCAGCGCATCGCCGATGTTGCGCTGGGCAAAGGTGGTGGTGGCCGCGCGGCCGCCGCCGTCGAACACGGGCACATTGCCGAAGATGTCCTTCACCAGCTTGCGGGCCTGTTCGGCCGTGCCACCCGACTGGATCACGCTGCCCCAGGCTGCCAGATAGGTGTAGCGGCCGTTGCCCGAGGTCTTGGGGTTGGGGATCACCACGGACACGCCCGGTCTGGCCAGATCGGCCCAGTCCTTGATGCCCTTGGGGTTGCCCTTGCGGACCAGGATCACGGTGACCGAAGTGGTGGGCGAGCTGTCGTTGGGCAGACGCCTGGCCCAGTCGGCGGGGAT
Organism: Burkholderiales bacterium; assembly: GCA_947372535.1. Next base: position 2,042 of record CANBUA010000277.1, read on the forward strand.
CAGCTTGCCATGTGTGGCCAGGATGTCGATGTCATTGGCCTGGTTCATGGTGATCACATCGGCCGCCAGGCCATCGACCACGCTGCGGGCCTGCTTGCTGGAGCCCCCGTGGGACTGCTTGATGGTGATCGCTTCGCCCGATTGCTTTTGCCAGTAAGCGCTGAAGGCCGCGTTGTAGTCCTTGTAGAACTCGCGGGTGACGTCGTAGCTGACATTGAGCAGGCTGGTTTCCGCCATGGCGGCTGTGGCAGCCATGGCGAGCAAGGCGCCCAATACCCCAAGAGAGGCGCGGCGGCTCAAAGACGCAAAAACAGACGGGAGAGTGGGCATGCGTGAGAGATCCTCGGGCTGGGTGGGCGGATGTTACGAAGTGCTCACCCTTGGCAGAAGCGCCGAATTTGCAGCTTGATATTTGAAAAATGAGCAAGCCGCCGCGCGTTTGAGTTGCTCAGCTCATGTTTCGGCGCGATCGCAGCGGCATCAGGCGCTGTCGCGCCGGATGCGGAGATGGAGGGCGCGTGATGCTGCCCACAATCCGGCGCAGAGCCAAGTGAGGCAAACGCATAAGCACATGTGATCAGCGCATATCGCATGTGCATGTGCAGAGGTGTCGCTTTGGCTTTGTCCGCTGCAACAGCACAGTGCTCGGCCAGATGCCCCTGTCTGAACCTGTCTGCCCTCCACCGATCACATGGCCACGACCGCCTACGCCCCATCCCCTCCTCTGCTGGCCGATGCCGATCCACCCCATTGGGATCTGGGTGACATCGTGGCGGCGCTGCGCCAGTCGCGTGAGCACAACCACAAGGTTCGCCACCGCGGGCACATCCGCGAGATGCCCTCTCGCGACGTCATGATCGAGGTGATGCAGGGTTTGGGCGCGGCGCTGTTCCCGACCCACTATGGCCGACCCGACCTCACGGACGAGTCCATCGATTATTACGTGGGCGAGACGCTCAACCACACGCTGTTGCTGCTGAGCGAGCAGGTGCGCCGAGGATTGCTGTTCAGCCTGGACCGAGACAGCGAACTTCACAGCGGTGGCGATCTGGCCTTGCATGAGCAGGCCCAGCGCATCACCCGTGAATTTGCCAGGAACCTGATCGATGTGCGCGCGCTGCTGGCCAGCGACCTGCAATCCGCCTTTGCGGGCGACCCGGCCGCCACCAGTGTGAGCGAGATCCTGCTGTGCTATCCGGGCTTCACGGCCATCCTGCATCACCGCATGGCCCACCAGCTCCACAGACTGGGCGCGCCTGTACTGGCTCGCCTGGTGGCCGACATTGCCCATTCGCGCACCGGCATCGACATTCACCCGGCCGCACAGATCGGCCCCGCCTTCTTCATTGATCACGGCACGGGCGTGGTGATCGGCGAGACGACCGTGATCGGGCGTGGCGTGCGCCTCTACCAGGCCGTGACCCTGGGTGCCAAGCGCTTCGAGACCGACGAATCGGGCGCCCTGGTCAAGGGCAATCCGCGCCACCCCATTGTGGAAGACGAGGTGGTGATCTATGCCGGCGCGACGGTGCTGGGCCGCATCACCGTGGGTGCGGGTTCGAGCATCGGCGGCAATGTGTGGTTGACCCACAGCGTGCCGCCAGGCAGCCACATCACTCAGGCGCAGACCCAATCTCGCGACACCCCGGCGTGACACCCCCGCCTGAGCCCGCATCTGCTGACAACCGTTTCCCTCCGATTTCTTCACCCCACCTCAGACCTCTTCAGGAGCCCGCATGGCCAATAACCACGAACAAAGCACCGCCCTTGGCGACATCGCCGCCCGGCAACTTGCCATCGCCACCCGCACTGTGCCCCAGATGGGCACGATCACGCCGCGCTGGTTGACCCACCTGCTGCAATGGGTGCCAGTGGAAGCCGGTATCTACCGCGTGAACAAGGTGAAGGACGCCTCCAGCGTGACGGTGGATTGCTCCGGCCGCGACGAGCGTGAACTGCCGCAGACCTTCGTGGACTACATCGAAGACCCGCGCGAATACCTGCTGTCGGCCGTGAACACGGTGCTCGACGTGCACACCCGCGTGTCGGACCTGTACTCCAAGCCTTACAACCAGATCGCCGAACAGCTGCGCCTGACCATCGAGACCATCAAGGAGCGCCAGGAAGCGGAGCTGATCAACAACAAGGAATACGGCCTGCTCAACAGCATCGCGCCGCATCAGCACATCCAGACCCGCACCGGTGCGCCCACGCCCGATGACCTGGACGAGCTGCTGAGCAAGGTGTGGAAGGAGCCTGGCTTCTTCCTGGCCCACCCGCTGGCCATCGCCGCTTTCGGCCGCGAATGCACCCGCCGTGGCGTGCCCCCGCCCACGGTGTCGCTGTTTGGTTCGCAGTTCATCACCTGGCGCGGCGTGCCGCTTATCCCTTGCGACAAGATCCAGATCGAGAACGGCAAGACCAAGATCCTGTTGATCCGCACGGGTGAAAGCCGTCAGGGTGTCGTGGGCCTGTACCAGCCCGACCTGCCTGGCGCCCAGAGCCCCGGCCTGGCCGTGCGCTTCATGGGCATCAACCACAAGGCCATCGCGTCTTATCTGGTGTCGCTGTATTGCTCGCTGGCCGTCCTGACGGACGATGCCATCGCCGTGCTCGAAGACGTCGAGGTCAACAAGTACCATGAGTACAAGTGACACCAGTGCCCTGGGTCTGCCCGATGTGGCGGAGCTGACCCGGTTGGCCAACCAATTCTTCTCTGCGCAGCCGGGACAGGCACCGTCGGCGGCACCCGCTGCACCGGGCCTGCCCAGCGGGCTGTCGCATCTGGGGCCGCAAACCGAAGCGGGTGGCAGCAGCCATCCGCTTGCGGTGCAGAACGTGCCGGCCAGCCGCGCGGCCACGGGCGCCCATTCGGGCAGCTTGCCGTCCACACCGGCCTACGAAGGCTTGCCGTCCGTGCCGACGGTGGCACAACCCGGTCAGGTGCCTGCATCGTTTGGCCGCGAGCTGCCCCTGAACGCGCCCGTGCAGCCGCCGCCCGCCAACAATCCGGCAGCGTTGACGCAAGGGGTGCAGCCCATCCTCACGGTCAGCCCGACCGATTGGGGTCTGCCCAGCGATCAGGATCTGAGCGAGTTGCTGAGCCTGCGTTCACCCGAGCGCGTGCAGCACGGCCCGGCCAGCCCGGGTCAGGCCTCGTCCTTTTACTTCCTGGCCGACGGCTTTGCAGGTCTGGGTCACCTCGGTGGGGCCCAACCTGGCTTGCAGACGCCAGGGCAGTCGGCTCGGCCGATGTCACCGCAGGCCAATGGCTTCACGCCGCCTTTTGATGTGAACCTGGTGCGGCGGGATTTTCCTGTGCTGCGCGAGCACGTCAACGGCAAGCCGCTGATCTGGCTGGACAACGCGGCCACCACGCACAAGCCGCAATCGGTGATCGACCGGATCTCGTACTTTTACGCGCACGAGAACTCGAACATCCACCGTGCGGCCCACGAGCTGGCGGCCCGCGCCACCGACGCCTATGAGGGCGCCCGAGAAAAGGTGCGTGGTTTCATCAACGCGCGCTCGGTCAACGAGATCGTGTTCGTGCGCGGCACCACCGAAGCCATCAACCTGGTGGCCAAGAGTTGGGGCCAGGCCAATCTGCGTGAGGGCGACGAGATCATCGTCAGCCATCTGGAGCACCACGCCAACATCGTGCCCTGGCAACAGCTGTGTGCCACCACGGGCGCGAAGTTGCGTGTGATCCCGGTGGACGACGACGGTCAGGTGCTGCTCGACGAGTACGCCAAGCTGCTGGGCCCGCGCACCAAGCTCGTGTCTTTCACCCAGGTGTCCAATGCCCTGGGCACGGTCACGCCGGCCAGGCAGATGGTGGCCATGGCGCACAGCGCCGGGGCCAAGGTGCTGGTCGACGGTGCGCAGTCGGTGTCGCACATGCGTGCCGATGTGATGGACCTGAACTGCGACTGGTTCGTGTTCTCCGGCCACAAGGTGTTCGGCCCCACGGGCATCGGTG
>CANBUA010000278.1 GCA_947372535.1 Burkholderiales bacterium
CTCGTTCCAGTGGATGACACCCAGCGGGCATTTGTCGATGAGGTCTCGACGGCCCTTGGCCTTCTGTGGGTGGATCAACACGACGCCATCTGCGCGCTTGACCACGGCGTCGTCTGACCCCGCACCGCAGGGCGCGTTGTCGCAGTGCTGGCACAAGGTCGGCAGGTAGCTCACGTCGATCTGCGTGCCTTGACCGCGCTCGAATCGTTCAATGCCGATCCACGTCGCCCCGGTTTTCGGCGCGGGTGCCGCGTAGCCGGGGAAATCGTTCGCGGCGTACTCGTCCATCGTCGCGAGTTGGCAGGCCGCGCAGTTGTTGCACCGCGAGACGTCAATCACCAGGTTCCACTTCTTCATGCGCTGTGTCTTTCCTTCATGCGGCCTTCATCAGGCTCTCTTGCCATGGCTCGACTTGAACCAGGCAGGAATTCGATGCCATGCCGTCTGTGCCCTTCATCATGGGCCGGTCAGGCGTCAACAGGTTGAGGCATCCACCTCGGTCCACCACGCCCATTGAGGTCTCGATCAGGTCGATCTCCGCGCTGGCCTCATGGCCCTTCACCACCCCGCTGCGCACCGCCCTGGTGAGGTCGGCCACGCAAATCACCGAGCCCCGGTCGTTGAAGACCCGGATCAGGCTGTGATGCGAGATGCCTCGGGCGGCGGCGTCCTCGGGGTTGAGCGTCATGACCCAGTAGGCATAGCCGTTGATGCGGACCCGGTGCTCCTCGATGGCATTGAGCACGCCCTCCTTCCCGTCGTGGTGGGTGTGGAAGCTGTAGCGCGAGTGCGTCGAGATCATCTGCAGCGGATAGCGCTCGACCAGGCCCTTGGTGCGCAGCCCTTCCCATGAAGGGATGTAGCGGTTCACAGGTGGGCGCTCGTCGCTGTCGGGGCAATTGCGCTGCAGTGTCTTGGGGATGAACTCGATCTTCCCGGAGGGCGTCTGCAAGCCTTTACCCATCTCCTCGGCAAACTGGCTCGGCAGCGGGAAGGGCTCGGGCACATCCTTCTTCGTGCCCTCGGCGAACCACTTGAAGTAGGGCGGATCGCGCAGGGCTTCGTTCTCCGCGGGCGGCACCACGTAATAACCCTTTTCCAGGAACGACTTCCAGCTGATGCGTTTGGCGATGTCGGACGAGTCGAAGACCCGCTTGGACCAGTCCAGCTCGGAGCAGCCGCCCTCGGAATAGATCGCCCCCAGGCCCAGGCGCTGCAGGATCTCCAGGAAGATCTGGTAGTCGGACTTGGATTCACCCAGCGGCTCGATGCATTGGTGCTGCATCACGATCATGCGGTGGTTGAGCTGGGCCTGGGCGTCGAAGCCATAGCCACCCGCACCGGCCCACTCGCCAATGTCAAAGCGTTCCAGCGCCGTGCAGGCAGGCAGGATGATGTCGGCGAACTGGGCCTCGCCTTCGAACCAGATGGACTGGTTGACCACGAACTCCAGCGACTCATGCCGGTACGCATCCACGAAACGGCCGGAACGCGCGATCGTGCCGAACGACGAGCCCCCGTAGCGGTACAGCATGTGCACCTTGGAGAACCCCGGCATGGGGTACGAATAGGGCGCGAACTGCGCCTCCATCGAGGTCCCGTCCCACAGGTAGCCTTGTGCCTTGCCTTCCAGGATGGCTTCGGGAAAGCGTTGGCGCGGGATCATCTGCTTGACCGGGTTCATCGTCAGCAGGTGCGGCATGCGCGTGTAGTTGAAGATGGCCGATGCGGTCCACGTCAGCTCGCCCGAGATGCCGCCATCGGCATAGCCAGGGAAGTAGACGGAAAAGTCCAAAGGCGTGCCGGCCTGCACGCCACCGGCGCCGACGCCCGGCTTGCCGATGCCCTGCATGGCCATCAGCTGGATCATGGCGCGGGCCCACTGGCCACCGGTCGCCGAGCGACACGCGCCGCCCAGGCCGGCGCCGCCAGCGGCCAGGTGCGTCTTCTTGCTGGCCCACAGCCTGGCCAGGGCGCGCACGGTCGCGGCAGAGACGCCGGTCTCGGGCTCTTGCCATTCCGGCGTCTTGGGCACGCCGTCGTCCACGCCCATCAGGTGGTCGCGCCAGGTGTCAAAGCCGGTGGTGCGGGTGGCAATGTATGGCTTGTCGTACAGGTCTTCCTCGACCCACACCTGCATGATGGCGAGCGCCAGCGCGGCATCGGTGCCCGGGCGCGGTGCGATCCATTTGCCACCGAACAGCTGCGCCGTCGCGTTGTGGAAGGGATCGATGTGCACGGCCTGGATGCCCAGCTCCTTGTGCGCCCACATCCTGCGCTCGGTGCCTTCACTGCCGCCGTAAGCGCCGCTGGTCTTCTCCGGATCGGCCGACCAGTAGACGATGAGTTCGCTGTGTTGCAGGCAGTCTTCGACCAGGCCGTAGGGCCCGGGCAGGCCCACGCGCATGCTGTTGCCGTAGTGGTGCTGTGCGCCCCAATACCAGCCCTCCCAGGAGTCGGGGTTGGGGTGCACGCGGGTGAAGCCCACCAGGTTGCCAAAGCGCAGCATGGCGCTGAGGTAGTAGCCCACATTGCCCCATTGGTGGTGCGAGCTCTGGTAGATGGCCATGGCCCCGGGGCCGTGATCGCGCTTCATGCGCTTGATCTCGGCGGCCACGGTGTCGAGCGCTTCTTCCCAACTGATGCGCACGTAGCCGGACTTGCCCCGGTTCTGAGGGTTGCGTTCGCCCTTGACATCGAAGTCCACGCGCTTCATCGGGTAGAGCAAGCGCTTGTCGGAATAGACCAAGGACTTGAGTGTCAAGGCATGGGCGCTGACCGTCGCCTGTCGCCTCGGTGTGAAGTGCTTGCCCCGTGCCTGGATGACCCAGCTCGCCGCATCGGCCTCGTCCAGATCGATGGGCGTGATGCGCACGATGCGCCCATCCTTCACGTACACGAACAGCGGGCCACCGTTGGTGTTGGTGGTCAGGCGCGTGCTGCCGTCCGGCATCTTGCGGCCGAACTTGAGATCGGCCGTGGGGATCTTCTGGAGCAGCTGCATGAACCACACGACCAGATCATCCCGACCATCCGTGGTGACGCGGAAGGACTTGCAGGCGTTGACGATTTCGGCCTGGTCCGGCGGCGGTATCAGGAAGGTCAGCGCCGTGGCCACGTCACGGAAGGTCAGCACCACATCGGGCCGAGGATGCAGGCCCGCAGCGGATGTCAAGCGCCCGCCCCTGAACACATAGTGACGCGCCACCGACCCGTCCTTGAGGCGGATCTGCGCCACGCAATTGCGCTGGCGCATGAAGGTGGCCACACTGGCGTGGCGCCGGGCCGTCAAGCGCAAGACTTGCGTCAAGGCGTAGAGGATGGTGTGAAGGGCGATCTTTTTCAAGCGGTGGACCGTCTAGGAAAGAAAGGGGGAAGGGGCCTGCAACAGGGTCTGCACGGTGACACGCCCCGCGCTCGCGCGCACGGACACCAGAGCAGGGTCATGGGCCGTGGTGCGCTGGTAGCGGGAGGCCGAACCCAGGAGGTGAGCCACGATGGCGTGAGGGTCGTTGAGGTCGAGTGCGGGCAGATGGGCGCAGCCTTCAGCCAAGAACGCAGCGCCAGGATCGGTGGTGGCCACGGCCTGCAGCCTGCCGTCCTGAACACGCAGCGGCTTGTTCAGCGTGGCGCGCCACACTTCGATGGTGGGGATGCGATCGTGACGGAAGCCCTCGACCAGCACCCACGAAGGGGTCCCATCCCGGGGTGGGGTCAGCTCCTTCAACAGCTCATCGAGCGTGCGTTCCGCTGCGGCGGGCGCTTCCCGGATGACGGCGACGCGCCGATCGGACGCCACCACCACCTCGCATGCGCCGGCTTGCCGGTGTCGCCACGAGTCTTTGCCCGGGACATCGATGTCGAATCCGCAGTGCGCGTGCTTGACCGTCGCCACCCAATGCCCTGCATTGCGCAGCACGGGGATCAGCCGTTCGATCAGCGTCGTCTTCCCCGCGCCAGACCAGCCGGCGATCCCCACGACGTGCAGCGCCGTGTTCACGGGAGGCGGTGCCTGACGCCACCGCATGGGGGCAGCCGAGGCCTTGCCCCCATCATCGCGTTCGTTCACGTTCAACTTCCCTTGGCGTCGGTCAGGTCGATGCCTTGGCAGGCAGGTACTCGGTCTTCGCGAGCGACGCCAGGCCACGCCCCAACTGCCCAACCCTGTCCGCCCAGGTCACGCCATCGGGCTTGTGCCCCCAGATGCTGATGCGGTCCCAGATATCGCCCTTCCAGCTCTCTTCCACAACGGGAATCGGGTTCCAGCCGCATTCGATGTCGAAGCCGCAGGGCGTTTTGACATAGAACGAGATGGCCCGGTCGTTGGCGTGCTGGCCGACCGCCATGGCGATGGTGGCCCCCATCTTCTTGCACCGTTCATAGGCGGCCGTCATGTCGTCCAGCGCAGCCACCTGAACTTCCAGATGCTGGATGCGGGTGCGGATCGGGTCCAGTTTGATGTGCCCCGGGGTGTAGGCCAGTGCGATGGAGTGGTGGCGCTTGTTGAAGCGCAGGAACTCGAAGTTCAACAGCACACCTGAGACGCGGGCATGCACATCATCGGTGTGGCGGATGTCAAAGATGTCGCGCCAGAACGCGAACATTTCTTGGGGGCGCCTCGTGACGATGGCGACATGGCCGAAGCCATGCTCACCGGTGAAGTAGCCCGAGCTGAGCATCTGCAGCGGCACGGCGCCCATCAAGGGGCGGCAGTAGATCTCGACGTTCAAGCCTTTGGGGCCCTTGAAGCGCCAGAACCTCTCCACGCCGCGCAGGGCTGCCATCGGGCCGCTTTGCTCGGCCACGTCGATGCGCTGGCTGCGCAGTCTTTGCAACACGATGTGCAGGGCTTCGTCGTCGGTCAACTCCAGGCCCAGCGACACGAGATCTTCCTGATCGCCCGGTTCAATCAGGAACCGGCACTGCTGTTGGTCCAGCCGGGCCTGTAGCGTGCCTTGATGCGACTCGACGTGCATGCCCAAGCCATCCTTGAGCAAGGCTCTCCACTCATCGATTTTCCGAGACTGGAAGACGGCGTAGCCCATCCGAACGCGGTTGAACACCGACGCCCCCCCTGACGGCAATTGAGCACTGCGCATGGCACCCTCTTTCAACAAGCGTTTCACAATGACACTATTGTCATTACGAGATGCGCTCTCAGCTTGATGTTCCTCAAGCTTCATTGAAAAGACCGGAAGCGTTGCGCACTGCGCTTCGATCCAGTCAGTTGCCGTTGACCACCTTGTTGCGCTGCACACCCAGGTCGATGCGGCCATCGGCGCTTTGAATCCGCGCTTCAACGACGTCGCCTGCCTTGAGGTAGGCCTGGCGTTCCGCTTGGATCTTGTTGAAGATCGCCCACTTCGTGGCCTCGGGCAGCAGCGCACCCATGCGTTGCTTGAATGGCGACGGGACGGTCAGGGCGCATCCCGCTGGCGTGCCCGTGGACAACAAGTCACCCGCGTACAAGTCCTGCACCCCGGACAGCTCGGTCAAGGTCTCCGCTGGGCCGAACACCAGGTTGGCCGTCGTGTCCTTCTGGCGCACCTGACCATTCACCGACAGGGTCAACTGCAGCTGGCCGAGCTCCTTCATGTCTGCCTTCGTCAGCATGCACAAGTAGGGCCCGACGGGGCCGAAGGTGCGGAAGCTCTTGCCTTTGTAGAACTGCGTCTGAGGGATCTGGATGTCACGTGCCGAATAGTCATTGACGATGACGAGGCCGGCCACGAACTCGTGCAGATTGGCATCCGTGACCGCCGTCTTGCTCAGCACATCGCGCTTGAGCACCAGGCCGAGTTCAATCTCGTAGTCCAGAAACCGCACGCGGGCGGGTTTGATGAGATCGCTGTTGGCGGGAACGATGCAGCTCGTCGCCTTGGTGAAGATCATGTTGTAGGACTTGGCATCGGGGTCCATGCCGGACTCGATCATGTGCTGGCGGTAGTTGGCGCCCTGGCAGAGAAACTGCTGATCGCGCGTCACAGGCGAGAGGATCTGCACCTCGTC
>CANBUA010000279.1 GCA_947372535.1 Burkholderiales bacterium
CGCGAGAAACTGACCGCGATCCGGGCCCAGGGCGTGGCCTTCCCCAACGACTTCAAGCCGGCCCACCGCGCAGGCCCGCTGCACGCGGCCCACGACGCCACCGAGGCCGAGCCGCTGGAAGCGCAAGCCGTCACGGTCAGCGTGGGCGGACGCCTGATGCTCAAGCGCGTCATGGGCAAGGCCTGCTTCGGCACCTTGCAAGATGCCACCGGCCGCATCCAGGTCTACGTGACGCTGGACGCCGTGGGCGCTGACGCCTTGCAGGCCTTCAAGCACTGGGACCTGGGCGACATCCTGGGCGCCGAAGGCACGCTGATGAAGACCAAGACGGGCGAGTTGTCCATCCGCGTCACCACCATCCGCCTGCTGACCAAATCGCTGCGCCCGCTGCCTGACAAATTCCACGGCATGACCGACCAGGAACAGAAGTACCGCCAGCGCTACGTCGACCTGATCGTGGACGAGCACTCGCGCTCGCGCTTCATCGCCCGCAGCAAGGCCATCGCCTCGATCCGCCAGTTCATGGTCGATCACGAGTTCCTCGAGGTCGAGACGCCGATGATGCACCCCATCCCCGGCGGCGCCAACGCCAAGCCCTTCACCACCCACCACAACGCGCTGGACCAGGAGATGTTCCTGCGCATCGCGCCCGAGCTCTACCTCAAGCGCCTGGTGGTCGGCGGCTTCGAGCGCGTCTTCGAGATCAATCGCAACTTCCGCAACGAGGGCGTGTCCGTGCGGCACAACCCCGAGTTCACCATGATGGAGTTCTACGCGGCTTGGTGGAACCACCGCGACCTGATGGACTTCACCGAAGAGGTGCTGCGCCACGCCGCGCGCGCCGCTGTCGGCACCGCCAAGCTCACCTACGGTGGCAAGGACGTGGACCTGGAATCGCCCTTTGCGCGCCTGACCGTGCGCGACTCGCTGGTGCAGTTCGCCGGCCTGAGCCTGGAAGAGGCCGGCGACGCCGAGGTGCTGCGCGCCCGCCTGAAAGCCGCCGGCGAAGAACCGCCCGCCCGCTGGAGCCTGGCCGAGTTGCAATTTGGCCTGTTCGAGGCCAAGGTGGAAGAGCAACTCTGGCAACCCACCTTCATCATCGACTACCCCGTCGAGGTCTCGCCGTTGGCGCGCGCCTCCGACGCCGATCCGTCGATCACCGAGCGCTTCGAGCTCTTCATCACCGGCCGCGAATACGGCAACGGTTTCAGCGAGTTGAACGACGCGGAAGAACAAGCCGCGCGCTTTGCCGCCCAGGCCAACGCCAAGGAAGCGGGCGACGAAGAAGCCATGTACTTCGAAGCCGACTACATCCGCGCGCTGGAATACGGCCTGCCGCCCACCGGTGGCTGCGGCATCGGCATTGACCGCTTGATGATGCTGTTGACGGACGCCCCCAACATCCGCGACGTGATCCTCTTCCCCGCGCTGCGCCGCGAGGCCTGAGCCGCACGCGTCAAACAGGGACAGGGTGATGCAGGCCGAGACCTTGTCACCCTTGAATTTGGCACAGCGCCTGGCGCGGCGCCTGCCCGCCCACTTGGTCAACGGCCTCAGCGTGGGCGTGGGCCTGGCCTGCATCACCACGCTGGTGGCGCTGGCCACCGACATGGGCACGGCCTTGATCGCCTCGTCCGGCGCGGCCGTGGTCAGCATCGCCGACACCATCACCCCGACACAGGCCAAGACGCGGCCCATGGTGATGGCCGCCTTGGGCAGCTTGCTGGTGGCGGTGATCGTGGCCTTTTGCCACGGGCAGCGCCTGGCCATGGGCCTGGCCGTGATGGGCATCACTTTCAGCGCCATCTTGTGGACCGCCTGGGGCAAGCGCGGCGGCCCGCTCACCTTCGCCATGATCCTGGCCATGGTGTTCCAGATGGCGGCCTTCGACCATGCTTCGCTGACAGGCACAGCGCGCTGGGTGCACCTGGGCTGGGTGACCGTGGGCGCGGTGGCCATGGTGGCTTGGGCCCTGGTGAGCACGCGGCTGCTGGCGGCACGTTATCAGACCTTGGCGGTGGCCGACAGCCTGCGTGCCCTGGCCCGCCTGATCGACGCGCAGGCCGATTGGTTAAGCAGCTTGCCTTCGCGGGCGTCCAGTGCATCAGGCACAGCCACGCCTCAGCACCACCACGACAGCGCCTTGCTGCCACTCGTGCGCCAGCAGGCCGCCATCGCCGATGTGCTGCAGCAAACGCGCGACCTGCTCTACAGCCAGACCGAGCGCCCCCATGCGCAGCGCTGGATCCCTGGCTTCATCGGCATCGTCGATGTGCGCGACTTGGTGCTGGCCTGCCAGCTCGACCTGGACCGCTGGCCGCACGACACGCCCGTGCCCGATTCCTTGCTGCGGTGGGGCCACGAGCTCAAAGGCCTGGCCTTGCATCTGATGCAGATGGCCACCGGCATCACGCGAGATCAACCCTGGCCTGCATCGCCAGCCGACGTCGACCCGCCACTGGCAGCGACCCCAGCCGCGACATCGCTTGCGCCCGCCCACCTCGCCGCCACCCTGCTCTCGCTCCAGCGTCGCCACGCCCACCTGCGCCATGGCGTTCAGCGCCTGGCCGGCACTTTGGCCTCGCCTGATCACAGCACACCCGTCGACACCGCCGTGCTGCACGCCATGCGCTCGCCCACAGACTGGCCGCTGGCCAACCTGCGCGCCAGTTTGAACCGGCAATCGCCCGTGCTGCGCCATGCGGCCCGCGCCACGGCCGCCATGGCTTGCGCCTACTTGCTGGCCCACGCCACACCCTGGACCAGCCACCCCCAGTGGCTGCTGATGACCGTGGCCGTGGTGATGCGCGGCAATCTGGAGCAAACGCTCGCCCGGCGCAATGCCCGCGTCATCGGCACCGTGGCGGGTTGCCTGTTCGCTTCTGGCTTGCTGGCCTTGCACCCTGAAGGGTGGGTGGTGCTGGCGGTGCTCGCCGTGGCATTGAGCCTGGCCCATGCTTATGCGCTGGTCGATTACCGCATCACCTCCATGGCCGGTGCCGTGCTGGCCCTGCTGCAAAGCCATGCCGCGCAAGGCCACCTGCTGCCCGTGGCTGCCGTGGAGCGCCTGGGCGACACCCTGGTCGGCGCCGGACTGGCCTGGGGCTTCAGCTACTTGTGGCCCGCCTGGGAGCGGCACCAGTTGCCCAAGCTGGTGGGCCGCCTGCTGCGGGCTCAGGCGCGTTATGCCCACCACGTGCTGGGCCAGGGGGTGCAAAGCACCCTGGGCGTGCGCGGAAGCCACGCGCGCCGCGAGGTTTATGACGCCCTCTGGCTGCTGACCCAATCGCTGCAACGCATGCACAAGGAGCCCTCCTCTCAACGCGGTTCCTTGCAAACCCTGGAGGCCGTGCTGGTGCGCAGCCACCGCTTGACAGGCCAGATCGCCGGCATCCGCGGCTTGCTGCTGGCCCGCCAGGCTGATTTCGACCCGGCGCTCACGTTGGCCGTGCTCAGCCAGGCCGATGAGCGGATGCTCGATCACTTCAAATCAGCATCGACCGCAGGGCCCAACCCCAACACCCCATCGCCCGACGATGACAGCGCAACCACCCCGCCGCTGAGCAGTGAACAGCCCGGTGCCGACAGCTCGCCCATGCCCTGGCTGCTCAGGCGCCTTGATCAGGCCGATGCCGATGCCCAGGCCTTGAGCCAGGCCGCCAGCGCTTTCCTGCTCAAATCGGCCCCAACGGTGGCAGACTAGCGGCCAGCCCTTCGAACGGACCTCCGCCCATGTCAGTGCCCCCGGCCTCGGCCTTCAGCCCCGTCGCGAGTCGCGACGTCCACGGCGTGTGCAACCTGTGCGAGGCCATCTGCGGTGTGACCTTCACCGTGCAGACCTCTGAGCAAGGCACCGAGCGCATCACCGCCGTGCGCGGCAACGAAGCCGACCCGCTCTCACGTGGCCACATCTGCCCCAAGGCCGTCGCCCTCAAGGACCTGCACGAAGACCCCGACCGCTTGCGCCAGCCCGTCAAGCGCGTTGTCAAAGACGGTCAAACCACCTGGCAACAAATCGGCTGGGATGAAGCCTTCGACCTGGTCATAGAAGGCCTCGCCAAGGTGCGCGAGGCGCATGGCGCCAACGCCGTGGCTGTCTACCAGGGCAATCCCAGCATCCACAACTGGGGCAACTCGACCCACGGCCATTTGTTCTTCTCGCAATTGCGCACGCGCCACCGCTATTCGGCCACCTCGGTCGATCAACTGCCACACCACATGGCCGCGCTTTGGCTCTATGGCCACCAGATGCGCCTGCCCATCCCGGACATCGACCGCACGCAATACCTGTTGGTGATCGGCGCCAACCCCCTGGCCAGCAACGGCAGCCTGATGACCGTGCCCGATGTGCGCCGCCGCCTCAAGGATTTGCGGCAGCGTGGCGGCCAACTCGTGGTGATCGACCCGCGCCGCACCGAGACCGCCGCCGTGGCCGACGAGCACCACTTCATCACGCCCGGCAGTGACGCGGCCTGGCTGATGTCCTTGCTGCACACGCTGCTGACCGAGCAATTGATCAAGCCCGACCGCTGGCAGGACATGCTGGATGATCTGCCGGCACTGCAAGAAGCCGTCCAGCCGTTTTCGCCCACTGCCACAGCGGCCTTCACCGGCATTGATGCCGAGAGCACCCGTCGCATAGCCCGCCAACTGGCGCGCAGCCCGGCAGCAGCCTGTTATGGCCGCATGGGCGTGTCCACCCAGGCCCATGGCGTGATCTGCCAATGGGCCATCCAGGTGATCAACCTGCTGACCGGCAATGTGGACCGCGAAGGCGGCACCCTGCTCACCCACCCAGCCTTGGACCTGATCAAGATGGGCCTGCTCAGCCCGGGCCACTACAACGTGTGGCGCAGCCGCGTTCGCCAAGCACCCGAGTTCAGCGGCGAGTTGCCCGTGGCCACGATGGCCGAGGAGATGCTCACGCCCGGCGCCGGCCAGGTCCGCGCCTTGGTCACCTCCTGCGGCAACCCGGTGCTGTCCACCCCCAATGGACGCCAACTTGACCAGGCCTTGCACGGCCTGGATTTCATGGCGGCCATCGATTTTTTCATCAACGAGACCACCCGCCACGCCCACGTGATCCTGCCGCCGACCTGCTTCGTCGAGCATGACCACTACGACCTCGTCTTCCTGCTGCTGGCCGTGCGCAATGTGACGCGCTACAGCCCGCCCATCGTCGCCAAACCCGCCGGCACGCTGGATGATTGGCAGATCTATTCAGCGCTGGCCAAGCGCTACGCCGGTCGCATCTGGGGCAGCGAAAAAGCCAGCGTGTTCGCGCGGCTCAAAGGCTTGGCCACACGCGGGCTGATGTCAAGCCTGAGCCCACGCAGCCTCTTGCGCATCGCCTGGCTTCGCAACGCCTACAAGGTCTCGTTCAAGCAGTTGCTCGACCACCCTGAAGGCATCGACCTGGGGCCATTGCGACCCGGCCTGATCGACACCTTGCGCCAGCAACGCAGACGTGTGCGACTGCTGCCCGTGCCCATCCGCGCTGCGCTGCCCGCCTTGCAAGCTGAGCTCATCGCCAAGCCAGAACATGGCGCCTCGGCCACCATGCTCAAGCTCATCGGCCGGCGCGATGTGCGCAGCAACAACTCATGGATGCACAACAGCGAACGACTGGTCTCGGGCAAAGTGCGCTGCGTGCTGTGGATGCACCCGCTCGATGCCCAGGCACGCCAGTTGATGCCCGGCCAGCAGGTGCAGGTGCAATCGCGCGTGGGCCAGGTGTCCATGCCCTTGCACATCACGGAGGACATCAAGCCCGGCGTGGTCAGCTTGCCGCATGGCTGGGGCCACGACCGCCAAGGCACGGCCCTGCGCGTGGCCCAGGCCCATGCAGGCGCCAGCATCAACGATTTGACCGACGACCGCCTGACCGATTCAGTCAGTGGCAATGCGGCTTTCAGCGCGGTGCCGGTTCAGGTCATGGCGGCCTGAACCGCCGGCAGAACACGCATCACCCGTAGGGGTACGGCTCTTCCTCGGTGACGTA
>CANBUA010000280.1 GCA_947372535.1 Burkholderiales bacterium
CTGCGCGGCACCAAGCGTGAAGACGTGCAGCGCGGCCAAGTGCTGTGCAAGCCCGGCTCCATCAAGCCACACACGCACTTCACCGGCGAGATCTATGTGCTGAGCAAGGATGAAGGCGGCCGTCACACGCCTTTCTTCAACAACTACCGCCCTCAGTTCTATTTCCGCACGACGGACGTGACCGGCTCGATCGAGTTGCCAGCCGACAAGGAAATGGTCATGCCCGGCGACAACGTGTCGATCACGGTCAAGCTGATCGCCCCCATCGCCATGGAAGAAGGCCTGCGCTTCGCCATCCGTGAAGGCGGTCGCACCGTCGGCGCCGGCGTGGTTGCCAAGATCCTCGCCTAAATCGAGTACATCGAGTACACTACGCAGTTCAGTTTTTGGCCAGTAGGGGCATAGCTCAATTGGCAGAGCGTCGGTCTCCAAAACCGAAGGTTGTAGGTTCGATTCCTACTGCCCCTGCCAGATGCTGAACCCTCATCGCTGACATCAAACTGTCGCTGTATCACAGCAGCCCGCAGACCCCCAAAGGTCGTGCGGGCTTTGCTGCCTCAAGTCAAGCCTGAAGTCTTTCATGTCCACCACACAAGTTGAAACCGTCTCCGACGGCGCGGATAAAGCCAAGCTGGTGGCCACCGGCCTGTTGCTGGTCGGCGCCGTGGCCGCGTTCTACCTCCTGGGCAAACAGGACATGTGGCTGCGCGTGATCGCCTTGCTGGCCTTGTTGGCCGCTGCGGTCGCCGTGTTTTTCACGTCCGAGTCCGGCAAAGAGTTGATCGCCTTCGGTCAGGATTCGATCAAGGAATTGCGCAAGGTGGTCTGGCCCACGGTCATTGAGGCCCGCCAGATGACCTTGTACGTTTTTGCATTTGTGGTGGTCATGGCGCTCTTCCTCTGGGGCGTTGACAAACTCCTTGAATGGCTGATCTACAGCGTGGCCCTGGGTTGGCATCGTTGAGCCGGCAGCCCCCATCTACACACAAGGTGATCCCATGAGCGACGTTCAAACCACCCTTGCCGCCACGACCGTCCCCCTGCGGTGGTACGTGGTTCACGCCTATTCCGGCATGGAAAAGGCCGTGGAGCGCAACCTGCGCGAGCGCATCGACCGCGCCGGCATGCAAGAGCAATTCGGCCGCATCCTGGTGCCCACCGAAGAAGTCGTCGAGATCAAGAACGGCAAGAAGTCCGTGACCGAGCGTCGCTTCTTCCCTGGTTACGTCCTGGTCGAAATGATCATGAGTGACGACACCTGGCACTTGGTCAAGAACACCTCCAAGGTCACCGGTTTTGTCGGCGGCGCCAAGAACCGCCCCTCGCCCATTTCGGAAGACGAGGTCATGAAGATCGTCAACCAGATGCAAGAGGGCATCGAGAAGCCCCGGCCCAAGGTGGAGTGGGAAGTCGGCGAGGTCGTCCGCGTCAAGGAAGGTCCTTTCACCGACTTCAACGGTTCCATCGAAGAAGTCAACTACGACAAGTCCAAGCTGCGCGTGTCGGTCACGATTTTCGGTCGTGCCACCCCGGTCGAGCTGGACTTCGATCAGATCGAGAAAATCTGATCCACCAAACAAGGCCCTGAAGGCGGGGCCGCTACCGCAAGGTGGCGCAATCACCTTCCGTACCAGGCGCGAACGAGACCGCGTCAAGAGGAGCCAGGTCGTGCCGTTCATCGGTGCCATGCCTGGCGTTTGACTCAACCGTACCGGCGTGGCCGTCGGGCGGTTCTAGGAGATTAGTTATGGCCAAGAAGATCATCGGCTTCATCAAGCTGCAAATCCCCGCCGGCAAGGCAAACCCTTCGCCACCCATCGGCCCTGCACTGGGTCAGCGCGGTCTGAACATCATGGAATTCTGCAAGGCGTTCAACGCCCAGACTTCCGCGATGGAACCCGGTCTGGTCCTGCCCGTCGTCATCACGGCGTTCGCGGACAAGTCCTTCACCTTTGTCCTCAAGACGCCGCCAGCCACCGTGCTGATCAAGAAGGCCTTGAAGCTGGACAAGGGTTCGGCCCGTCCCCAAGCTGACAAGGTGGGCAAGCTGACGCGCGCCCAAATCGAAGAAATCGCCAAGACCAAGCAGAAGGACTTGACCGCTGCCGACCTCGACGCAGCTGTTCGTACCATCGCTGGTTCTGCCCGCTCGATGGGCGTGATTGTGGAAGGAGTCTGATCATGGCCAAGCTCACCAAGCGTCAACAAGCCCAACAAGGCAAGATCGACACCAACAAGCTCTACAACATCGACGAGGCCCTGGGCCTGGTCATGTCGGCTGCCGTCGCCAAGTTCGATGAATCCATCGACGTGGCCGTGCAACTGGGCGTGGATGCCAAGAAGTCGGACCAAGTCGTTCGTGGCGCCGTCGTGCTGCCCAACGGCACCGGCAAGACCAAACGCGTCGCCGTGTTCACGCAAGGCGCCAAGGCTGACGAAGCCCGCGCCGCTGGCGCCGATCTGGTTGGCATGGAAGACCTGGCCGAACAAATCAAGGCCGGCAACATCAACTTCGACGTGGTCATCGCCTCGCCGGACGCCATGCGCATCGTCGGTACCCTGGGTCAAGTGCTGGGTCCTCGTGGCCTGATGCCTAACCCCAAGGTTGGCACCGTGACCCCTGACGTCGCACAAGCTGTGCGCAACGCCAAGGCTGGTCAAGTGCAGTTCCGCATCGACAAGGGCGGCATCGTCCACGGCACCATCGGTCGTCGTTCGTTCGACGCCGACAAGCTCAAGGGCAACCTGGCCGCGCTGCTGGATGCGCTGACCAAGGCCAAGCCTGCCACGTCCAAGGGCGTCTACCTGCGCAAGGTGGCGGTGTCCTCGACGATGGGTGTTGGCGTTCGCGTCGACATCGGCACCATCAACCCTGCTGCTTGATCAGCTGGTTGGTGAACACACATTGCTGAAGGCGGCGCAAGCCGTTTTCAGCCGGGTCCCTCGCGTGTCTGGCGAGGGCACTTGCAAAGAATTGGTGGGCCATGGCCGCGAGGCTGTGGGCTATCAAAGACCGTAGGCGTCCAAAGCTGTGCTCGTTTTATAGGCAGCTGCGGGCTTAAACGCCAAGCCTACGCAGATGGCGGTCCCGCTGTTGAAGGTTTTTTCCATGAGATGGGCTCCTCGAAAGGCCGATCCGCATGGGTTCCCCGAGACAGAAGGTCGCTGAACATGGGTGTGCCCCCAAGCGCCTCAGGCCCCATGGCCTGTGACGCACAAGGGCATGTTTTTGAAGGAGTAGACCTTGAGTCTCAATCGCAACGAGAAAGAAGCCGTCATTGCCGAAGTGGCTGCCCAAGCGGGCAAGTCGCAGACGCTTGCACTGGCTGAGTACCGCGGTCTCACGGTGGCTCAACTGGACGCACTGCGCAAGAACGCGCGCGCTCAGGGTGTGTATCTTCACGTGCTGAAGAACACCCTGGCTCGCCGCGCTGTTGCCGGTACGCCTTTTGAAGTCGTCGCCGAGAGCATGAGCGGCCCGCTGATCTACGGTTTCTCTGAAGATGCCGTGGCAGCAGCCAAAGTCATCGCTGACTTTGCCAAGAGCAACGACAAGCTGGTCATCAAGGCTGGTGCTTACGCAGGCAAGGCGCTCGACGCCAACGCCGTGAAGGCCCTGGCTTCGATCCCCAGCAAGGAAGTGCTGCTGGCTCAGATCTGCGGCCTGCTGCAATCGCCGATCTCGGGCTTCGCCCGCGTGCTGGCGGCCATCAGCGAGCAAAAGGGTGGCGGCGACGTCCCCGCTGCCGCTGCTGACGAAGCACCTGCCGCCGATGCTGCCCCTGCTGCTGACGCTGCGCCGGCTGCCGAAGCACCCGCTGCCTGATCCGTTCAGGCAAACCGTACCGAATTTTCAATATTCAACCGATTTAAGGAACCCAAAATGGCTTTCGATAAAGATGCATTCTTGACCGCCCTGGACAGCATGTCCGTCATGGAACTCAACGAACTGGTCAAGGCCATCGAAGAGAAGTTCGGCGTGTCCGCTGCTGCCATGGCAGCACCTGCCGGCGCTGGCGGTGGCGGTGCCGCTGCTGCCGTTGAAGAGAAGACCGAATTCAATGTCGTTCTGCTCGAAGCTGGCGCCAACAAGGTCGGCGTGATTAAGGCTGTCCGTGAAATCACCGGTCTGGGCTTGAAAGAAGCCAAGGACCTGGTTGACGGCGCCCCCAAGAACGTCAAGGAAGCTGTGCCTAAGGCTGACGCCGACGCCGCTGCCAAGAAGCTCACCGACGCTGGCGCCAAGGCCGAAGTCAAGTAATTTGGATGATGGCTTGCCTTCTGGCAGGCCATCTTCAAGTCACGGCAAGCTGCTCCTCTCGCAGGAGCAGCTTTCGGCTTTTCAAGGGTTTATGCCCTTGAGAGCACCCGAAAGACCGATCCGTATTACACTGGTCGGCTTTTCGAGTGTTCTCTGAACCGACTGCGGAGAACCGGTTTGGTCGAGCCGGGGTGCGTACTAGCTACTGCACCCTGGTTGTCAGCCATAGGTTGGTAGTGGCCAACCACCAAGCCCCAGACGCAATGTCTGAATGGCCAGTCGCCGAACAACGCCCGAGTCTCGGCCAGACGACGGTGATATTCGATTCGAAAACCCGAGGTTTTCGCACGGAGAGTTTATGGCGCAAACAACCCCCTACAGCTACACCGAACGCAAGCGTATCCGCAAGAGCTTCGGCAAACGCGGCAGCGTTTTGAAGGTTCCTTATCTGCTCACGATGCAGAAAGAGGCCTATGTGGCTTTCCTTCAAAAAGATGTCCCGCAAAAGAGCCGCAGGCCTGAAGGCTTGCAGGCTGCTTTTCTCTCGGCGTTCCCGATTGTTTCGCACAACGGTTTCGTGGAGATGAAATTCCTGGACTACAACATTGCCCGTCCAGGTTTCGATGAGCGTGAGTGTCAGCAACGGGGTTTGACCTTTGCGGCCGCCGTGCGCGCGCGCCTGCAGATGATCATCTATGACCGCGAGACGTCCACGTCCCAGTCCAAGGTGGTCAAGGAAGTGAAAGAGCAAGAGGTCTACATGGGCGAAGTGCCCCTGATGACCGACTACGGCTCCTTCATCATCAACGGCACCGAGCGTGTCATCGTCTCGCAGCTGCACCGCTCGCCTGGCGTGTTCTTCGAGCACGACAAGGGCAAGACGCACAGCTCGGGCAAGCTCTTGTTCTCGGCACGGATCATCCCGTACCGCGGCTCGTGGCTCGATTTCGAGTTCGACCCGAAGGATCTGCTGTACTTCCGCGTGGACCGCCGCCGCAAGATGCCGGTGACGACGCTGCTGAAGGCGATCGGCATGAACAACGAGCAGATCCTGGCCACGTTCTTCCAGAACGACCAGTTCAAGCTCATGGATTCCGGCGCGCAAATGGCCTATGTGCCTGAGCGCCTCAAGGGCGAAGTGGCTCGTTTCGACATCACCGACAAGTCCGGTGCGGTCGTCATCGAGAAGGACAAGCGGATCACCGCGCGTCACACCCGCGCCCTGGAGCAATCGGGCACCACCCACATCAGCGTGCCTGAGGACTACCTGCTGGCCCGCATGTTGGCCAAGAACCAGATCGATCCGGACACCGGCGAGATCATTGCCAAGGCCAACGAAGAGTTGACCGAAGCGCTGCTCAAGAAGCTGCGCGTGGCCGGCATCCGCGACATCGAAGTCCTGTTCACCAATGAACTGGACCAAGGCGCCTACATCTCGCAAACGCTGGCCACCGATGAGACGGCCGACGAGTTGGCCGCCCGCGTGGCCATCTACCGCATGATGTGCCCCGGCGAGCCGCCCACTGAAGACGCCGTGCAGGCCCTGTTCCAGCGCCTGTTCTACTCGGAAGACACCTACGACCTGTCACGCGTGGGCCGCATGAAGTTCAACGCCCGCGTGGGCCGCGACGAAGGCATCGGCCCCATGACCTTGTCCAATGCGGACATCCTGGCCGTGGTCAAGATCCTGGTCGAGCTGCGCAATGGCCGTGGCGAAGTCGATGACATCGATCACTT